>JBAYFS010000012.1:0-23382 GCA_041667045.1 Elusimicrobiaceae bacterium | reverse complement strand
TCGACATAGCCGGGCCGTACCGGCCTTTTTACTGGCTGAACTGGCTGCTGCTTCTGCTCCTGCTGGCGGCGATCGCTTATGCGGCGTACCGCATTTATAAAAAGAGAAAAACCGCGGGCGCGTTTGTTAAAACGGACAACCGCCCTCTGGAAATCCGCATCAACGAAGAAATTGACCGGCTGCTCAAGTCTGGCATCTGGGAAGAACACCGTTACAAGCGTTTTTATGACGAGCTGAGCGATATCGCCCGCAAATATCTGGACGAACGCTATGGGGTAAACACCCACAAACTCACCACTTACGACATGCTCAAACTCCTCTCGCGCCGCGATATAGACAAAATCGTGCTGACCACCGCGCGGAAATTTTTCACCTCGTGCGACATGGTGAAATTCGCCAAACACGTGCCCGGCGAAAGCGAAAGGGACGAAGATGTTTCCGTGCTGCGCGCCGTGATAGCGGACACCACTCCCGAGCAGAAAACGGAACCGGCAGAACAACCTTCCGAAACAGCCCCCGCCTACGCGGCAGAAGGCGATTTCAAGGATTTGAGCGCGGCGCTCCTGCAAAGCAAAAAGCCGGAGCGAAGCAAAAACGCCGGCGGGGGGGAACGGCAATGAGTTTCGCAAATCTTTACTTCCTGTTCCTCCTGATACCGGCTCTGCTCATCATAGTGTGGGCGACCCTTTTTCTGTCGTCTTTAAAAGCGTCAATCCGCTTTTCCATGCCGGTGCGGATGAAACCGGATCCGTCGCCCAGAATAAGCATGTCGGACACCATTCCGCAGCTGATGCGCGCGTTCGCCGTCGTTCTCCTTATCCTTGCGCTGGCCAGGCCGCAGGACGTGAGGAAGCAGATTCTTCCGCCCTCGGCGGGCGTTGACATCATGCTCTGCATGGACACGTCATCGAGCATGTTGGCCAACGATTTCCCGCCCAGCAGGATCGAGGCGGCGAAACAAAACGCGAAAGAGTTTATAGACAAAAGAATCAATGACCGGATAGGCATAGTGGTTTTCGCAGGCACGGCCATGCTGCAATGTCCGCTGACAAACGATTACGGCTCGCTTGACGAATTTCTCGACCAGGTCCGCATCGGCATGACCAACAACGACGGCACCGCCATAGGCGACGCCATCGCCACGGCGGCGAACCACCTGAAAAATTCCCAGGCGAAAAGCAAAATAATGCTGCTGCTGACCGACGGACGCTCCAACACCGGCACCATTTCGGACCCCGTGCTGGCGGCGAAAGCCGCGGCGAGCTACGGGATAAAAATTTACACCATCGGCACGGCGAGCGAAAACGCGGACCCCAACTTGGTGGCGATGGGCGTGGATCCGCTGGACGTAAAAACCCTCTCGGAAGTGGCAGCCGTGACCGGCGGGGAATTTTTCCAGGCCAAAAACCGCCGGGAACTGGCGCAGATTTACAACATCATAGACAAGCTTGAGAAAACGGAACACAAAAACCAGACGTCGGTGAACTACACCGACAAGTACATGATGTTTCTGATACCGGCGATTCTGCTGCTGTTCGCGGAATTCATGCTGGTGCGGACACTGTTTTTGAGGATACCCTGATGCAGTTATTCAGAAACCCGCTGATTCTTCTATGGATATTGGCCGCGGCCGTCGCCGCGGCCGCCGCCGTGTTTTATTCGGCCCGCAGAAAAACGAATATAATCAAACGCCTCGCCCTGGATAAGATGTATCCGCGCCTCACGCAGGAGGAAAGCGAACGGCGCAAATGGCTTAAAACAATCCTTTTCATGACCGCGCTGGGCTTTCTGTTCCTGGCGTGGGCCGGCCCCCAATGGGGCGTGGAAATGAAGGAAAGCGAAGCGGAAGTGTCGCACGCGGTGATTGCGGTGGACACGTCTTTATCCATGATGGCCAAAGACATCAAGCCCACCCGTCTGGAAAACGCCAAGCAGATGATAAATATCCTGCTAAGCGATTTGAAGGACTACCGCACGGGCGTTATCGCCTTCGCCGGAAAAGCTTTCATCCAGTGCCCAATAACCACGGACGAAACCGCGCTAAAATATTTCGTAGACTTCCTTTCGCCCGGGCTCATCCCCTTTAAAGGCACCAATATCGGCGCGGCGGTGGATTTATCAGCAGTGATGCTCCAGAAATACCCCGGCAAGAAAGCGCTGATCCTGATAACCGACGGAGAAGACCACGAAGGCAAGCTTGACGACGCGATTAAAAACGCGAAAAACGCGGGTATTGCCATTTTCGCGATCGGCATCGGCAGTCCGGAAGGCGAGGTTATTCCGACCGAAGACGGCGGCAGCCAGCTTACCGGCTACAGAAAAGACGACAAAGGCCAGACCATCGTAACGCGGCTGGACGAAAAAACCCTCATTAAACTAGCGGCCGAAACGGGCGGCGCGTATATCAGGTACACCGGTCCGGAGGAAGTTTCCACTAAAATCGCCGAGGCGCTAAAAAGCCTCAGCCGCTCGAAATGGAAGGGAAAAAACCAGGCCCAGTACAAAAACCGTTATCAGATCCCTCTGCTCATCGGCATAATCCTGCTGCTGCTGGAAATGCTGATACCGGAACGCAGAATGACTTTCCGCTTAAGGAAACATGCGAGAAGAACGGAGGAGAAAAAATGAATTTTAATTTCCTTCTTTTTGTGATTCTGCTGGGGATTGCTCCGGCGGCGCGCGCCGAAAAAGGCGACAGCCTGATACGCCAGGGAAATAAAGCCTACGCCGCGAAGGATTACGAAAAAGCGTTCGACACCTACGGCAAGGCCCTGGAAAAAAATCCAAACAACGACGCCGCGTTTTTTAACGCGGGCAACGCGCTTTACCGTCTGGAAAAATACAAGGAAGCCGAAGAATCGTTCGCCGTGGCGGGCAAAGCCTCCAAGAAACTGGGCGCGGATGCCCACTACAACATGGGCAACGCCCTGTTCCGAGCAGGCCAGATGAAGGACGCGGCAAAAAGCTATAAAAAAGCGCTGGAACTGCGGCCCGGCGACGAGAAAACAATTTACAACCTCCAGCTGGCCCTTAAAGAGAGCGAAAAAAAGCAGGACAAAAAACAGGACCAACAAAAACAAGATCAGCAAAAGCAAGACCAACAGAAACAGGACCAGCAGAAGCAAGATCAGAAAAAAGACGAAAAGGGCGGACAGCAGAACCAGAGCAAGGACAAGTCCGACGGAAAAGACAAAGACAATCAGAACCAGAAAGACAAGCAGAATAACGAGCAGAAAAAAAACCAGATGCCCAAGTCCGACGCCGACCGCATAATGCAGATGGCGCAGGAAAAAGAAAACCAGCAGCAAAAAGAACAGGCTCAGCAGATGAAGTCACGTCCCGCGATGCCCCCGCCCGACAGCGGGAAAGACTGGTAAAATTTCAGGTGCGCTTATGAAAAAACTATTACGCTATTCAATTCTTACGGCGGCGCTGTGCGCGGCCTGCTCCGCCGCAAACGCGTTCGAAGTGCGCGCTTCCGTAAACAAAAAAGTGGTCGCGCTCAACGACAGCATCCTGCTGACGGTCCAGGTGACCGGCGCGGCGAGCGAAGTGAAGGACCCTATTTTGCCGTCGCTGCCGAATTTCAACGCCTACCGGGCCGGGCAAAGCCAGAATATTTCCATAATAAACGGCGCCATTTCAAGTTCTCTTATCTACACCTACACGCTCGCGCCCCGTTTCGTGGGCCAGGCGGTGATAGGCGAAATCCGCGTTTCCTATAACGGCCAGACTTATGCGTCAACGCCCATAGAAGTCAAAGTTATCCCGCCGGCGGGGAACCAGGCCGGATCTCAGACGGCGCAGCAGGCCGCGCCCCAGGGCCAGGCGCGGCGAAGGCAGGAGGATCCGCAAAGTCCGGATGTTTTCGCGAAAGCCTTCGTCAATAAAACCAGCGCTTATGTAAACGAGCAGATAATACTCACCATGCGGTTTTACACAGCCGTCGCGCTGCTGGGAAACCCGGACTACACTCCGCCCCAGACGAACCAGTTCCTTTCCGAAGATCTGCCGCCGTCCCGCACGGGCGTTGAAACAGTGAACGGACGGTCTTACCAGTTCCTTGAAATACGAACCGCGCTGTTCGGCGCCATGCCCGGCAAAACGGTGATCACTACGGCGGAAATACGCTATCAGGCGCGTTCCGATTCGGACATGGACCCGTTCTCGCCGGACTTCCTGCAGAATTTCCTGAGCGGCAACATGGCCCGCATGACAAAAACGGTAAAAACCAATCCCATAACAGTTGACATACTGCCCGTTCCCGAAACCGGCAAACCGGCGGATTTCAACGGCCTGACCGGCTCCTGCAGCATAAAAGCCAGCGTGGACCGCCATCAGCTGAAAGTGGGCGAAGCCGCCAATCTCACCATAACCGTGGCGGGCGTGGGCAACATCAAGTCCATCACCGCGCCTGAACTGCCGAAAATGCCGGCCTTCAAAACCTACGACATGGTGACGTCAGTGGACATTTCGAAAAACAACGACATCGTGCAGGGGAACAAAACATTCAAAACCGTGCTGATTCCGCGCATGTCAGGCAACCAGACTATTCCGGAAATACACATTTCCTACTTCGACCCGGCAAGCCGGGCTTATAAAAACATAAGCACCATGCCGATGACGCTCAAAGTCCTGCCGGGCGACAGCAACGACGCTCCGCAGATTTCATTCACCGGCTCGGAACCGTCCAACGGCGTGAAAGCGCTGGGCTCGGATATC
Source organism: Elusimicrobiaceae bacterium (assembly GCA_041667045.1). Classification (GTDB taxonomy): domain Bacteria; phylum Elusimicrobiota; class Elusimicrobia; order Elusimicrobiales; family Elusimicrobiaceae; genus JAQVSV01. The sequence continues at coordinate 18,660 of JBAYFS010000012.1, read as the reverse complement.
AGCTACATCAAATCCGGCTCGCCGTCCGGCTTTTCAGTTTTCCTCGCCTCCGCCGCCAGGCTCGAAGGGAAAACCATAATCCCGATTATCCTGCTGCTTATAACCGCGCTGGCAAATCTCGTCGTCACCCTGCGCAATAAGGACGGAGGCAAAGTCCGCCACAGAAAAGCTTACGCGAAAGCCCGCTCGGCGATAAAACAGAGCGAGGAAATGTTCAGCGCGGGCAAACCGGGCGACGCGGTGGGAGTCATGTCGGACGCGCTGGGAGACTATTTAAGCGACAAACTCAATGAACAGATAAACGGAAAACCGTTCCGCCAGACCTTGGCGAAGATGCGCCAGCTTTATCCGTCCCTGCCGGAAGAAACCATTTCCACGCTGGACCGGATCTGGAGCGAACTGGAGCAGATACGCTTCGCGCCCGCGTCCGCGCACACGTTCGGAGCCGGTATGGAACCGGTTTCCGTCAGGCTTATGACGCTTATCGGCAAACTTGAAAAGGAGCTTAAAAAATGAAAAAGTTCCGCTCTATGATATTTACGGCCATAGCCGCGGCGGTTATGCTGTCCGCGGGAACTTTCGCCCAGGAAAGCGCGGAAACGCGGGCGGGAGAGGCATACCGCAACGGAAATTTCGAGGAAGCGGTATCCCTCTACCGCGAACTGGCGCGCCAGGCTCCCCATAATCCTTATTATTATTACAATCTCGCCAATTCCTATTATAAAACGAACAAGCCGGGCCGCGCGGTGGCGAATTACTATAAAGCGTTTTCGCTTCTTCCGCGTGACAGTGATATCCGCCACAATCTGGCGTTCGCCATGAATCAGGCTGGAACACGGCTTGTGCCAGAAGGAATTCCGGAAACCCTGTTCAATCTGTTCTCGTATTTTTCCCGGACAGAACTGAAAGGCCTTACGCTGCTGTCTTTGTGGGCATTTATCTTCCTGCTCATGTTTTACAGTTTTTGGAAAAACGCCAGACCGCACCTCATGCGCGCACTTGTTTTTGCGGCGTTTGTGACGATAGTTTGCGGAGGCTGGTATCTGGCGCAGGTGGAAACAAGCCCCAGGAATCCCGCGGTGGTGGTGGACGGTATAGGGGAACTCCGAACCGGCCCGGGCGATAATTTCGGCGCCGCCGCAACGGTTCCGGAAGGCCACGTCGTAGATATCATCAGCGCCAACGGCGAATGGTATGAAATAGGACTTCCGAAGGAAGGACTGAAAGGGTGGATAAACAAGAAATTTATAGAACCGGCGGGAATATGACAAAAGTCACATATCCGCGAAGTATTGCACATTTATTCGGAGTTATGCTATCATAAATCTAGTTGTTGCAATGCATGATTTAAAAACTTAGGAGGTTGAGGATGAAAAAACTAATAGCAGTGACAGCAGTAGTGTTGTTTTCGGCTTTGGGGATAGCCGAAGCGGGGCGGAATAATATTGATTTTCCTACTCCCATAGCGCCAGCACCCCCCACACCACCGCCAGCACCCCCCACACCGCAAAGGTTCGTACCACCGCCCCAGCCGCCGCGGATAGGCAGGCCTTCGGCAAAGGCTCCGGTAGAATTTGTATCCATTACCGGCAAAGTGCAGGTAATGAAAGGGAATCAACTCATAATGGAACTTAACCAGGGTGATCCGTTTCCCCAAGACCTGGATTCAGACGTGGTCTTTAAGGTTATCACCGGAACGCTTGAAGTCAAAGCAGCCGGGTTGACAGTCACGGGGCCCGCGGGATCGAGCTTTTCAGTTCTTGGAACCGAAACCGGCGCAACGATCAGTTCAGGCGAAGGCATGCCCGTTGAAGTCCGCGACGGACAGGGCAATGTCTTTGTTTTTACCAATAACAGCTCGGTTGAAGCCAAAACAGGAACAGACGGTCCGGTTATTACCGTAACTCAGGGCCAGGTTGTTAAATCAAATCTCTCGACCAAAGAAACCACGGTTATGGTCGTAGGTGACAGTTCGGGCATTAAATCCGAGGCCAAAGATGAAAAAGGCAAGGGAAAAGACAAGGATGGCGATGATCAGAAAGATCAGGATGACGACAACGACCAGCCGGGTGCGCCCAAAGACATGATCCTGCAGCCGAAAACAAACGTCATTCCCTCGCAAGAAGAGAAGGAAGCGCAGAAAATAAGCCCGTCCACGCCGTAGTTTCAGCAAAATTTAGGAAATATTAATCAAGAGAGGATTTAAATGAGAAAGATAGTGGTTTCGGCAGTAACACTAATGAGCATGATCAGCACCGGCTGGACCATGCAGAACATTAAACTTGGCGGATTGAACATTGATCCCTTCGTAAGCACTGAGGGGAAATATGACAGCAATATTTATCTTCAATCTAACGCCAAGGGCGCTTGGATAAACGATTCAGCGGTTGGAGTACGCTTCAGCCAGAAATTCTCGAATCGTCTTAAACTTCAAGCCGGGTATCAGCTTGACCTGATTACCTATTCTGTAAGTCCTAGCAACAACAACGCCGTGCACCATACGGCTGACATCTCCGGAACGGCGACCGTCGGGAAGGATATAAACATGAAACTGGGTGAGAAATTCCTGGCGACCACGGATCAGGCGTCGTCGGAACTTACCGCCCGCGCGAAACGTGTTGAAAATGATGTGAACTTCCTGCTCGAGTCTCCGCTCAAAGGCAACTACGGCTTCAGAGTCGAAGTGGCGGACGCCTATAACAAGTATTTAGCCACCGAGTATGCCGCTCTCGACAGAAACCAGGTTACCGTTGGCGTGGCCGGCACTTACAAGCTTATGCCGCAAACGCTTGCAGTATTGGGTTATAACTTCAATAATGTGGCATACAAAAGCAACACCGCCAATAATTCAACGATCAATAAAATTAACGGCGGACTGGAAGGAAAAATTGCGAACAAAGTCACCGGAACCGTCTCAGCAGGTGCGCAGTTCCGCAATTACAAAAATTCCTTAAACACTGCATCCAACAACGCCACCACGTTCTCCTACGGTCTTGGACTTTCGTGGCAGGCTACCGAAAACTCCACTCTTCTACTGCAGGGAATCCGGGACAATATAGAGTCAACCTATGTGAACAGCCGATACTATACCTCAACACTGACAAATCTTATTTTCAACCACAAAATAGGAACGAAATGGGATGTCGGCGCGGCGTTCGGCTACGAATATGTGGTCTATCCCGAAAACACCCCGGGACTCAATGAAAAAAGAAAAGACGGTTATCTGCGCCTTGGCGTAGACGTTGGTTACGACATCCAGCCGTGGCTGAAAGCGGCCCTTGCTTACGACTACAAGAACAGATCCTCCAACGAAGGCCAGTTCAATTACAAAGACCATGTGACCGGACTGCAAATCAGAGCGACTTTCTAAAATCGCAAACTATAAATAAAAAACCCCCCGGAAACGGGGGTTTTTTATTTATGGCGAAACTAAAAACAATTAACCGGTTATAAGTTTCGCAAACAAACGGTCAACGCCTTCTTTTATCTTCGAAAAAGCCGCCAGGAAAACCTTGTCGCTTTTGCCCATAGGATCAACCAAATCGCCGGGCTTGTCTAGACAGTAATCCAGGAAAAGATGCATTTTCCTGACGCTGTGGGGATACTTATCGGAAATGATATCAAACTGAAAATCCTCCATAACCAGAATCAGATCCGCCCATGCTATAAGTTCTTCCGTTATAAGTTTCGGCGAGTGAGAATAAGATTGCACTCCCGCATTACTTTTGAGGTATGAATCGGCCTGCGGCGGAACCTTGTAATACGGCTGAGCGCCGATTCCGCAGGAATCAACGACAATGTCCACCTTGGCTTCAGTCGCCAGTTTTGCTAGATATTTTTCGGCGACGAAACTGCGATTTACGTTTCCGGTGCATACGAATAAAACATTCATATATAAATTTTAGCTTAATTGGCGCTGTTTCCGAAATAGAGAAATGCCCGCGCTGCCGCAATTGACTCAAGAATTTCGATTTTAAAAAACCTTGTGTTTTGCTATCATTACCAGTATCTGGAGGAAATCTATGACTTTCATCACTAATGCGGCGGATGAACTTATTGAAGTATTGCGCCTTTCAAAAAATATTGAGAGAGAAATACTCGTTTTTGCGGAAAAAACATCCTCTTCTCTGAAAAACGGCGGCAAGATAATCGCCATGGGCAACGGCGGCAGCGCGGCTGACGCACAGCACATCGCCGCCGAATTCGTGGGACGATACAAACTTAACCGCAAAGCCCTCCCGTCGCTGGCGTTAAACGTCAACACCTCTACAATTACGGCAATAGGCAACGATTTCGGGTATGACGAAATTTTCTCACGCCAGATTGAGGCTTTCGCCACGGATAAAGATGTGGTTATCGCCATATCCACCTCGGGGAACAGCGAAAATATCATAAAAGCCGTGGAAGCCGCAAAAAAACGCGGCAGCTATACGGTGGGCCTTTTGGGCGGCACCGGCGGGAAACTGAAAGATCTGGTCAATCTGCCGATAATAGTGCCGTCATCTAACACACCCCGCATTCAGGAATGCCATATCCACATTGCGCATGTGGTTTGTGAAATAGCCGAAAAAGCGAACGCCTAGCCTTCTCTTTCTAATGGGCGGTTTCATCATTATTTGCTATAATTTAATTATGCGAAATGTATACATTTTAGTGTTTAGCGCGGTTTTCTTTATTTCCGCCTGCTCCGCGCCGGCGTCCAAAAAAGTAAATACGGCAGAAAATTTCAAACAAACCGGCTCTTCCGCGGAAAAACAGGACATGGTACCGCCATCGTCTTTGGAAGCTGTTGAATCAATTGATGAAAAAGCCGTGCTTTCAGCGTTAGGACAGCTGGGCCAAAGCGTGTCAAATTATGAAATCCAGCCCGGAGATCTCCTGGAAATAACCATTTTTCAGGAACCGGAGATGAACAGGACAGTGCGGGTCAGTGGAACAGGAACAATCAACATCCCGCTGGCCGGGCAAACCAAAATCGGAAAGCTTACCGTTCCGGAAGCGGAAAACATCCTGTCCGAAAAACTTTCCCAGTACCTGAAATCCCCGCAGGTAAGCGTTCTCATAAAAGAGTATTCAAACAAAAACGTATATGTGCTGGGCGAAGTAAAAAAACCCGGCTCCATCGACCTTCCCGCGGAACGCAAAATAACCGTTTTGGAAGCGATTACTCTTTCCGGAGGGTTTACGGAAATCGCCGCCCAGGACAGGACAAGAGTGCTCCGCAGGCATAAAGGTAAAAGTGAATTCATCAAAGTTGAAATATCCAAAATCACAAAAGATGGTGACAAAAGCGCGGACATTGAACTGGAACCTAACGATGTTGTGTTCGTCCCGCAAAGCTTCTTCTAGGATTTGACCAAATGGCTGAGCAAGACAAAAATTTCGAAATAGATCTGATACAATACCTGGAAATCATGATGCGCCGGCGCTGGATACTTTTATCCTGCTGGCTGTCGGTGATTTTATTGGCCGTGCTGATAACGGTAAAAACAAAACCGGTCTATCAGGCCTCCAGCCTTCTGGTTATCGAAAAAGAGAAAAATTCCGGAGTAACGCTCCAGTCCGGCCCGATGGTGGAACGGGCCAATCAGGACTATTACCAGACACAATACAAGCTTTTGAAAAGCAGAACACTCTTGTCTAAAGTGTACAGTTCATCAAACCTGGAACGCTATGAGGATTTCGCTAATCCCGGCGGCATTGGGAAACTGTCAAAAGCGGTCACAATAACTCCGGTGCAGAGAAGCCGTCTGGTATATGTCCAGGTGGAATCGCACAACCCAGATCTCGCCGCGACACTGGCCAACAAAGTTGCCGAGGCATACATAGACGAAAATCTCAGCAACCAGCTGTTCATGTCCAAAGACGTGCTGAACGCGTTGCAGGGACAGCAAAACCAGTTATCGTCAGACGAATTGTTCGAATCATTGCCGGCGGTGGTCAACAACACTCTTATCCAGGAACTAAAACAACAGAAAGCGCTGAAAGAATCGGAAATAGCGTCCCTGTCCAGCAGATATACTGCAAAACATCCTTCAGTTGTCGCGCTGAAAGCCAACCTGGACTCGATTAATATTCAAATCCAGCAGGAAACAAAACGGATAATAACCAGCCTGAAAATTGATTTATCCGGCCAGCTTTTAAGCAATAATATCCGCCTGATTGACCCCGCCGTAGTGCCGTCCGAACCGATAAAACCCAGAAAACTCTTGAATATCGCAATAGGCGTGGGATTGGGATTCGCGCTGGGATTTGTCATGGTCATGATTGTCGAGCTTATAGACCAGTCCATAAGAACCCAGGATGACGTGGAAACCAAGCTGGGACTGCCGTTTTTGTCATTGCTGCCGATCGGCGAGGGCCAGAAAAACCAGAAAAAGATAGCCGTTTACCAGACTTTATTCGACAAAAACCAGTCGCTGACCAGTGAAGCGGTACGCAACCTGCGCACAATGGTTGATTTCGCGGAAGTGGATGAAGCAAACAAATCTTTCCTGGTCACCAGTTCGGTGCAGAGCGAAGGAAAAAGCTATGTGTGCGCAAACATCGCCGTGGCGATAGCGCAAGCGGGAGAACGCGTACTGGTAATTGACGGGGATCTCCGCCGTTCCAACATGCACAAGCTATTTAAAGTGTCCAACTCCAAAGGCGTCAGCGATTTCCTGGCCAAAGGCGCCGATCCCTCGGAAATAGCGGGGTATATCCAGAAAACCGAACTGGAAAATCTGGACGTTTTGCCATGCGGACCCCGTCCGCCCAATCCGGCGGAGTTGCTAAACACCCCGCGTGTGTCGGCTTTGGTAAACTGGGGTAAAAAGAATTACGACAGGATTATTATCGACTGTCCGCCTGTTTTTCCGATAAGCGACATTATGCTTTGGGGCCGCCACATTGAGCGCTGTATTTTCGTCATCAAGCACGGGAAAACTCGCGTTAAACTGATTGCTAACGCCATCTCCAGATTAAAGAAAACAGGCGTTAAAATATTAGGCGCGGTAGTGAACATGTCCAAGCTGGGCGGCTTATCCTATTCCTACTACGGCAGCTATTATAAGTACCATTACAACTACTACTATCGGGACGAAAGCAAGGAAGCGAAAGAACCGGGTGAAAAACCGGACCAGCCGGAAACGGACGCTCCCGGTAAAGAACGGGAAGAAGATAAAACAAACGTCGCGGTATAGGCAGAACTTTCATCGGGAAAAGCCCGGATAATGACCGGGCTTTTTCATTGGTATGAGTTATGAATCCAAAGATTATAGCGGTTATTCTGGCAGGCGGATCTGGCACAAGACTGTGGCCGCTCAGCCGTCCCGAAAAGCCGAAACAATATCTGCGCCTGCTGGGTGTAAAAACCCTATACCGTGAAACTCTGGAGCGCGCCGCCCTGTTCGCCGATCATGCCATAGCGGTTACAAACAAAAAACACCTCCGCCTGGCGAAAACCGACGAATGCAAAAACATAAAAGTACGTTACATTCAGGAACCAGAGGGCCGGCAAACAACCGTGGCGGCTGGATTAGCCGCAATCCTGGCGAAACAGAGCGGCGATCCGGTTTTGGTCATAATGCCCGCCGACCATAAAATAGAAGGCAATATGCGGTTTAAAAGCGCGATAAAATCAGCCGCTAAAAAAGCTGCGAAAGAAGACGCTTTAGTCTGCCTGGGAGTTATACCCAAAACACCTGAAACTGGATACGGCTACATTTGCGCCGGAAAAAACGGCGGCACGCCGTCGCCCGTGCAAAAATTCATTGAGAAACCGCCGCTTGGGAAAGCGGAAACTTTCGTCAAAAACGGGAATTACTATTGGAATCTTGGAATTTGCGTTGCGCGCGCATCCGTATTGCTTGCCGCAATAGGAAAACATATGCCGCAAACCGCGCGCATACTTTCGGAAATAGAGAAAAAAGCCTTAAAAAACGGTCGGTTTTCGCAAAAGGAATTAGCTGCGCTTTTCTCCAAAATGCCGAATATCTCTCTGGATACCGGGGTTTTGGAAAAAAGCAGTAAAGTTTGGCTGCTGCCGGCACGCTTTAAATGGAGCGACGTGGGATCGTGGAAAGCGGTTTATGAAAACTGCGCTAAAGATAAAAACGGCAATGTTATAAAAGGCAACGCTGTCGTGAAAGACTGCAAAAATTCGCTTATTATAGCCCGCAATTCCGCCGCTGTTTGCGACTTAAATAACGGCGCGTTCATCCAAACGCAAAACGGCACTCTTTTGTGCGCGTTGGACAAAACGCAAAGCGTCAAGGATATCGCGAAAGAATATGACATCAAACACTGAATACATACTGATTGCGGGCGGGGCCGGCTATATCGGCTCGCACGTCGCGAAAGAACTGGTTAAACACGGTTTTAACGCGGTTGTGCTGGATAATTTCAGCAGGGGGCACCGAGAATTGGCGAAGTGGGGAATAGTTGAAGAATGCGATTTGGGCGATAAGAAAAAACTTGCCGAAATTTTCAAAAAGTATAAAATCCACGCTGTAATGCACCTGTGCGCCTACACTTATGTAGGCGAAAGCGAGGAGAAACCCGCCGAATATTACGAAAACAACGTATGCAACGCCATAAATCTGCTGACCGCGATGAAAAACGGCGGTGCGAAATACTTTATTTTCTCGTCAACTTGCTCGACTTACGGCGAACCGGTTGAAATCCCGATGACGGAAAACCACCCGCAACAGCCTGTCAATAATTACGCGCGCACTAAGCTTATGGTGGAAACCGCGCTTAAAGATTATGAACGCGCCTACGGGATAAAACACGTCAATCTGCGCTATTTCAACGCCGCAGGGGCCGACCCTGACTGTGAAACCGGCGAATGGCACGACCCGGAAACGCACCTTATCCCGCTGGCTCTAGACGCGGCGCAGGGAGTGCGAAAGGACATCAAGATTTTCGGAACCGACTACCCCACGCCGGACGGCACCTGCGTAAGGGATTACATCCACGTCACAGACATAGCCGCCGCGCATATTCTGGCGCTGGAATATCTTGAGAAAGGGGGGGAAAGCGATTCTTTCAACCTTGGCAACGGCAAAGGCTTTTCAGTGCGGGAAGTGATAAAAACCGTGGAAAAAATTACGGGGAAACCGGTGCAGGTTACCGAAACCGGCAGACGGGCGGGCGACCCCGCGCGCTTGATAGGCTCCAGCACGAAAGCCGAAAAAATTCTAGGCTGGAAGCCTCAATTTCCAGAAATTGAAACGATAATAGAAACCGCCTTCAATTGGCATAAATACTTTAGCAATACAGACAAAACCGCACGATAACCCACGCGCCACAAGGGAACTTTCCAAAACAAAAGAATATGAGAACTGCGCACGCTCTAAAAAACATTGAGTATTCCGTTCTGCGGACAGTGTCAATGGCGCTGCTTAATTTTATTTCGCGTACGGTTTTCATAAAAGTTTTGGGAAGCGAATATCTCGGTATTAATGGAGTTTTAGGCAATGTGTTCATGTTCCTCTCCATTGCCGACATGGGACTGTCTACCGCGATCGGCTTCAGTTTATACAAACCTCTTGCCAGCAAAGATTATCACCACATAAGCACATTAATGGCCTTTTACAGGCGGGTATACCAATATGTCGCAGTAGCAATATCCATAGCGGGCCTGTTGCTTGCTCCGTTCCTCCAATACTTGGTAAAAAGCCACAATCCTATAGAACACCTTCATATTTACTATTTAATCTTTCTGGCAAATACCGTAGCCGGCTATTTGCTTATTTATCCGCAAACCCTGATTACCGCCGATCAAAAAACTTATAAAACCGTACCATTTGCGGTCGGATTCAACCTCTTATGGACAGCCGCGCAAATAACGGTTTTACTTACCACGCACAACTATTTCGCGTACCTGCTTACGCAATCAGCAGTGATTTTCCTGGAAAGATATTTCACAAACCGGTATATAAAAAAGTCTTATCCTGAGGTAAGCTTTGAAACTAAAGAGAAACTGCCGGAAGAAGACCTGCAGCTCATCAAAAAAAATGTTAAAGCCATGCTTTGGCATAAGATCGGCGATTTCGGCGTCAACGGAATAGCCACTCTTGTTATTTCGGCCCGGCTCAGCGTCTCTTTGGCTGGCATATATTCCAACTACGTTATGATTATTGGCGTGGTTAAAGGGTTCCTGCTGCTTGCGCCAAACAGTGTTGCCGCCAGCTTTGGCAATCTGATATCAACGGAATCTAAAGAGAAGTGCCTTGAGAAATCAAAAGTGCTGGATTTCATAACTTTTTGGGCATTCGGCGCCACTGCCGTGTGTTTTTATAATATGCTCAATCCGTTTATTGTGCTGTGGGTCGGGAAAGAGTATCTTTTCAGTCAGGCGACAGTCGCAATCATTCTCACGGATTACTACCTTACTGGAGCCAGGGTGTCTTTGTATGTCGTTAAAACATCCGGCGGAATTTATGCGCAGGATAAATATTTGCCGGCATTTCAAGCAGTTGCCAATTTGGTGTTTTCATTAATTCTGGCCGATTATATGGGGGTGTCGGGCGTATTTCTCGGCATGATTTTAAGCACTTTTATTTTTCCATTCTGGTACCGTGCAATTATTGTGTATAAACATATTTTCGCCGCTCCGGCGCGGGGCTATTTTCTGCGTTATGGCCTTTATCTGGCGGTCGTCGCAGCCAATGCGGCAATAACAGCGTTTATCTGTTCCACATTATTTAGCGCCGGCGGTTGGTGGACATTCGCCGGACGCGGACTTGTCAGCCTGATAATACCCAACGCGGTCATTTTCATCCTATTCCGGAATACATCTGAAATGCGGCAAATTATTAAAATACTCCGCCAATATCTTAACTCGAGGTTAAAATGGGGAACGAAATCAGCTTGACGCAAAATTCAAGGCAATACACTAAAAACCTGGTTAGCATAGTAACACCCGGCTGGAACGGGGTTGCTTTTGTCCACAGACTATTGAATTCGATTCTCAGCCAGACTTATAAAAATATCGAATATATCTATGTTGATGACGGTTCAACTGACGGGACGCGCGAGATAATATTGTCGTACGAAACAAAGTTTCAAGAAGCCGGCATGGGATTTGAGTATATTTTTCAGGAAAATGCAGGGGTGTCCGCCGCCCTTAACACTGCCCTCAAACGGGTCCGGGGAGAATTTTTATGCTGGCCGGAATATGATGATTTTCTTACACCGGATTCCGTGCAAAAAAAGCTCGATTACTTACGGGAGCACCCAGCCTGCGCCGTTGTGACAAGCGACGCGTGGATTATTAATGAAAAGGATTTAACTAAAACAACAGGCTTGCTGTCGAAAAAAAATCCTAACAGATTCGAGCGCAACCAATTTATCCACCTACTGCTGTCAAATTCAATTTTTGTGGCAGGCTGCCACATGGCCAGAATGAAGGAGTTTGACGACACCCATCCCGCCAGAACCATATTCCCCGCCACAATAGGCCCGAACTGGCAAATGTTATTGCCCTTGTATTACAAATATGAACGCGGCTTCATAGACGAACCCCTGTTGTATTATCTTTGCAGGGATTCCAGCATCTCACATAACAACCAAAAGTCCATAAAAGCCCGTTTAAGCGCGATAGCAAGCTACCTTGAGATATTAAATTCCGTGCTTAATGACATACCAATGCCGGAGGATGAAAGAAATAAATACAAAACAATGGTTGCCGTGCGGTATGCCGCAACCCGTTTGTCTATGGCGCTGCGAAATAGTGATTTGCCGTTGCTGCGCGAACAATATAAGATTTTGAAACAAAACAAGGCTTTGACAACGAAACACAAAATTATTTACTTAATCGCAAACAACCAGGCACTTTCCATGCTCTACAAATTCAGTCATATGTTGCGTAATACCCTTAAAGTTTTAAAAAACAAATTTCGGCGATTCTCCAATCATTGATAAACAAACTGGCTTTTGATTTAATATATATTATGGTATACATTATGAGGAGAAACTAGATGGCGGAAAGTTTCATTCTAGCTGGAAACAGTTCCTACAAAAACCGCGGTTGTGAAGCCATAATTCGTGGCACTACCGCCATACTTGACAACTTCTATGCCGCCCCCCGATATGAAGCCGTTTCCTTTTTCCCGACCAAAGAAGCCGCCGCCGAACAGGCAGCCCGTGAAATAAACCCCGCCATCCACAATCATGCATTCCCACAAAGATCACGTTTCAGTCCGGCATGGTTTGAAAGAAATTTCCGCAAATACCTTCTGCCCGGATCCGAAAAATACATTATCTATCGCCCGCTTTCAAAATTTTTGCCGGAATGCAAGGCCGTTTTATCAGTGGGGGGAGATAACTACTCGCTGGACTACGGCACCCCCAACGCTTTTGTTAATATGGATGATTTTATTCTGGCAAGAGACAAGCCTCTTGTATTGTGGGGAGCGTCAGTAGGTCCGTTTTCGGCGAATCGTGATTTTGAACGGTTTATGGCCGCCCATCTAAAAAGAGCAACCGCAATTTTCGCCAGAGAAACTGCCACGCTGGAGTATTTGGAATCAATAGGTGTCAGGAACAACGTATATCTAACGGCTGACCCGGCCTTTTTAATGGCGCCCTCAATCCCGGCCGACGGATTTAAGCCGGAACCTGAAAATATAGGAATAAATCTCAGTCCGCTTATGGCAAAATATGTAACCGGCGGGGACATGGGAAAGTGGCTGCACCTATGCGCAAATATGGTCGCGAAAACAGCGCGTGACACCAAAAGAAAAATTTATCTCATCGCGCATGTTACAACACCGAACACCAACGATTACGGATTCCTTTGCGCCGTAGCAGCCCAATTACCCAAAAACATCAGTGTTTCAATAGTTCCCCCTGTTTATTCTGCCGCGGAGATTAAGCATATCATAAGCTGTCTGGACATATTTGCCGGCGCACGCACGCACTCAACTATAGCCGCTTTGTCTAGCCACGTGCCTACGCTAAGCCTTGCCTACAGTATAAAAGCCCAGGGAATAAACAAAGATATTCTCGGCCATCTGGATTTTTGCATGGCCCCTGGCGACCTTACGGCCGATTCTTTTTCCGGGAAAATAACTAAAATGCTTGAAACGAAGAATGAAATCAGACAAACGCTTAAAGAAAAGATACCGAAGATCAAAGCCACCGCTCTTTCTGCGGGAGAAAAATTGAAGGAAATTTTGCGATGATCCGGATTTCAGTCATTATCCCGCTCTACAATAAAGCGGCGCACATTAAGCGCGCGCTGGATTCCGTCTTAAACCAAACGGAGCAGGATTTTGAAATTATAGTAATTGACGACGGCTCCACCGATGCAGGGGAGGATATAGTAAAAACATATGCCGACCCGCGCATAAAATATTTTCGGCAGGAGAACCAAGGCGTATCGGTAGCCCGAAACAACGGCATTAAGCAAGCGCAGGCAGATTTTGTGAGCTTTCTGGACGCGGACGACGAATACCTGCCTAAATTTCTGGAAACAGTCCTGCGCCTGCGGAAAAACTACCCCCAGGCGGGCCTGTATTCCACCGCCTATCAGATACAGGAACCGAACGGCAAAACTAAAAAACCACAATATAAAGCCATACCGCCATTTCCGTGGGAAGGCATAATTCCTGACTATTTTGAATCCGCGCTGGGCACTCAGCCTTGCTGGACCAGCGCGGTAGCGGTGCCGAAACAGGTTTTCGAAAAGGCAGGATACTTCCCGCCCGGCGAAAAACTTGGAGAGGATTTAGACACCTGGTTCAGAATCGCCCTGAAGTATCCTGTGATTTTTTCCAACTATCGTGGCGCGGTTTACCATCAAAACACACAAAACAGATCATGTAGCCTTTATAAAAACACTCAGGGATATGTACTGGTGCAAACAGCCAAAAATGCGCTAGACAGCAACAACATCCCCATCAAAAGTGTACCGTTTGTCCAGGGCATCATAGACCGCAAACTTATTTCCGCCGCGACATGGTGTGTCTTGGCGGGAGAAGGGAAAGCTGCCCGCGCACATTTGTGGCAAACAAATAGCAGATACTATATCCCATTAAAACTGAAATGGATCATTTTTTCACTACTTCCTATCAGCATGATTAAATGGCACAGAAGATGAATAATCATTTTACCGAAAACCATGCCAGTCTATTTATAACGGTATTACTACCGCTTATTGCGTTTTTCTCTTGCTGGGGTTCTGGCACGCAAAATCTTACAAACCATGACTTATCCAAAATATTCGTCGGACTTATTATAGTGCTTATATTGCACTGGTTGTTTTTCACAAAAAACAGACTGCAGTTCCCGCGCTGGGTTACCCTGTTTGTTGCGTTTTCCTTTATTCACACTGCAGTAACATATGGAATATTGTTCCCTGAAGAACTTGGCTTTGGCTACACTGGGATTGTACATCTAAACGAAAATTTCAGCAGCATGCAAGAAAGCCTGCTATTTGTAATTTCCAGGTTTTTCCTGTTTATTCTATTTGGCTATGCTATTGCTCGGGAAATCAATAACAAACAACAAATCTCAACATTCGCAATTTTTTATGGTCTGGGATTGCTCTTTATTCACCTTACGGGTGGCTATGAAACACAAGATAAGGAAAATATAGAAATTCGTCAAGCCGGTGGATTTCTAAATGCAAACGCCTTTGGATTATCAGGACTTACGGCTATTTTTCTAGGACTTGTGGGATTTACCATAACAAAATCCCAATTCGCAAAAACATTATCCGTAGTTACGATCGCAACAGGAATCATGGCTCTTATAGCCAGCGCATCCCGCGGGAATATTATAGGCGCATTGGCCGGAATATTGATATTGATATTTTTCAGCCGACTTAAACAAATGATGAAATTTGCCTTATTTTCAATAGCGGTGCTTACGACCATCTTGCTTTTTGCCCCAGGAAAATATACTCAAACAGTCATGACCCGTTTTGAACATGACAAATTGACTGAAGGCGGCGGTTCCGGCAGGACAGGCATCTGGAAAGATTATCTGGACAATCTATCGAAATATTTCGTTATAGGTGTAGGACAAGGTCGTTCTATTACGGTAATTGAAGACAACTGGACAGAAAAATACGCCGTTACTCACAATACTTATCTGCAGATTCTCGTGGAATATGGCCTGCCGGGATTATGTTTGTTGATAGCTGCACTCACCGCACTTTTTAAAATGCTGAAAAAAATTGAGGAACCACAATTGCGTATTCACGCTTTGGCCGCGCTTACCGCTTGGACTGTATCTGTAACTTTTGGCAACAGGCTAACTGCACGCGACACATGGATTCTTTTAGGAATACTTGTTGCAACAGCAAAGATATCAGCTAAAAAACTGCCACTCGAAAAGTTTTGACATGAATAAACTGCTTATACTACGCCAGTCGCACATAGCCGCAGGAGGTATAGAAGGCCAAATTTGCCGGTTGGCCCAAGCTCTTTACGAAAAGAAATTATTTGAACCCCAGCTTGCGACATCAGACAAATATAGCCAATTCGCGAAAACATTTGCAGCTCTCGGCTTCAAAGTACACATTGTTAACATGGGACCCGGCAATATACTTAAAGCCGCCACGATACTTACGCAAATAATAAAACAAGAAAATATCTGCGCAGTACAGACACATCTGTTTAGAGAAAGCATCGTCGCCCGACTAGTGCGTTTACAAAATCACAACATTAAACATATTTTCAGACCCCAAACATACATTGACAACGCGGCAATCGCCCCATGGAAAAAACACGTTTATCACATTTTGGACCACGCAAGCTCGCGCTGGGTAGATAAATATGTCGCCAACGGACAATATCTTGCGGAAGAACTCATTTTACGCTCAAGAATCCCCGTAAACAAAATATCTGTTGTAATAAACGGGCGAGACAGCATCGCGCCACCCGACCCACGATATTCCAAACCGGAACTACCTTTTGAACCACGTGTAGCCATGATTTCCAACCTATTCTGGAAAAAAGGCCATGACACCCTTATCCGGGCACTGGGCCTGCTGAAACGCAGCGGAATAATTATCAACGCAAGACTTATTGGAAGTGCGGCAGCACCAATGGTGGCGTATCTGCAAACCCTTGCTGAAACCGAGGACGTAACTACACAAATTGCATTTTACGGAAGAACGGACGAGATCGCTGTTGCAACACAAGATTACCCCGTGCTGATACTTCCGTCCGACAGTGAAGGCGTACCCAATTGCATACTTGAAGCCATGAGCATGCGTAAATTGGTGCTGGCTTCCGCCGTAGGTGGAATACCGGAATTAATTGAAAACGGTAAAAGTGGCCTGCTGTTTCCACCACGCACGCCGCTCGCGCTTGCAGAAATTCTAAAGATAGTGTTCACTTCTCCATCGCGCCAATGGGAACCGCTCCGCGATGAAGCATTTACACGCTGGAGTAAAAATTTTACAATGGATAAGATGCTTCATGGATACATTGAAGTATATAAAGAATTGGAACTCATATAATACACGTATGAAAAAATTTCGACGATTCCTACTCAGATTTCCGGTGATCTTTTACGCTTTGCGTTATGTTTATCGCCATGGAAGATACTTATACAATGGACTTTGCGTATCCCTGGTTAAAAACAAAACTTCCTATTGGAACCGATATTTACTGCTGGATCCCGTGAAAATAACAAAAAAATCACTGCTCCATTCCAATAAATTCCTGGACTGCGGGAAAGTACGTTCCGGAGACTGGGATAAAAGCAACACCGACTTTAAAACGGAATACCCCTATTACGCGTCAATAAAAAAAATTACAGAAGGCAATCCCTGGGACAAGACTCCGCTTTACATGGCGGGCATGGAAAAACTTAACTGCGGAGAAACAGCTTTCGGTTGCCGCAGCATAACTGAACTGCAGCAGCGCGGCGATGTGATAAAGCAACTTATTGAGGATATCAAGCTGCATAGTTATCGCATGCCAGAAAAGGAGACCTTCGCGAACAATTCTGATGAAGTGTCCGTCCACATCTCGCGGCATGGAGAATTCCTTCTTGGCGATGGCGGGCATAGGTTATCTATCGCACAATTATTAGGCCTCAAGCAGATACCTGTTCAGGTCTGCTATCGCCATGCCGACTGGAACGAATTGCGCCAAATGTTAATATTTGAAGCGCACATGCAGGGAAAATTATATCAACGAGTGGCACACCCTGATTTGGATTTCTTGCCCTACGCTCATGACACAGAAGATCGGTTTAAAATAATATTGCCAAACATAAGACAATGTTCTGGCAGGAAACTGCTTGATATCGGCACCAACTGGGCCATGATGTGCCATCATTTTGAAGCTGCCGGGTTTGACTGCATCGCTGCCGAAAACGATCCTACACATATTAAATTCGCGCGCAAAATCAGGAATGTCTTTGACAAGAAATTCGAACTATACGAAGGCTCCGTATTTGATATGCCACTAAAAAAATACGGTCGGTTTAGCGTCGTGCTTGCTCTTAATATTTTCCACCATTTCCTAAAAACAGACTTAAATTTCCATCGTATGGAAAAATTCCTGACACAGTTGGACACCGAAGCTATCGTATTTCAGCCGCACATGGAAAGCGAACGACAAATTTTTGGCTTGTACAGAAACTTCAGCGAAACAGAATTCTGCGAGTTTATAATGAAAACTGCTCGCCTAAAAAACTGCAAAAAAATAGGCGAAGAAAATAATAGAAATATATACTTGATAAGCGGATGGGATTAAGTGTGCCCAAATTCTCTAGTGTAGTTATACTGGCCGACAGTTATTGGGATTCGCTAACGTATCACGCACAAAACATGGCCACCGAGTTTTTGCGACATAATTATCCGGTCTATTTCATTGAGCGCCTGCCCCAACGTATGCCAAGGATGAGGTTTTCAGACCTCAAACAATGGCTTTTCAAGAAAGGCTATGGAAACGATACAATTATTAACCCTCGCCCATCAAACCTCACGGTTTTAGGTTTCAGATCTCTTCCACCGGCACGATGGTTAAGGACATTAAATCGTGCAATACTGCGCAAAGCATTCGCGCCCCATCTGCAAAAATTGCGAAACAGCACGGTGCTCCTTATCTCATATGCGCCTACGTATACGCAAATTGATATTGCCAGCATAATTAAGCCGTCTGAAACAGTTTATGTAAGTGTGCATAACTATGACGCCAGCACAGTACTCCCCGATTTGCTTAAGGCAGAGTTAGAAATTATAAACTCCCGGGCAATACTTGCAGCAGATTCAGATTTTAACGCAAAACGACTCAAACGACTTGATACTCACAACAAAGTGGTTTACCGTCTTGCCCCAGGAGTGGATTATAACCTTTTCAAAACAGCGAGTACAGGCAAACCAACCCATTATAAAAAATTGTATTATTTCGGTGGAATAGGCAACCATTTGAACTTGGAGATATACAATACACTCGCACAAACACTAGATGTCACTTTTATAGGAGTTATTGATGAAAACGTAAAACCCTATATCTCACAAAAAATAAAATTACTCCTTCCTGTGCCCGTACGTGAACTACCCTCTTTAATTGCCCCCGCAGATATGTTAGGTATTTTTTATAAGAAATCTCCTTATATTGACGGCGTTATCCCCGCAAAATTTTTTGAATGCCTCGCTACCACCAAACCTTTGCTCGTGTCCGGAATGGAAGAAACCAAACAATACAG
>JBAYFS010000011.1:0-23387 GCA_041667045.1 Elusimicrobiaceae bacterium | reverse complement strand
GTTCCGGAAATCCATAACATCGCCCATTTTCAGGGCCGCGGTCATGGTCTCAACCTGAGCGCGCACTCTGGGCCATATTGATTTTGGGATGAACGCTCTGCTTGCCGCGGAACATTTCTGCCCTTGGAATTCGAAAGCGCCGCGCACAATGGCAACGCTGAGAGCCTTTATATCGGCCGAAGGATGCGCGAAAATGTAATCCTTCCCGCCTGTTTCTCCCACTATTCTGGGATAGGAGCGGTATTTTTTTATGTTTTTGCCCACAGTTTCCCACATGCCCTGAAAAACCGCGGTACTGCCGGTAAAATGGATGCCAGCCAGGTGTTCGCTCTCCAGAACTGGGTCGCCGATATCCGCTCCGGAACCGGGCACCATGTTAATGACTCCGTCCGGCAAACCGGCTTCTTTCAGAAGCTTCATCACGTAATACGCGCTGAAAACCGCCGAAGACGCTGGTTTCCAGACCACGGTATTGCCCATAATGGCTGGTGCGGTCGGCAGATTGCCGGCTATGGAGGTAAAATTAAACGGCGTTACCGCGAAAACGAACCCTTCAAGCGGGCGCTGTTCCACATAGTTCCAGATCCCGCGCGGAGAAACCGGAGGCTGCTGTCCGTATATTTCTTCCGCATACCACACGTTGAACCGCCAAAAATCGGCCAGTTCGCACACGCAGTCAATTTCCGCCTGAAAAACATTTTTCGACTGGCCCAGCATCGTCGCTGCGTTAAGCACGGGCCGGTAGGGGCCGGATAATAAATCCGCGGCTTTAAGAAAAATCGCAGCCCTTGCCTCAAACGGCATTTCGGACCACATTTTGCGGGCGGATAAAGCGGCTTTTATAGCCAGTTCTGCTTCCCGCCTGCCGCCTTTATGGTATTTCCCCAGTACGTGTTTATGGTCGTGGGGGCAAACGCAAAGCCCTGTGGCGCCGGTTTTGATGTTCTTTCCGCCGATGATAAGCGGGATTTCTATTTCCGCGCCCAGCATCTGCTGCAAATGTTTTTTTAAAGTCTTTTTTTCTCCGCTTCCCGGCGCGTAAGACAGAATAGGTTCGTTAACAGGCGTGGGTATTGCTGGTTTTCCGTTCATAGATCAGTTCTCCTGAAATCCGTAAATTTCACCGTATTTTTTCTCAATATAAGTGAGGAAAGGCTTGGGATCCAGCTTTGTTCCGGTTACGCGGTTAATGAGGATTTTGGGCGGATATTTCGCACCGTGAACCCAGATATTGCGTTTGAGCCAGGTGTGAATCTTCCAAAATTCCCCGCGCCGTATTCCCGCGGACAAATCTCCCGTTTCCGAAATCATCTTATCATAAATCTGCGCGGACAAAACATTGCCTATGGTATAGGTCGGGAAATAACCGAACGCTCCCTGCGACCAATGAACGTCCTGCAATATCCCCGATGAAACGGAGTCCGGTTTTTTGCCCAGATATTCAAGCGTTTTTTCGTCCCACAAAGCGGGCGCGTCGTCCACGGTGATTTCGCGTTCCACCAGCGCGCGCTCTATCTCGAAACGGAGCATGATATGCAGATTGTAGGAAACCTCGTCCGCCTCCACGCGTATGTCGCCGCCAGTGCAGCAGTTGACCGCGCGGTAAATATCATCGTCCGAAACCAGTTTATAGTAAGGGAAATACTCCGGCAAAAGTGACGAGAGCCACAGGCAAAAAGGCCTGCTCCGCCCGATGATGTTTTCCCAGAACCGCGACTGGGATTCGTGAAAGCCCAGGGACGCGCCCTCCACCAACGGGGTGCGTTCATATTCCGGGTTCACGCCCATCGCGTAAAAAGCGTGCCCGCATTCATGAATAGTGCCGTAAAGACCGGAGGGCAGCCACGTTTCGTTCACGCGCGTGGTGATGCGCATGTCCGACAGGCCCGGCCCCGTAGTGAACGGGTGCGCGGATAAGTCCAGCCGACCGCGGCTGAAATCAAAGCCCAGCCGGGCGGCCAGCGCGTTTAAAAACCTGAACTGGAGAGCCGCGTCGGTTTTGTGTTTCAACACATCCGCCGAAACCTTATCACCGTGATTGCGGATCTTTTTATAAAGAGGAAGAATTCCCCGCTTTAGTTCCGAAAACAGAAGGCTGGCGTCCGCCGTGGTAAACCCTTCTTCGTATTCATCCAAAAGCGCGTCATAGGGCGTTTTGGGAAAACCAAGAGCGTTTGCTTTTTGAATATTTAACGCCACTATTTCAGCCAGGTGCGGTTTAAAAACACTCCAGTCATTTTTCGCGCGCGCCGTTTCCCAGGCTGAAAACGCGAGCGCGCTCGCGTTCGCGAAATTTTCCACCAGACTGCCGGGCAGTTTCATCTCCTTTTCATAACCGCGCGAAACACTGCGCAGCAAGGCGTACTCCTCGGAGTCCAGACCGCGTTCCAGAGCCCAGCCAGAAAGCTCTTTTATAAGTTCGCCCATTTCTTTATCGGTGAACATTTCGTGGCGCAGGCGCTGCATAACGCCCAGGGATTCCGCGCGGCGGGCCAAACCGCCCTTCGGCATGTAAGTGCGCTGGTCCCAAGACATCAGCGCGAGAGAATGGTCCAAAGCCGCAAGCGAAGCCAGTTTTCCTTTAAGCTCCTGATACTTTTCCATCATAAAACCTTCTCGCATTCCGGTGTCCACGCGGGATCAACCATGCAGACGAATTCCAAAACGGTTTCGTCCCTGTTTTCAATATGCTGAACGGCGCCTGGCGGAATATAAATCACGGTACCGGGGCCCGCCGCGCGGCTTTCGGAGTCAATGTGCATAAGGCCCGCGCCGGAAATGATGTAATAGACCTCGCTGTAAATCAGCGTATGCGGTTTTGTGGCCACGCCGGGATCAACCCGGGCGTGCGCGAAACTGTACCCCAGCCGTAGCTCGGAATCCGTGGCGGGATTGAAAAATTCGCGCAAACGGCAGCCGTCGCCCGAAACAAACTCCGGACAGTCCTCCAGATTTTTTATAAACATTCAAGTCCCCCGTTTCCCGCGTTTATCAACCAGTTCCCTGAAATCTTCGCGCGTGGTGAAGCGGCGCAGGAAATGGCCGAACCCGTCTTCGTCGTAAAGCATTCTGGTGTCGCTTATTCCCTTTTTAAACGCGCTACGTATGTAGTTTATGGCGGAATCTCCGTCCTTTGAAAAATACCAGCAGTAACACGCCATACCGATAGCCGGTTCCGGACTGTTTTTGTCCAGTTCTTCGGCTTTAAGCAAATCTTTTTTTGAGGCCGCGCGGTTGCCGATCCTCATATAAGCCAAAGCGCGGCGAATATAAGCGTCAAAAGCCGTGCTTTGCAGGCTTATCACGCGGGAATATTCTTCCACCGCCTCGTTATATTTTCCGAGTTTCTCATAAGCGCGGGCCAGCGCCATCCGGTATTCGGTTTTAAGCGGAGCCAGCTCCGCGGCGTTCGCGTAATCCGAAACCGCGTTTTTGTATTTTTTCAGAGCCGTGTTTATCGCCCCGCTTACGGCGTAGACTTCCGCCGTGCGCGCGCCTTTTTTAAGCGCGGCGTCAATATCCTCTTTCGCGTCGTATAAAGCGGACCGGCGCGCCCGGACCATCGCGCGCGCGGCATAAGGAAGCGGAGAATCCCCGTTAACCGCTATGGCCGACGAAAAATCTTCCAGCGCCTTGTCGTATTGTCCGCAATCGTTATACGTTACGCCACGCCCGACCAGATACCGCACGTCGGACGAGGACAGTTCTACCGCCCTGTCGTAAGCCGCCAGCGATTCATTAAACCGTTTTTCGGCGCGGTACAGCTCGCCCTGCATGGCGTAAACTTCCGGCTGGCCGGAATCAAAATCCAAAGCCCGGCGGTAATTATCCAAAGCCTCGGACGGACGGCCCAAGCCCTGATAACTCCTGCCCAGCCCCTTGTACACCTCGGGATTGTTCGGCTCAAGCTCTCCCGCCGCGCGGTAATCAGTCAAGGCTTCCCGATACAGGCCCCGTTCGCAGGAAACCGCGCCGCGCGCCAGATAGGCGGCGGTGAATTGCGGATCCAGCGCAAGGGCGACGTCCAGATCATTGTACGCCCCGTCAGTTTTTCCCAGTTTGGCCTGCGCCATGGCGCGCCAGTAAAATTCCGCCGCCGAACTACGCCCTTTAAAGGAAATAATCCTGTCAAAATCAGAGAACGCGGCGGCGTAATCTCCGGACACGTAATAAAACATGCCGCGTTTGAAAACCGCCAGCATGTTCTGCGGTTTAAGCTTTATGGCGCGGTCAAAATCCGCCAGGGCCTCTTCGTTGCGCCCCATGCGCTGGCGGGCCACGGCCCGGTTCATGAGATAAACGCTGTTGTCCGGCTCCAGTTCAAGGGCGCGGTTGAAATTGAATACGGCGCGTTCCTGCCTGTCCAGCTGGACAAGGGCGAGCCCCAGATCGTTATAGTACTGGGATTGCGAAGGCGCCAGTTCAACCGCTTTGGCGAAAGCGCGTTCCGCATCGGCGTATTTTGCCGCGAGGAACTCCTGCCGGCCGCGCCGGTAAAACTCCTCGGCCTGAGCCGGGGCGTCAGGGGTTTTCCGCGCGCCGGAACAGCCCGCCGACAGCAGGCACGCGAGCAGAAAAATCAGGGCACGGTGTTTTTTCATTTCCGGTATTTAGCCACAATCCCTTCAAACTCTCTGGTCTTGTTCAAACCGCGAAAAAAGTAACCGTTATCCTTCTCGTCGTAAAGGGACTTGAAGTCGCGGTAGCCGGCTTTGAACGCGGCGTCCAGATTTTCAAGCGCTTTGGCTTTGTTTTTCTTCCCCGTCCACCAGTAGGCGGACAGGTGTATGTAAGCGGAGGGAAAATTTTTCTCGAATTTCAGCGCGGACGAAACGTCGGCATACGCCTTGTCCCATTCGCCCAGCCGCAGATAGGCGGCGGCCCGGTTATTGCGGACTATGGGATCTTTCGGGTCCAGCTTTATGGCCAGCGTATAATCCTTGACCGCCTGTTTGTAATCCTCCATTCGGTAGTAAAAAATACCGCGCTTATGGGGATAAACGCCCGCTCTGGGGTCGAGGGTTATGGCCTGGGTCATGTTTTTCACCGCGCGCGGATAATTTTCCAGGCCGGCATAAGCCATGCCGCGGTAAAAATAGTATTTCGCCACCGACGGCGCGCCGTTGACCGCACGGCTCAGATAGGAAATGCCTTCGTCATACCTGTCCAGCCGGTAAAGCAGGCCGCCAAGCTCGAAATTAAGCGTGTCCGATTCAGGCGATATTTCTAGGGCTTTTCGCAAATCCGTTTCTGCCCTCGCGGCGTCGCCAGCTTCAAAATAAGCTTTCGCCCTGCCGGCCATGGCCGCGCTGTCGCCGGGTTTTTTAGAGAGCGCGCCGGAATAATAGTTTATCCGCTGTTTCGCGGAGGAAGCTTTTTCGGCTTTAGCCAGATAGTCCTCATAACGCATGGCGAAAGCGGAGGAACAGGAAAAGGCGAATGCGACCGCAAATAGTTTAAATGTTTTCATAGGCAGTTCCTCACATTATATAAAACAGCGAAACGCTGAAAACTATCAGCGCAAACGTATGGACGGCGACGCGGATAATTGCGAGCCTGATCTTAAAGCCCAGGAAAACCGCGGAAAACAGGGCCAGTTTGTCCGAAAAAACGGCAATGGCTTTCAGGCCGCCCCGTCCAGCCATCCTTCTAAACAGAACTTTTCTCAGCAGACTGAAGACCGACGCCATAAACAAAAAAGAGAAAATATCCGCCGGCGAAAAACCAAGACGGCGTTCCGCATTTTCCGAAACCTCATCAAGCGCCGTTCCGACGGATCCGGCGCATCCGCCCGCCAGATATTTTTCCGCACGGGCCTGAACGGAATTTATCATGTCGGCGATAATGCTTTCCACCGTCCGCACAGCCCTGATAACCGCGGACAGCAAAACCGCGGCGGCGCCATAAAACAGCCCGAACGCGCTGTACGCCGCCAGAATAAGCGCCATCAGCGAAAATTTGAAAATAACGTGCAGCCCGCCGGACCACACAGCCTTATGGGCCACAAGCCATCCCAGAACCGAAAAAACAAGCGCGGCTACAGCCAGCAACGGCAACCCGGCCTTAACATTGCCGACGCTCCGTTTTGCCAGGTCCGCCAGTCTTGTCCGGAACGCCGGAGTTTCCAATCCGTCAGGCATAAACGCCTAATGGTGGCCGTGCGGGCAGGAACCGCCGCAACAGCCGCCGGAAGGACAACCCGTGTCGTTATTCGCCGAAACGGACGGAATATCTTCCGAAATTTTCACCACTTTCTTGGTTTTTTTGTCATAAACGTATTTGCCGGTGGCTTTTTCTTTTTTCGCAGTCATAAATCCCTCCAACTTTATTGTAAACCAATAAAACGGATAGCGCAAACTCTGGCCGAATAAACGAATGCCGCCGAAACTGTCCCGGCGGCATTTTTCCGTTTAAAACAGGCTGAAGGAATTATCTGTTTATCAGAAAATTCTTTATCACGACTATGCCGGGCTTAAGCGGCGAATGGGACAACGTGAAGGTATCCAGGAAAAACATGAAGCCATTGGGATAATTGGTTATGAACATGTTGATGTTGTCCGGCTCGTTTTCAAACCCGCCCACTATTTTGCTGGTTTTGTTTATGCCGGCCATAATGCGGGCTTTGTAAGCCACAACGTCCTCGTTCTTTTCGTTAAAGTAAAGCGAAACGCCGGGCAATTCAAAAGGAAGATTGTTCGCGCGCAGGGCTTTTTCGGTACCGGAACGCAGTTTCGGACCGCGGTTGGTGATATAAGCGATGCGCGCGCCGGTTCTGTAAAGCGTGTTAATGTAGTCCACTGCGCCGGGAGCGACGACATCGCGGCTCAAATACCAGTTGCTTATCATGCGCGGCGCGTAAAACTCTTTCACAATGGAAATGAACGATTTATTGGTAATGCCCAGCCCGTACATCGTTTCATCTATCGTGGCCCTGATGATCCTGACATCATTGAGTGAGGCCGCAATTTTGTCGGTTTCACTCTTGTATTTCGCACGCACCGAGGTCTGGGCGATAAAATCGCGCAGTATCATAAGGCTTTTAAAGCGGGTGTCAAACGTGGTGTCGTCCAGATCAAAAACCACGGTGGGCGAAACGTTTTGCGCCACTTCCGCGCGAACCATGTCAACCAAACCTGGAAGGGTAACATCGTTCGCGGCCCGGTCTCCGGTTTGCGCAAAAACCACAGGATTGAAAAGCTGAATGGCAAACAACGCCAGCGGGGATGATTTGAGAATGTTTCTAAACATACTCCTCCTTTACTATACGTCCAATGGTAGCATTCAAAGCGGGACAGCACAATAGGTCTACCCGTGGGAAATAACCCTTGAGATGTATTCCTAAATGTTGATATTATATACTGGTGGAACAGTATGGTTAAAAGATACCTGCTCGTTTTAGCTGTCATCGCTATTTCCGCTGCCGTTTTCGCCAAAAGCGTTGGGGAGCTGGCGGGCGAAGCCACGCAGTTATCCAATGAAGGAAAATACGCGCAGGCGGCGGAAAAATTCAACGAAGCCATTCAGCTCGCCCCCGCCAACGGCAGTTTATATTTTAATCTGGGCCTGGTGTATAAATTGATGGGACGTTATGACGACGCCGTGCGGATGATAGACCGGGCTGTCAGCCTCGGCCAGCAAACCCCGCAGGTCTATGAAACGCTCGGTTTTATTTACGAAGCTCAGGCCGTGGCCGCTCCGGCCGCCAAAGCGCGGGAGTTCTGGCTGAAAGCGCAAAAAGCCTGGGAAAACCTGGAAGTCTGCGCCACGGACGAAGAACGGAAGAAATTATCCCGCAAGCATATTGACCGGATAAAGGAAATACTCCAGTGAAAAAACTGTTTTTGCTCTCTCTGCTCGCCTTCACCTCGGGCTGTATGCCGGCAACCGTGGTCAGCCCCGGCTATGACCTTAAAAAAATAAACCGCATCGGCATACTGCGCTTTGATTCCGGCAGTAGCGGCATAAAAGGGGCGGAAAACATTTTCGCCAAATACCTGATTTCCAACGGTTTCACCGTTGTGGACCGCTCGCGCATAGACAAGGTCGTGGAAGAACAGCAGATCTCCGTTCAGGGCTATCTTTCACCTTCCACGGCCAAAAGGCTTGGCCGCATTTTAGGAGTGGACGCGCTTTTTATAGGCGAGGTGTTTTCCTACACGCCGGAGAAAAAAGACGTTTCCATGGTGGAAACGGAACACACTACCGAGGAACCGGTTTACACGTCGGAAACAACCCGCCAGCCGGACGGCTCGTTTTCGGAAAGCATCCGGCGTTCGGGCACTAAAGTAACGCATGAAAAAAGAAGCGATCCCCAGGTTTACATGATTTACGCGCAGGTCGGTATAACCTGCAAACTTGTGGACGCGGAAACCGCGCAGATAATCTGGGTCGGCACCTATACGGACGAGGGGATAAACGCCATGACCGCGGTGGAAGCGTCCGGCGCGTACCTTATTTCTCAGCTGCGGCGCGACTGGGACAGATCCGTGAAAGCCGGAGGAGAGAAAGATGCCAGATAATTTCATTGCCAAAAGGCCCGCCGGGCCGGCCGAAATAGCGTGGCTGAGCGAAATACTCTGCCTTGACGACCTGGAACCGCACATCGCGGGTGTTCTGTTCACGATTCCCTGCACCATTTACAAAGTCGCCGCCGAAACCGACATTATATCCGAGGGCGAAACGGGCCGCGAGGTCTATGTGCTTTACCGGGGCAAAGCGTCGGTCTACCGCACAAGCGGCTCCGGCATGGTGAAAGCCGGAACCCTGCTGGCGGGGGATTTTTTCGGGGAAATAGCTTTTTTAATCGGAATAAAACGGTCCGCCACTGTCCGCGCGGACACGGAATGCGAGGTTTTCATGTTCGACGCGGGCGCTTTCGCGGAACTGATTAAACAGTTCCCCTGCCTGTTAACCCGCGTGCGCGACACCGCCGCGCGCCGCATAGCCAAAATGTTCGAAGAATAACCATGCTTTCAGAACTGACACTAGGTTTAATGACGACCGGGCAAATCATGGAATTTGTCCGCGAACAATACCGCCGCGAAAGCGTAACCGTGGCTCCCGCCCTGCGCGGTGAACTGGCCGCCGGCTACGACACTTCAACGGGTGTGCGCGGCATGGGCATGCTGGTGCAGGTCAAAAGGCCCTGTCCGGAAAAAAACGGCTACCGTTACCGTATAAACGACACCGCGCAAAAAGACCAGCTGTTGCGTCTGCTCCATCTGGAGCGTCTGGGCTATCCTGTTTATTACGTTCTGCCGATGTATCACCTGTTTTCACAGGTTTCGTCCGGCAGGCGGGAACTTTGCGCCATGACGGCCTGGTATACTCCCGCACAGATACTTTTAAAAACCGGCCCGATAGGCCGGTTTGACCTGTTTTTCAATCATGACAACAGTTCCTGGAGCACGCTGAGCAACGAGAGAAAATTCATCCAGTCGCCCATGTGTTTTGCCGAAGTGATGCGCGAATTCAGGGAGAAGGCGAAAAACGGGAATCTTAAAAACCTGCTGGAAAAAATCAATGATGTTTTCCATCGTGGCATACACCAAAACGAAGGAAAATACCTTATAGCCGGCGGCATGGCCATGCCGGGCGCCGGCCCGGCCCGCTCTGATTTTCTGCGCGGGCAGTTTGTGGTTTCGATCATTGATAAGCTGGACGAGGCGACCGGCGGCGAGCCCTCGCTCGGGAAAAATTAACGGAGCTTTTATGGCGGATCGGAACGCGATCGTGGAATTTCTTGACACTTACCTGAACTCGCGCAATATAGCCGACAGTTCTTCCAACGGCCTTCAGGTGGAAGGCAAACGCGAAATAAAAAAGGTGGTTTTCGGCGTTTCCGCCTCTCTGGAACTTTTCAAGGCGTCGGCCAAAGCGGGCGCGGACATGGTCATAGTCCATCACGGCCTTATCTGGAACGACGCACAGCGCGTTACCGGCACATTCAAAAACCGAATAAACGAACTTTTAAAAAACGATATGAACATGGTGGCGTACCACCTGCCGCTGGACATGCATCCGGCGGTCGGCAACAACGCCGTTCTTCTGCGTGATCTGGGTGCCCGCGATTTAAAACCGTTCGCCCTGTATCACGGCGCGGCTATTGGGTTTAAAGGCAGGCTCGCGAAACCGCTCACTCTGGGCAGGATTGCCGAGATTCTCAATAAAAAATACGGCGCGCAATGCCAGGTCGCCGCTTTCGGCCCGTATAAGGTGAAAACCATCGGCGCGATAAGCGGCGGTGGTGGCGGCATGGCCTGGGACGCCGTGCGCTCCGGACTGGATTTGTTTATTACCGGAGAAACCAGCGAACCCGCCTGGGAAATGTTTCGGGAAAACAAGATTAATTATATCGCGGCAGGGCATTACAATTCGGAAAAATCAGGCGTGCTGGCGCTGCTGCGCCTGCTGAAGACTAAATTTAAAGTGGAAACGGAATTTATTGATATTCCCAATCCGTTCTAAGTCCAGAATCCTTTCTATCCGCGGTTATTTCCCGCCCACAGATTGCAGTACGGAAGCCACGCCGGCGGTCTGATCGTTGCTGGTCAGCGCGTTCACCACATTCGGATTCATAAGAATAGGGACAAGTTCGGGCCGTGCCTGCACAACCTGCTGCAGCATGGCCGGATTGTTTATAAGCGCCTGTCCCGCGGGGGAATTGATAATGGTGTCGGCCATTTGCGAGCCGAGGACTGCGTTGAGCAGTTCGGGGTTGTCAAGAACGGATTTTACAACTTTGTCGTTGAAAAAAGTGCTCACCTGGGATGAGCCTTTCAGAAAATCAACCATCTTTTGCGGGTTTTCTAGCTGTCCTTTCACAGTGGAACGGTTAACAAAAGCCTCGACCACGAATTTATTGTTGAAAACGGAAGTGACAATACTTTTGCCGATTTTTGAGGTAAGCGCGTTGCCGACAATATTGGTCAGCACGCCGGACTTGTTTCCGACCTTATTCATCTTGGCGATATGATTCGGACTCGCTTTCTGCTCTAGGGGTCCCGCTTCCTGCGTAGGCCTGTTCCACGCCTTTGAAGATTTCGGCTTGGGTTTCCCTTTGCCTTTGGGAGCCGCGACCTCGGTTTCGCCGGAAAAATTCATTTCATCAAGTATCGGATCGTACTGGCTGAGCATCCGGTCGGAATCGGAATTGGGATCCTCCACGCCATAGCGGTTCGGCGGCAGCTGGGGCATTATTCTTTCCGGTTTTGCCATTTCCCTGTCAGTGCTGAACGAACGGGACTGCTGTTCCGAAATAGCCACATCCGGCGAATTGACCTTGTTTATCCAAACCATAATAGGCCACATCGCCAGCACGTAGAGCGGCGAGAGGTAGACAAGCACCAGCCAGAAGTTAAAATTACTACGCTGTTCGGGCATAATAATAGTCTAGTGTATGCCGCAAAACCTGTCAATAACATCTTGCCGCGTATAAACGAAAGAACCCGCCCTTGCGGGGCGGGTTCTTTGAAAACAGCTTGGCGCGGTTTATTTTTTCGCGCTGATTTTGTCCGCCTGAATCAGTCCATTGCCCTGTTCCGTGGGCTGGAGATTCAGCTTTACGGAAGCGGCTTTAAGCTTGGCGATAACCTGCTCCGGCGTTTTTGCGCCCGCTGCAACCGCCAGCACGGCAAGACCCGCCACGTGGGGGGAGGCCATCGAGGTTCCGCTGAGAGTGCGGTAACCGCCGTCTTTAAAGGTTGACGGGATGTCTTTTCCCGGGGCGATAAAAGCTATCTGGGGGCCGCGGCTGGAGAAGGAAGTGATTTTGTCCGAGGAATCGCTCGCGGCAATAGCAACGGATTCGGGATAAGCCGCGGGGTAATTCACCGGTCCGGAATCGTTTCCGGCCGCGCAGACCACGGTAACTCCGGCGGCTTTAGCGGCTTTAACCGCTTTGGCGATCGCTTCGCTGCCCTGAGGGGAACCGAGACTCATGTTGATAACGCTTACTTTCTGGCTGACCACCCACTGAATTCCGCTGACCACGGAGGACAGGCTGCCGGAACCGCTCGCGCTTAAAACTTTCGCAGCGTAAATTTTTGCTTCAGGTGCGACACCGGTAACACCGTTGGGGCCGTTCAGCACGCCAGCGATGGTGCCAGCCACGTGAGTGCCGTGCCCGTTGTCGTCGTCTCCTGTCGTGTTCGGGGTTATCGCGTTAAAGCTTGCCACGATGTTGGCTTTCAAATTAGGATGGTCGAGATCAACTCCGGTATCCACGATACCGACTTTGACGCCTCTTCCAGTATTCCGCGCCCATACTTTGTTCGCTTTGACGCGGGTAATTCCCCACGGAAGCGCCGCGGCCGCTCTGCTGTCCATGACCAGCTCTGGTTCCAGTTCATTGACAACAGGGGTTTCAATCTTGCTTTCCTTCAAATCCTTTTTAAAAGCCGCCACATCCAGTTCGGACACGGAGTTAAGCCAGTTAAGGGTAATATCGTCTTCGATATAATAAATATCGTTCGCTCTTTCCCGCATAGCGCGGTCGAAAGCCGCTTCGGTTCCGGCCGGGATTTCAACAACCACGGCATTAATTAAGGGCAGATCCGTTTTGAGCTTCCCGTTAAAATTTTTAACGAAATTGCCCCGGACATCGGCCCGGACGTTGTCTCTGAACATCACTATCTTGCCTACTCCACCTTCGGCATGCGCGACGCCAACAGCCAAAAAGGCGGCAAATATCAGCTTAAATATGTTCCTCATGTTGTCTCCTAGGGAATAGTTTGGGTAAACCGACCCCTACGGGATAATTATAGCAATCGGTAATGCAAAGTCAAGCGTTTTGTTCCGGATAAATTGCATTCCGGTGCGTTTATGTTATAATGGAAACGTAAATAGCCGTTATCTCTAAGGAAAACCAAACTTATGAAAGAAATAATCACAGCTGCTGATGCCGTTCGGAAGATAAAAGACGGCGATACCATCATGATAGGCGGTTTCATGTGCTGCGGACAGCCGCTTGGCATCATGGACGCGATACTCCAGTCAGGATTGAAAGATTTGACCGTAATAACCAACGATTCCGGCTTTCCGGACCGCGGGTTCGGTAAACTGGTTGTGGCGAAAAGAGTTAAAAAACTCATCGCTTCACATGTCGGCCTCAACCCGGAAGTGGCGAAGCAGATGTTCGCCGGCGAACTGGAAGTGGAACTGGTGCCGCAGGGCACGCTGGCCGAGCGGATACGTTGCGCCGGAGCTGGCCTGGGCGGCGTTATCACGCCCACAGGCATAGGCACGGAAGTGGAAAACGGGAAGAAGAAAATCCGCATTGACGGCAAGCAATACCTTGTAGAAAAACCGCTCACCGCCGATTTCGCGCTGGTATCCGGCGAAATAACCGACAAGGCAGGCAACACTTTCATAGCCAAAGCGGAGAAAAACTTCAACGTGGTGATGGCCATGGCCGCAAAACACACCATAGTGGAAACAAGAAAAATAGTAGACATCGGCGGCCTGGACCCCGATATGGTGACCGTGCCGGGCGTGTTTATCAATTCCATAGTGGAGGCGGCGAAATGAGCGACAACAAGAACATAAAAAGGGAACGCATAGCCAGGCGCATAGCGCGCGAATTCAAGGATAACAGCCTGGTCAACCTCGGCATAGGCATGCCGACCGTGGTGGCGAATTTTCTGCCGAAAGACAAAACTATTTTCCTGCACTCCGAAAACGGCTTTACCGGCCTCGGCCCCGCCGCCGGCCCGGAAAACCCCGACATGCGCATTGTGAACGCCGGAGGAATGCCCGTCACCGTAGTGCCGGGAGGCGCGTTTTTTGATTCCGCCATGTCGTTTGCCATAATCCGCGGCGGACATCTCGACGCGACCGTGCTGGGCGCGCTGGAAGTGGACGAAAAGGGCAATCTCGCCAACTACAAAATTCCCGGAAAAATGGTGCCCGGCATGGGCGGCGCGATGGATCTGGTGGTCGGTGCGCGCGAAGTGATAATCGCTATGGAGCATGTCAACAAAAACGGCGCCCCGAAAATCCTCAAAAAATGCTCGCTGCCGCTCACCGCCGTTAAGGTGGTTGACCTGATAGTCACCGATATGGCGGTAATCCGCGTAACGGGCAAGGGCCTTGTGCTTGAAGAAATCGCGGAAGACACGACCGTGGAAGCCGTTAAAGCGGCCACCGGCGCGAAACTTCACGTTTCGCCGGACCTTAAAACTTTCTGAGGACAGTTTATGGAAAAAAACAAAAAAATCATTACCTGCGCAGTCACGGGCGCCGAAACGACCCGGCAGCATAATCCCAATCTGCCGCTCACTCCGGAAGAAATAGCGGCTTCCGCCTACGAGGCATACCTGGCCGGCGCGGCGGTCTGCCACCTGCACGTGCGGGACGAAAAGGGGAATCCCACGCAGGACGTGAACGTTTTTAAAAAAACCATTTCGCTCATCCGCAAAAAATGCGACATGGTGGTTGAAGTTACCACGGGCGGCGCGGTCGGCATGACGGCGCAGGAACGGCTTGCGCCCGTGACGCTGGAACCGGATATGGCGTCCCTTGATTGCGGCACCGTCAATTTCGGGAACGATTATATCGTGAACACTCTGCCGGTTATGCGTGAATTCGCGTCAGCCATGAAAGCCCGTAAAGTGCGGCCCACGCTGGAATGTTTCGATTTGTCCCACATTTCATCCGCGCAGATGCTCATAGACGAAAAACTGCTGGACGAACCGCTCCACTACAGTTTCGTGATGAACGTGCCGGGCGCGGTAAAGCTGGAGGCGGATATCATGGACATGTTCGTCCGAAAACTTCCCGCCGGCGCGAACTGGACCGTCATCGGCGTGGGGGGTAAGGCGTTTCTTCAGGCCATTCATTACGCTATTTTGCTGGGCGGCCACATCCGGGCGGGTTTTGAGGACAACGTTTACCACTCGCGCGGCGTGCTGGCCAAAAGCAACGCGCATTTGGTTGAGCGGGCGGCCGAAATCTGCCGCGTGTCCGGTTTCGAGCCGGCTACTTCCGCGGAAGTTCGAAAACTTTTCAAATTAAGAGAGGGATAAAGCTATGAAAAAAGGGAATCCGTTTGGCTGCCACCGCGTAATCGAACCGAAAGGGGCGCTGCCCCAGCCGGCGCACAAAATTTCCAACGACATGGAGATTTTCGACAATGAAATGCTGGTGGACGTTGACACCTTAAACATTGATTCGGCCAGCTTCACCCAGCTTAAGGACGAAGCGGCCGGAGACGTGGAGAAAATAAAAAAACTCATTTTAAACATCGTGAACACGCGCGGCAAAATGCAGAACCCCGTGACTGGTTCCGGCGGCATGTTCATCGGCACTGTCGAAAAAATCGGCGCGGCCATAAAAGACAAGGTGAGCGTGAAACCGGGCGACAAAATCGCCAGTCTGGTTTCCCTTTCGCTCACTCCGCTGCGCATTGACGAGATCCTGGAAGTGAAAAAAGATATTGACCAGGTGCGCGTCAAAGGCAAAGCCGTCCTGTTTGAAACCGGCATTTACGCCAAACTGCCGGCAGACCTGCCGCAGTCGCTGGCGCTGGCCGTGCTCGACGTCGCTGGCGCCCCCGCCCAGACGGCTAAACTGGTCCGCCCGGGCAACACCGTGGTGGTTATCGGCGCGTCAGGGAAAAGCGGCCTGCTCTGCTGTTATGAAGCCAGGAAACGGGCCGGCATATCCGGAAAAATCATCGGCCTCTGTTCCTCCGAATCGGGCGAAAAACGCGTGAAGGACATGGGCTTTTGCGACCACGTCGTCCGCCTGAGCGCGACCGACGCCGTGGCCTGCTATGAAAAAATCCACGAAATCACCGGCGGCAAGCTCGCCGATCTGGTGATAAATTGCGTCAACATCCCCAACACCGAAATGAGCTCCATCATGATGACGCGCGACGGCGGGATCGTCTACTTTTTCAGCATGGCGACTTCCTTCACCAAAGCCGCGCTCGGCGCGGAGGGAATCGGCAAGGACGTGGACATGATAATCGGCAACGGATACACCAAAGACCATGCCGCCATCACCATCAATATCCTGCGTGAGTCCGAAAAAATCCGCAAGCTGTACGGGGAAATTTACTGCTAGGGCGCTCTATGAAAAAATCTCAAGCCGATTATAAGAAAATTCCGCTTTTCGCCAAAGTTCCGGCGGAAAAGTGGAACGACTGGAAATGGCAGCTCGCCAATAACATCCGCGATATCGACACGCTCGGCAAAATCATCGAGCTGGATGAAACGGAAAAAGACAACCTCAAAAAATGCCTCACCAAATTCCGTATGGCGATAACGCCTTATTATGCCGCGCTCATGGATAAAAAAGACCGGTACTGTCCTGTCCGCATGCAGGCCGTACCGCGTATAGCCGAACTACAGGATGATTATTCGGATCTGGACGATCCCCTTCATGAAGACGTGGATTCGCCCGTGCCCGGCCTTACGCACCGCTATCCGGACCGCGTGCTGCTTTTGGTTACCAGTATCTGCTCCATGAACTGCCGCCACTGCACCAGACGGCGGCTAGTGGGTTTTTCGGACTGCCATCTGCCCAAGGAAAACATAGACCGCGCCATTGAATATATCCGCAAAACCGACACCGTGCGCGATGTGCTGATTTCGGGCGGCGACCCGCTCACCCTCACCGAGCCCCAGTTGGAAAGCATACTTAGACGCCTGCGCGCCATAAAGCATGTCGAGATAATACGCATCGGTACGCGCGTGCCGGTGGTAATGCCCATGCGCATTACGGACAGCCTTGTTAAAATGCTAAAGAAATACCATCCTATTTATGTCAACACGCATTTTAACCATCCCAAGGAAATGACCGTGCAAGCCCGCGCGGCCTGCGCGAAGCTGGCCGACGCCGGTATTCCGCTGGGCAATCAGAGCGTCCTGCTCAAGGGAATAAACGATCAGGCGCCCATCATGAAAAAACTCGTGCATGAACTACTGATGTCGCGCGTGAAACCGTATTACATTTACCAGTGCGACCTGTCCAAGGGCATCTCACATTTCCGCACAGCCGTTTCCAAAGGCATAGAAATCGTCGAGGCCCTGCGCGGGCACACCACGGGCATGGCCGTGCCCACCTATGTTGTTGACGCGCCGGGCGGCGGCGGGAAAATCCCTGTCATGCCGAATTACCTGATTTCCATGTCGGACCGGAAAGTGGTACTGCGCAATTACGAGGGCGTGATAACAACTTACACTCATCCGGAAGACATTTATTCCGACGAATCGCATTGCGGCGATCTGTGCCGGGATCCGCGCTATAAAACCAGGGAAGGCGTGGCCGGTCTGCTCAACGGCGAAAAGCTGTGTCTGGAACCGCAGGGGATCAAGCGGCGGCACCGTAAATAATTAAAAGAAAACAAAAACCCCCGCGCAAAACGCGGGGGTTTTTACTGACCTATATTCGTTGCCGGAAATTATCAATGTTTTTCAACTTCGGACAGAAAATTCCCCAGCGTTTTCATATAAAGTTCCGTTTCCTCCACGTGCGGCATATGCGCGCTTTTTTCAAACATCACCCAGCGGGAACCGCGTATCCCGTTGTGCAGTTCGCCGGAAACAAGCGGGGTGGATTCGTCATACCGCCCGCTTAAGATAAGAGTCGGGACGTCAATCTCGCCAAGCCGGCCGCGGATATCCCAGTTTTTCAGCGTACCCGTCACAAAAAATTCGCTCGGCCCCCACATGGTGAGATAAACCTCGGGCGCTTTCCCGAATTCGGCGAGACTGCGGTTTAAGAAATCAGGCCACGGCTCCAAACGGCAGATATGACGCTTATAATAAACCATCATGCCTTCCTGATATTCCGGCGAGTCGGTAGTGCCGGCGTCCTCGTGCCGCTTCAGTGTGGCCTGCAAATCCGCCGGCAACTCGGACCGCAAACGTCTGGCCTCGCGCATCCAGGAATCAGTGCTTGCCAGAGAGTCGCTCAATATAAGGCTGGCGACTCCCTGCGGTTTGGTGAACTCATATTCCATCGCCAGCATACCGCCCCAGGACTGCCCGTAGATATGCGCCTTTTCGATACCGAGCTGTTTTCTGAGTTCGCCCAATTCCTCGACAAAAACAGGAATTGTGCAAAGCTCCGGCCTGTTCGGATGGTCGGAATTCCCGCCGCCGAGCTGGTCGTAAAAAATAACCCGTCGCCCGGTTGCGGCTAGCGCCTCAAGCGGCTTTAGATAAATATGGTTGGTCCCGGGCCCGCCGTGCAGGCAGATAACCGGCAGTTTGCCCGGCTCCTCTTTTTCACCCACTATCTTGTACCAGACTTTATAGCCGCGAAACGAAATATACCCTTCCTTTTCAGGAAACCGCTTCATACCGCCCCCTTTACTCGCCGGCGCGCACGCGCACAGAGCCAGCAATAAAAATAATATGGTTCTCATGGAACCATTTTACAAAAAATACCGCTCCCCACAAGAAAAGAGTGCGAACGCAATCCGCGCACCGACGCTGTGGTATAATATTTATGCGCGCCGCAAAGCGCGCATCCTATGGAAAACCATACCCGCTGACCCCAATCCCCGCCGCACAATCAGCTGCCCCCGCAGCGCGCTTGTTTCTTACAAGCACGTTCTTCATAGGATATCTCATGTCTTCAGATTTAAAAATTTTCGTCAGCGCACGCGAACTGGCCTGTTCCTTCCCGAACGGAAAGACTCTTTTTAGCGGTTTAAACTTTTCGCTGGAGCGCGGCATCACCGGCTTAGTCGGGCCGAACGGCTCAGGCAAAAGCACCCTTTTAAAACTCATCGCCGGACAAATTGCTCCTTCCGGCGGCAAAATAACAACTGTCGGTAAAATCGCCGTTCTGGAACAGGACGCGTTCGGCTCCGGCGATTCCACCGTTGCGGACGCGCTGGGCGTGTCGGATAAACTTGACGCCCTGGAACGGATAGCTGACGGAGATATCTCACAGGAACTGCTCGACCGCGTGGATGGCGCCTGGGATCTGCGGGAAACCGTCGCGCAGGCGCTTTCGCGCATGGATTTGGCGATTCCGCTTGACCGACCCTTCGATACGCTCAGCGGCGGCGAAGCGATGAAAATCCGCCTCGCCGGTTTGCTCATTGCAAAGCCAGACATCCTGCTATTAGATGAGCCGACAAACAATCTGGACTCGCGGGGACGGAGTGTTTTATCCGCCTTTCTGCGGTCGTGGGAGAAATGCGCCGTCGTCGCCAGCCATGACCGGGAAATGCTTTCTCTGGCGGACAGGATACTGGAATTGTCGAACCGCGGTTTCGCGTCTTACGGCGGGAATTATGTGTTTTACGTATCCGCCAGACAGGCGGAGGATAACGCGCTCGACCGGCAAATCACCTCCGCCCGGGAAACAGTGAAGCGCGAGAAACGGGAACTGGGCAAAAGCCTTGCGCGGCAGGCCCGCCGCATGGCTGGCGGCACGAAGAAAGCCAAAAAAGGCGGCATCCCGAAAATACTCGCCGGCGCGCGAAAACGGCGCGCCCAGGAAACCATGGGCAGGGTAAAAAACACGCATGAAGACGTGCTCGGCGGCGCCGAACAAAAACTGAATTCGGTCCGCGCTTTGGCGCGTGAACGCAACAGCATAAACGTGGACATGCCGGATACCGCCGTCCCGGACGGAAAGCTGCTGATAGAAATGAAAGACTTCAATTTCCGCTATCCCGGCGCAGGCGGATTTTTATTCGCCGAACCGTTAAGTCTTTCCCTCGCCGGACCAAAACGGCTGGCTATAACCGGCGTGAACGGTTCGGGCAAAAGCACCTTATTGAAACTTATCCTGTCTTTAGGCAATGACGGACAAATTAACGGGAAACAGTGCGGTTTACTCTCGGTAAAAACCGCGCGGGTCTCCTGTCTGGATCAGAAAACGGCCCTCCTAAAAAATGATTTGACCCTTCTTGAAAACATAACGCGTTTTGCGCCGGACATGCGCAAACCGGACCGCAGACTGCGCCTGGCGCGCTTTCTTTTCCGCGAACAGGAAGCTGCGCGGAAAACCGGAACGTTCAGCGGCGGAGAAAGGATACGGGCCGCGCTGGCCTGCGTCCTGTCGGGAACGCAGCCGCCGCACCTGCTTATGCTAGACGAGCCTACCAACAATCTGGACATAGACAGCATTGAAAGACTGGAAAGCGCGCTCGCAAATTACAGAGGGGCCTTGATCGTCATTTCGCACGACCCGAAATTCCTGGAGAATATAGGAATAACCGATACGCTCCCGCTAACCCGTTCTGCCGTTTGAAAACCGGAGATATCAACCCGGCCATCAGGAAAGTATTTCCGCCGGCGGGGCCGGCAATCCTCCGCCGCGTAAAAATGTACAATATCGCTTATGCGGCGCCTGCTCGCGAACGATAAGATTACCCGTTGTGCCCCCTATGCCGCGCTGGCCGCGGCGGTGGCGGCTGTTTTCTGGCCCTGTCTGCGCGCGGACTATTTCAACTGGGACGATTACCAGATTTTCGTCGGCAATTCGCAGACACAAAACCTGTCCTGGTCCGGGATAAAAACAGTTTTTCAATCCTTTGTGGTAGGCCACTACCAGCCGCTGACAACGCTCTCTTTTATTTTGGAACGGGCCGTTTTCGGAACCAATCCGCCGGTTTCCCATTTAATAAACATCCTGTTGCATTTCATCAACTCCGTGCTGGTGTTTGAACTGGTGAAAATTATTGTTTCCGACAGGCGCAAGGCGTTTTTGGCGGCGTTGCTCTTCTCCATTCACCCCATGCATGTGGAATCGGTGGCCTGGGTGGCGGAACGCAAAGACGTTCTCTATTCCGTTTTTTATCTCGCCGCCCTGACGCTTTACGCGCGCTACTGCGCGGCTGAAAAAATTCCCGCGCGCGGCAGACTAGCGGCGCTGGCGCTGGTTTCCGGACTGTTTGTTTGCGCGCTGCTGGCAAAGGCCATGGCGATGACGCTGCCGTTCGCGCTGCTGTTTCTGGATTATCTCGGCGAGAAAAAACTTACGCTGCGCCGCATTCTGGAAAAAGTACCGTTTGCCGCGCTGGCTTTTATTTTCGCGCTGCTGGCGGTCCACACGCAGGGCAAATCCGGCTACATCGCCGCGTTCTCGCTGCAAAAATTAACAGGTGGCATCTGCATAGCGAGCGGCAACATGCTTTTTTACTTTTGGAAATTCGTAACGCCGGTCCGGCTGTCGGTTTTCTACCCTTATCCAGGCAACGGGGTCTATTCCGTGCCCGCGCATTATTATCCCGCGCCGTTTATTCTGGCCGCCGCGCTTTTCCTGTTATGGCATTTCGGCAGAAAAGCGACACCCCTTGCCGGCTGGGGTATTGCGTTTTTCACGGTTACTATTTTCCCCTGCCTCCAGCTTGTTCCGGTCGGGTTCAGCCTGGCCGCGGAACACTACACCTATCTGCCCTACCTCGGCCTGCTGATTCCGCTGGCAGACGCGTTCTGGCGCCAAAGCGACAAGCTGTCCGGCAGAGGCAAACAAATTATGGCGTTCTGCTGCGCCTTTTACCTGCTGGCGCTGGGGGGCGGCGCCATGGCGCGTTGTTTCTCCTGGCGCGACAGCGTGGCCCTGTGGTCTGGCGTTCTGGCCCGGTATCCGTCCTGCACGATCGCCTTGAATAACAGGGGACTCGCCTACTCAAATTCCGGACGCTACGCTTTAGCCGTGCGCGACTTCGCCGCCGCGATCAAGCTGGATCCAAAATCAGCTATGTTTCATTCCAATATGGCGGCAAGCCTCGCCAAAAACGGCGATACAGCCGCAGCTCTGGAGTCTGCCCGCGCGGCTGTCGAGCTTGACCCGAATAATGCCGACGCGCTTGTAAATTACGGCAATCTCTGCCTTTTTAAGGGCGAGAAGGAAGCCGCACGCGCCGCTTACCACAAAGCCCTGCAAATATCGCCCGCGCACACGACGGCAATCCACAATCTCAAGCAATTGTAAAGTGACACCACGCCGCTTTCCGACCAAAAAACACGGGGCCCCGGTTAAAATCGGAGCCCCGTTAAAAAATTCACATTCTTCTGTTTCTTATTATTTGACCACGTATATCCGGGTAAAAGTTCCGCCGTAATCCGGCGAATAATAAATCTCGCCGCACGTGCCTGTTATTATGCGCTCGGCGCCGCCGTCACCCTGTGGCGGTGACACCGTTATCGTTTCTTCCCCAAGGGTAAATTCCTTTTCGGCGTCCGGACCCGGCCGCACTGTGTACTGGCGATAGTACCCGGAAGGTTCTGCGGGCAGGACCTTTTCGGCATTGAGATATTCGGTTCCATCCTGCGGATAATCGAACGGCTCGCCATAATATATTTTTGAAACAAGGCCCAGAATCGCGGTTACGCGGCAGGGATCGCTGAACTCAGGAAACAGGTTTTTACCCGGCTCCACTTTATGGCTCAGAGTGCCGGAAGAAACGTTCACGTCTTTGCTGTAAAACCAGGCGTACATCCGCTTAACGGCATCGGCCTGCGTAATAGTGCCGGCAGCCATTTGCCTGTACAAAAGATTCTCCAGCTTGTCTTTATCCGCGCTTTCGCCAAGCGAACGCGGCTGGGGCCAGATATTATCGTCGGAACTGTTGCCTCCGATACCGAGCGGGATCAGATGGTCAAACTCATAATCTGGCCATTCGCTTTCCGGCACATTGTATCTGGCGGCTATGCGCACTTTCATCGTGCGCGTGACATAACGGTTGCAATAGGCGACATGTTCCTGATACCGGTATTCCTTAAAATTCGGATCGTCAGGAGAACACAGGTTGCCGGGTGTGCTGCCGTTAATTGGAAGGACATGCCGGTCATCAGCCCGTACAAAAGGCGTGCTTATCAACACCGCGGGATCAAGAGAGGAGATCCGGACGGAATCGGCCTGCGCGCCGGCAGCGGCGGAAAGCGCGTTGAACGCCTTCAGATTTTCCGGAGCAGGCGCGGCATAAGAGATATATTGGAAAAGGAATATTGCGGCAGCCGCCAACGTGAGAGGAACTCTGAGTTTGAAATATTTGCTTTTCATAAATATCCTTGTGCTGGCATTCTAGCAAAGTTGACGCGGGCGTCAAATGCCAAAAAACATACTCCGCGCAAACCTGTTTCAGACCTTAAGCACGCAATAACTCGGTCCCCTTCTTGCGTCCTGCCTAAAAGACTGGTCTTTGGCAGTATAACCAGTCTTTTGCAACTGCCAAAGGTGCGCTTAATAAAAAGCCGCGGACAAAAATTGTCCGCGGCTTTTCAAAAACTTACGTTTCCGATTTACAGATCGGCAATCTGATCCAAAACAACAAGATACGACGCCATTTTGATGTTGGCCGGAGTAAAAACACCTTTAAGCGTGGCTTTTTTACTGAGATAGTCGAGCCGCAGCTTGATAACCCCTTCGCTGGAAGAAAGGGCGAGCTGGCTCGTGCGGGCATTGCCGGTGATTTT
>JBAYFS010000010.1:0-23455 GCA_041667045.1 Elusimicrobiaceae bacterium | reverse complement strand
TTTCGGCTTGATGGTTTCCTCTATGTACTTGCGCGCCATGAGCTGCTTTCTTATTCTTTCCTTGAACTGGTCCAGCGTCAGGCCTTCCTTGGCCAGCTCCTTTTTAAATTCCACCTCGCCCTGCGCTTCGGGCACGTCGGCGCCGGTTTCGTCGGTCATAAAACGCGCTTTCACTTCCTGCACTCCGGCGTCCAGTTCGCGCGGGCGGATTTTTATTTTCGCGTTCTCCGCCGCCTGTATCACCAGCACGTCGTCAATCATCCGGTTGAGCACGCCTTTCTCGATGTCTTTTTTTGCTTCTTCGTTGGTGGCGAGGCCGGGGATGTTTTTGCTGTACTGGCCCATCACGTCTTTGAGGTTTTTGTCATACTCCGCGCGCAGAACGGCTTCGCCGTTTACCGTGGCTATGTTCCGGGACGGGCCTTCCGCAAACGCCGGACACGCCAGGCACAACGCCAGCGGCAGGATAAAACTTGTTTTAAAGGTCATTGCTTTCTCCGAAAA
Organism: Elusimicrobiaceae bacterium; assembly: GCA_041667045.1. GTDB lineage: Bacteria > Elusimicrobiota > Elusimicrobia > Elusimicrobiales > Elusimicrobiaceae > JAQVSV01. The sequence goes on along the minus strand of JBAYFS010000010.1, from coordinate 22,951 downwards.
TGCGGTTCTAGTTTACGGTCACAGCCGCTTTGCCTCTGAGTTCTTTGATCATGGCAAGCGCTTCTTTGTTCATCCGCTGGTTGGTCATAAACTGGCCGAGCTGGTTTTTAACGTCGTCGAACGAAACTTCCTGCTGGGCCCGCTTTTCCTCAACCCGCACGATGTGGTAGCCGAAATCGGTTTCCACCGGTCCGCCGGTTTCGCCCACTTCTAGCTTGAACACCGCGTCTTCGAAAGGTTTTGGCATCATGCCGCGCACGATGTTGCCGATGTCTCCGCCGCGCGCCGCGCTTTCCTTGTCATCCGAAAGTTTCATGGCCAGTTCGCGGAAGTCCGCGCCGCCCTTGATTTCCTTAAGGGCCTGTTCGGCGGCCTGTTTTTTGGCGTTTTTCTCAACGATAGGCATGGCCTTGTCGGTTTTGAAAAGGATGTGGCGCACATGGACCCTTTCCGCGGTCATGGTTTTGATTTCCTGGGCGACGGCGGCCAAAGCCTGCGCGTCATCAGCGTCCAAACCTTTGAGCGCTTCGGTGCTGCCGTTTATAACGCTTTCCACCTTGCCGAAATAAGCCTTGATTTCCGGGTCGGTCGGGGGAACGACTTTCTGGCGTATGGAATCCATGATGAATTTGCGCATGAGCAGGCGTTTTTTCAGCGTGTCTTTGAACTTCTCGTAAGGCATGCCGGATTCTTTGAGTTTCTTTTTAAATTCCGCTTCCGCTTTGGCTTCGGGCACGGGGCTGCCGTTTTCGTCGGTCATGAACTGGCTTCTGTATTTCTGGAGCTCGGCGTCTATGTCCCGTTCATGGACTTTCGTTTTCGCTTTTTCCGCCGCCTGGACCACCACCATATCGTCAATCATCTGGTCGAGAACCTTTTTCTGCAGTTCTTTCTTCGCGTTCTCGTTGGCAAGCATGCCGGGCATGGCCCTGTTGTACTGCGCTTCCATTTCGGAAACGGTTTTGTCGTATTCGCTGCGCAGAACGGGTTCTCCGTTCACCGTCGCCGCCGTGTCGCCCATGACTTCGGCGCAGACGGGACTGCCCAGCAGCGCCGCCGCCATAACGAGTTTAGTAATTATAATTTTCATCCAAAACCTCCACTTTGTATTTGTTTTCCAGATTTTTTAGATAACTGTCCATCTTCTGTTTTTCCAGAATGAGCGCGATGCGCTCTTTCACATCTGAAAGCTGTAGTTTGCGTTCCGCGTCCTTGTGCAGGATGTGGTAGCCGAATTTGCTTTTGAAAACGCCCTCGGTGGTGTTCACCGCCATCTGGTTGGCGGTCTGCTCTATTTCCGGTATGGATTCGCCGACCATGAAAGGCGGCATGAAGCCGCCGCCGGCGGCTGTTTCCGGGTCAATGGAGCGGGTTTTCGCCAGCGCGGTAAAGGTTGCAAGGCTTCCCTTGGCCTGCTTTAAAAGCTGTGTCGCTTCGGCCTGTGTGCCGATAAGGATGTGGCGCATGGAGATTTCATATGGGAACTCTTTATAGTAGGCCTCAATCTCCTTGTCCGTTACCGAAATGGTGCCGTTTTTGCGCAATTCATCAAGCCAGAGTTTTGTCAGCAGATAGTCGTTGAACGCGCGGTAGCGGGCTTCCATTTCTTCGCGCGCTTTTTTCGTTTCGTCAAGGAAGGCGGGGCTGGAGGGGATATCGCTGGCTTTCGCCGCGGACAGTATGAGTTTTTCCCGTATGAGTATCTGCAAAAACTGCTTGCGGCCGTTTTTTGTGGCGAGATAATTTTTGTAGGTGGAGGAGATGTCTTTCAGCTTGGCGTTATATTCTTCCGTGGTTATATAAGAACCGCCTACTTTTGCGAGCGCGGGCCGGACCTTGTTTTCCGGTTTCCGGTCGCAGGCGCAAAAAAGCGCCAGGGCGCAGACAGGCACAATATATTTATTAATGTTCATAATAAGGAAACTCTATCATTTTCCTGTTATGCTGCTCAAGAAGCCCACGGCGTCGTTTATGAACTGGAGCGGTTTTGAGGTTCTTTCAAAAATGCGTATGCCGTCGCCCGTCGGCGCGGAGGTGAATTGCACGGAGGAGCCGAACAGGCCGATTATTTTGCCCGGCAGTTCGGCTGGCAAAACCATGTTTTTGCGGAAAGAGATATCAAAGCCCCTGTCGGTCTGCTCGATGGAGCGGATGCCCGCTTTTCCGGCTTTGCGCCTCAGCTGGACAATTTCCGCTATGTTTCTAACGCTTTCCGGCACAGGGCCGCAGAGGTCTTCTATTTCCGCCAGAATGTCGCGGGATTTTTTGCTGTCCGCGTCCAGCAGGCGCTTGTAGTAGCGCAGGCGTTCATTTTCGTCGGGCAGATAGTCTTCCGGGATAAGCGCTTTGACGCTTATGTCAATGGTGGCGGTTTCCTCTTTATGCGCGCGGGAGCCTTTCTGGCGGCTGATTTCGTCCGCCAGCAGTTCGCAGTAAAACGAGAGGCCCACCTCGTTTACGAACCCGTGCTGGTTCGTGCCCAGCAGTTCGCCGGCTCCGCGTATTTCCAGGTCGCGCATGGCGAGCCGGAACCCTGACCCCAGTTCCCCGAATTCCATCAGGGCGGACAGGCGCTGGCGCGCCTCTTCGCTCATCCCTTCTGTTGTTTCCTTCGTTTCCCAGACTTCCGGTTCCGTGTCTCGGGGTTTAATGTCTTCTGCCTTTAAATCCAGCCACTGCGGATAAAAAAGAAAACAGCTGGCTTTTTTGTTGCTCCGCCCTATTCTGCCGCGCAGCTGGTAAAGCTGGGCGAGCCCGAATTCGTGCGCGTTTTCCACGATGAGGGTATTGACGTCCGGCACATCCAGCCCGCTTTCAATTATGGTGGAGGCCAGCAGCACGTCGTACTTGCGGTGGTAGAAATCCCACATCGTCTGCTCAAGGTCCTCATCCTTCATCTGGCCGTGGCCCATGCCGATTTTAATTTCCGGCATCAGTTTTTTTAGGTGTTCCATCCGGCTGGGCAGCGTGCGGACGCGGTTGTGAACGTAAAACACCTGCCCGCCACGGGCCAGTTCGTCGCGCACGGCGGCTGTGGCTATATCGTCGTCCCACGGCAGGACGCGCGTGGTTATCGGCACGCGGCCTTTGGGCGGGGTTTCTATTACGGAAATGCTGCGCAGATTCGCCAGCGCCTGGTTCATGGTGCGCGGTATCGGCGTGGCCGAAAGCATGAGGCAGTGCACGCCGCGGGCGAGGTGGCGTATTTTTTCCTTCTGTTTTACGCCGAAACGGTGCTCCTCGTCAATAACGCACAGGCCGAGATTTTTGAAGGCGACGTCTTTTGATATAAGGCGGTGCGTGCCGACCACGATATCGTAGACGCCGGCTTTCATATCCGCCACTATTTTCTTCTGTTCCGTCTGCGTTTGGAACCGGGACAGCATGGCTATGCTCACCGGAAACCCCGCCAGGCGTTCCTTGAAGGTTCTTTCATGCTGGGCCGCCAGCACGGTGGTGGGAACCAGCACGGCGGTCTGCTTGCCGCTCAGCGCGGCGCGCAGGGCCGCGCGTATGGCGACTTCCGTTTTGCCGAAGCCCACGTCGCCCACCAGCACCCTGTCCATGGGCGTGGCCTGCGCCATGTCGGATAAAATGGCGCGCACCGCGCGCGTCTGGTCTTCGGTTTCCTGATAGGGGAAGGAGGCGGCGAACTCGTCTTCTATATGCTCGTCGCCCAACAGCGCGTCGGTTTTCGCGGCGGCGCGCAGCGCTTCGCTTTTCAAAAGTTCCTGCGCGATTTCGCGCACGTTTTCCTTGACGCGGTTTTTTACTTCGGTCCAGGTTTTCCCGCCCAGCAGGGACAGGCGCGGCGTTTTCCCTTCGCCGCCCACGTATTTCTGGACTTTCTTGAAATCGTAGAGCGGCACATACAGTTTGTGCCGGTTTTTGAATTCTATGGCCAGGCACTCGATCTCCTCCTGCGGCGCGTCGTCGCAGGAAAAAGTTTTAAGGCCCACGTAACGGCCTATGCCGTAATCCTCATGCACGATGAAGTCGCCCGCTTTTAAATCCTTAAAGCGGATGCGTTTGGCGCGGCTGCGGTCGTATTTCGCGAGCAGTGAGGAGGCGGCGTATTTCCTGTTCAGGATTTCCGAGGACGTAATAACGGCCGTCTTTCCGTCTTTGAAAATAAAACCTTCCGCCAGCGGCGAGATTTCAAAGCGGGCCTGCTCCGGTATCGTGGTGTTCGCGGTTATTTCCGAAAACCTGTCCAGCTCGCCGCGGTTTAGGCAGCTTATGATGACTTCGTAACCGTCTTTATGAAGCCGCGCGGTTTCGCTTTCCAGGAGTTTGAAATTGCGCCGGAAATTGACGTTGCGCGTGAAATCGAGGTTTGCGGCGTTTTCCGTTCCCGTCTGTTCGGGCGGGAGCAAAACCGCGCTTTGAGGGAATTGCGGCAGAATGGAAAAGTCGGTGTCCGAATTTACGCTGCGGTCTATAATCGCGAAAGCTTTTTTGCCCAGCCAGTCGAGCGCGGTGGCGTTTTCCTTTTCAAACGCGAGCGGAAGCGCGGTGAACTTGTCCAGCAGGGTTCTGGTGTTTTGCGTGTCTATGTCAAAAGCGCGAATGTTTTCCACGGTGTTGCCCGCGAAATAGGCGCGCACCGGCGTTTGCGCCAGCGGGCTGAAAATATCAACGATGGATCCGCGCACGGCGTATTCGCCGGGTTCCTCCACGAATTCGGTCCGCTCGTAGCCCGCTTTTTCGAGGCGCGATAACAGCGCGTGCCTTTCAATTTCCGTTTTATCGGACAGCGTTATCAGTTTTGCGAGGTATTCTTTTTTCGAAGGCATGCCCGCGCAGAAGGCTTCCGGCGTGGCTATGACGATGGTTTTTTCGCGCTTGTGTTCCAAGGCGAGGGGATAGAGGGCGGAGGTCCTGTCCAGGCGGCTTTGGCTCAAGAAAACGGAAACGTACTTGATGTCCGGCCTGAAAATCCTGAGCGCGCCGTCTATCGCCGAATGGATTTCGGACAGTTCCTCTTCCGACGGGCCTATGTAGACCGCCGTGTCCGTCCTGTCCAGAATTTTGGTCAGATAATAGGCTTTCGCGCCAGTGCCGTTCAGTCCGGTCAGAAGTCCGGCGGGAAAGGGGTTCTCTTTGGGATTAGTCATCCATTTCCGAAAAACTGCGCGGTTCCGTTCCTTTTATAAACGCTTCCTGAAATTTTTTGCGGGTGCTGGGCAGGGCTAGTTTTCCGGTGCGCGGGTCAATCTGCACGAAGGTGATTCCTTCAGGCACCTGGAAATCGCGCACGGGCGCGGTTTTAAGCACTTCTTTCATTATATCGGTCCACCAGGGCACTACGGTGCCGCCGCCGGTCCAGTCCTTGCTTTGGATAGTGGAAAAATCGTCATAGCCGACCCAGCCCGCCGCCGTCAGGTCCGGCGTGGTGCCGATAAACCATAAATCGCGGTGGTCCTGGCTTGTGCCGGTTTTGCCCGCCAGCGGGCGGCCAACATCGCGCGCTCTGGTGGCTGTGCCCTGTTCGACCACGCCGCGCATCATGTTCATCATCAGAAACGCGTACTGGGGGGAAAACTGCTCGCTTTCCGTGGTGACGTTTTCCTCCAGCACTTTTCCTTTGTTGTCCACAACGCGCTCAATCGCGTAGGGTTGGACGCGGATTCCGCCGTTAGCCATAGTGGCGTAGGCGTTGACCATTTCCAGCATTGTGACGGCCGAGGTCCCCAGTCCCAGCGACAGGACGGGCGACAGTCTTCTCTGTATCCCCGCCTTGTTGGCGATGGAGGCCACTACGGTCGGGCCCAGCTTGTCTATAAGATAAATAGAAACCAGGTTTCTGGAAAGCTCAAGTCCCCGGCGCAGGGTTATGCGGCCCAGGGAGCGGTAATCGTAATTGTTGGGCACCCAGATTTTGAAATCCTTGTTGCCGGTGAAGGTCTGGGTGGCGAGGTCGAGGGCGAAGGTGCCGGAATTGTCGTCGAACTTGCGCCAGTCCCGCCCGTCGAAATAGAAGGTCATGGGCGTGTCATCCACCAGCGTGGCGGGCGTGAAGCCGTGCATCAGTGCGGCCAGCCAGACGAACGGTTTGAAGGTGGAGCCCGGCTGGCGCAAAGCCTGCGTGGCGCGGTTGAACTGGGTTTCCTTGTAGTCCCGCCCGCCCACCATTATCCGGATGCCGCCGGTTTTTACGTCCATCGCCAGAAACGCGCCCTGAATATGCACCGCGCCGCTGCTGGGTTCGACCAGCGGCCCGCAGTCCACGCTTTCGACCACGCAGTCCGGATCGTCCGGGTCGCACTCGTCGGTCGAGGGCGCGCAGTCGGTCTGCGAACTTACCTCCACTTTCTGGCCCTTAGCCGCGGCCACTTCATTGTCAATTTTCAGCAGCGCCTGTTCCATCACGGTTTCCGCCGCGGTTTGGGCGTTGAGGTCCAGCGTGGTGTATACTTTGAGTCCGCCTTTCCACAGCGTGTTGACGCCGTATTTCGGTTCCAGCTGGCGGCGGACATATTCTACGAAATAGGGGGCTTTCGTCTGCACGATCGGGATTTTCTCCCGCGGAACCGGCGTTTTGGCGGCGGCTTCCATTTCCTCTTTCGTTATATACTTTTCCTCGTACATCCGCATAAGCACCACGTTCCTGCGCTGTTTGGCTTTCGCGGGAAACGTGAAGGGGCTGAACTGCGTGGGCGCCTTGAGCATGGCGGCCAGCAGCGCGCAGTCCTGCAGGTTAAGCTCGTCAATGCGCTTGTTGAAATAGCGTTTGGCGGCTTCCTGCACGCCGTAGGACCCTTCGCCGAAATAAATCTGGTTGAGATAAAGCTGCAGGATTTCGCTTTTGCTGAACCGCCGTTCGATCTGCAAAGACAGGATTAATTCCCGCAGCTTGCGGACGATTTTTTTCTCCGGCGAGAGGAAAAGGTTTTTCGCCAGCTGCTGGGTTATTGTGGACGCGCCCTGTTTGGCTTTCGCGTGGCGCAAATCGCTCAGCACGGCGCGCACCATGCCGTTTATGGAAATGCCCCAGTGGGTGTAAAATTTGTCGTCTTCCGTGGCGATGACGGCGCTCTGAAGGTTTTTCGGTATTTTATCAAGCGGAATAAGCGCGCGCCGCTCAACCGTGAATTCGGCTATGAGCTGTTCGTCTTTGTCATAAACCTTGGTGGACAAAGACGGCGTGTATTCCTCCAGATTGTCAATTGACGGCAGTCCCGCCAGGATATAGCGCAGGCCGGCCGCGCCGGCTCCGATTAAGAGGGTTATGGCTAAAGCGGACAGATAAATATATCTACGGGTTTTATTGCCCCACAGGTCAAGGAAAAATGATTTCATTATGTCTATATTATACAAAACCCGCTCAGCTTAAAAGCGAACGGAAATATTTAAGTCCCGCAGGGCCCGCTTTGACTGTTATCCGCTTGTTGCCGAGCCGCACTGTCAATTGGGGAGTTGCCGTGTTTACCGAGCGGAAAAGGCGCCAGTCAGAAGGGCGCAGGCCGAACTGCGCGTAAAGCGCGTCAAGCCCCGCGCCTTTCACGCTGGCTGCGATGCCTGTTATGGCGCGGCCGGGCGCAAGGCCGGATTTGCGGACATAAGCGAAAGTTAATGCCAGCGCTTTTAAAACTTCCGGGGTCAGTTCCTCTGTGTGGTTGAGGGCTATTCTGGCGAGCATAGAAGCCAACTGCTTGTCCTGCGCGGCGCGGTATTTGGCGCTGAAATCGCTTATGCCGGCAGCGGGCACGCAGTCAATGCCGTGCGAATAGGGCTTGATGTCCAGCACCGGGGTGCCGTCAATGGCGTCAAGACTGTCCACTTCGATGGTGAGGCCGCGTATTTTCAGGATTTTCGCGCAGGTGAGCGCGATGGGGTTCGGCCTGTCCGGCGAGCGCATGGCGAAAACGCCGCGCTCCGCCATGGTGGAGGAAATTTTTCTGGGCCGCGCTTTCAGAACGTCCCGGTCCGCTTTGTCGAACCAGCATAAAACCCAAATGTGCGAACAGGCCTGCAGCCCTTTAAGCGCGGGCTTGAAACTCGGGTGTATTTTTATCACGGAAACCGTGCCGCCTATTTTCATGTCCGAGCGGTTTTTTACCGGGTTTGCGACGACGCCTACAGTTTTCAGTTCGGTTCTCATAGTTCAATTTTCCTTATATAAAAAAGCACGGAGATTTCCTCCGCGGTCAGCGCGGTGTTGCGTATTATCGCGCCAAGGAGAATGTGCAGGTCTTTCGCCTTGTCTGTTTTTGCGGGCCGCGTGCGTGCGTAAGTCCGCGCGGTTTCAATTATCATGCGCCGCAGTTTTTTTGCGGAGCAAAGGGCGATCGCCGTTTTAAGGCCGGTTTTTTTAAGCCCCAGTTTCTCGCCCAGCCCGGCGGTTTCCGCGAGCGTGTAATTGCGTCCGAAATACGACATTAAAACAGTGAAGCAGTACGCGTGCATGAGGAAAGACATGTTAATCCGTAGCTGCGGCATGCTGTACGGCAGAGTTAAAACGGCGCGGTCCGGTTCGCCCGCCATGAACGGCGAGAGGAGGACGAACAACGTCGGAAAAGCCCAAAAACCAAGCCCGCCTATTTTTCTGAGCGCGGCTGGGTCTTTAAAAGCGATAAGCGCAACCAGCAGGCCGCCAAGCGTCCAGGCCCAGGGCAGGCATAGCGATAGAAGAAAAACCGCCGCGAGAACGGCGAGATAGGTATTTTTAGCCATGGTCCCTGTGCTCAAGGTATTTTAAAGTGCGCACCGCCAGCACCGAATAAACGGTTCCCAGAGCCGCGTGGCCAGCCAGCCAGAGCAACACGATGAATTTCCAGGAATTGCCCGGCAGCCCGAAAAACTCCTGCATCCCCTTCACCACAGCCAGATACGCGCCGAAAATGCCGGTTCCGTACATCAGCCAGTTCGTGACGAAAAAGTGCGGAATTCCTTCCAGACAGGCCGCCATAACAGTCAGCCATACTCCCGCCTTGCCCGTGCCGAGCGCGGACAGGATGGCTTCGGCGATAACCGTTTCAATGAATATGCCCGCGGCGGGCGCGATTTTAACCGAGCCGATGGAAAGGAATTTCAGTAAAATAGCCACCAGTCCGGTGTAAAAGGTCGCGCCTCTTATCGGCGTGTATGTCCGTTCCGTGCATAAAATTATCGCGCCGAATCCTGCAAGCAGCGCGCCCCGGAACGGAAAGTTGACCGCGTGTAACCAACTGCCGATGAACATCTCGGCAAGGCCCCAAAGCGCGCCGAAAACCGTTGTGTACACAGCCAGCCGGATTTTTCCGGCGGGATTGTTTATCATTTTAATTCTCCGTTCGCCGGGCACAGCGGCATGGCGTGCAGCTCGTCCGCTATTTCGGCTGTGAGCCTGTTTAAATGGCTGATAACAAGCACGCCTTTGCCCGCCCGGGCGAAAATATCCATGGCGGAGTGGAAGGCTTCCACCCCTTCGCGGTCAAGGCAGGAAACCGCTTCGTCAATTATAAGGAAGTCCGGGTTCGCCGCCGCCGCGCACAGGAGCGCGCAGCGCTGGGCCTGCCCGTAGCTGAGCGACTGTATCGTCCTGCCGTAAAGCCTCAAAACGCCCAGCGTGGCGGCCAGGTTTTCCATATCGTAAGGCGCGCGCGTTTTCGCTTCCCGCGCGGCGCGGGCCAGATTCTCGCCGACCGTTTTGTAAAGCAGGGAAGTGTACGGATTCTGGCTGATGAGCCGTACTTTTTCAAGCAGTTCGCCGCGCTCCGTTTCACGCCCGTTTACGGAAATCGTTCCGTCGTGCGCGGTTATGTGTCCCGCCGCTATTTTCGCGAACGTGCTTTTGCCGGATCCGTTGGGGCCGGTTAGTCCCGTTATCAGTCCGGTTTTTATCTCGAAATTCAAATCGTTAACCAGCGCCGCGTCGCTTTCGGAGCGGAAAGTTATCCCGTTCGCGCGCAGGACTGACGGTCCGGCGGTTTTTTCGCGCCCTGTTTTTGCCACAGCGCAGTGGGAATCCGCGACCGGAGACTCGGACAGGACGCCGTTGCCCAGCACATAACTTTTGTCCACCGCGCTTTTAAGGCGCGAAAATTCGTGCCCGACGATTAAAACGGCGTGGCCGTTTTCTTTGAGCGCGGCTAGCATGCCGGAGAGTTTTTCCGCGCCGTCGTCGTCCAGATAGGCCGACGGCTCGTCAAGGACGATAAGCCCGCTGTGCGCCGAGGCCACCGCGCACGCCAGCGCGAGCCTTTGCTTCTCGCCGGTTGAAAGGAGAAAAACCTTCCTGTCCAGGCAATAGCCGAGCCCGGCCCGCTCCGCCACGGTTTCCGGCGTGAACGCCGGGTTTTTCCGGGAGGTATAGCTTGCGAAAAACGAGATTTCGTCGTGCACTGTATCCGTTAGTATCTGCGCGTCCAGATTCTGCAGCACGGCGGCGGGCGGGGGATTTTCCGTTATTATTTCGCCAGACAGGATGCCCTTGCCGAATCCCGGAATCAAACCGCACACGGCGGCTATCAAAGTGCTTTTGCCGGATCCGTTGCACCCGGCTATCCCGGCGCATTCGCCCGCTTTAAGCGTCAGGCTGACGTCTTTTAATATCGGCGCGCTTTCGGGGTGATAGCGGAAAGCGAGATTCTTTATTTCAAGAGGCATTTTTTAATCCGCTCCGCTATTTCCCGCGCGCCCGAGCTTTCCAGCGACAGGATTTCGCATTGCGCGTGCGCGAAAATTTCCCGCGCCTGCTCCGCTAGCGAAGGGCGCACCGTGATTATCATGTCGTGGTTGCGGCTTAGCGCGAGCACGCGTCCGGCGTAACCGCCGCCCGCGGCTTCCAGCGGCCCGAATTCGTCAACGAAAATAACGCGGAAATTCTGCGCTTTGCCCAGCACCTGGTCGGCGAAGTCAAAACCCGCCCTGTCGGGCTGCGGGCCGTTGTTTATTTCCAGCAGTTTCACGCTTTTGCCTGTCCTTAAGCTGAGCACGCGGTAAAGCGTTTTCTTTCCGTCTATGAAATCGGCTTCCGTGGCTATGCCCGCGGCTGAAACGCCGAGTTCCGTCAGTTCGGCGTAAAAGTTTTTGGTGAACAGCGTTTTCCCGGAATTTTTCGGTCCGGTTATCAGAAAAATCATATTGTGTCCTGAATTTACCGCGTGTTCCAGCGGATTGACTATGAAGACATTTAACCAAACAATGTTAAGTATAATCAACTGGACAAAAGGGGGAAAAATGGTAAGATGAGGCCATACAGTGGGGATAAAACTCCCCTATTTCAGAGGTGAAAAAACATGAAAAGAAAAGATTTTTTGAGAGTGACCGACTATACCAAAGCCGAGATTGAGGAAGTTTTCGCCAAGGCGAAAGAGCTTAAGGACAAATTCCGCAAAGGCGAGGAAACCCTGGTGTTAAAAGGCAAGACGCTGGCCATGATTTTCCAGAAATCGTCCACCAGAACCCGCGTTTCCTTCGAGTCGGGCATGTTCCAGCTGGGCGGCTATCCCATGTATCTGGGCGCGAACGATTTGCAGCTTAACCGCGGCGAAACCATATCCGACACAGCGCGCGTGCTTTCCCGCATGGTGGACGGCATCATGATCCGCACCTACAAGCACAGCGACGTGGAGGAGCTTGCCCGCACGTCCGACGTGCCCGTCATTAACGGCCTTACCGACGATCACCACCCCTGCCAGATTTTAGCCGACGTGTTCACCCTTATCGAAAAGCGCGGCAGCGTGAAAGGGCTTACCGTGGCGTGGATAGGCGACGGCAACAACGTCATGAATTCATGGATGGAAGCGTGCCCCCTGCTGGGTATGAATTTCAGGATGGGCGTGCCGGAAGGTTACGACACCAATCCCGCCCTGTATAAGGAAGCCGAAGCCGCCGCCAAAAAAGCCGGCACGAAATTCGAGCTGTTCCGCAATCCGGTCGAGGCGATAAAAGGGGCCGACGTGGTTTACGCCGACGTGTGGACCAGCATGGGCCAGGAAGCGCAGAACGCCAAGCGCCTGCATGATTTCAAAGGTTACCAGATAAACGCGGATCTTATGAAGCATGCGCATAAGGACGCTTTGCTCATGCACTGCCTGCCCGCGCACCGCGGCGAGGAAGTCTCGGCGGAAGTGCTTGACGGTCCGCAGTCCATTATTTTCGACGAAGCGGAAAACCGTATGCATCTGCAAAAAGGCATTCTCGCATTGCACCTTGCCAAAAACTGGCGCCAAGTGCATTAACGGTATTTAGCAGGAACAAAAAACCCCTTCGCAAGGAGGGGTTTTTTGTTTGTAAACGTTGGACCGGTTTATCTGTTGGATTCGGGAACGCGGTAAATGAACAGCACGGCGTTCTTTATGTCCTGAGGGGTTATCCGGTAGGTCCTCACATTGAAATTTTTAAGGCCGGTTTCTCTGCCGACCGGCTCTTTGAGCAGGTCTCCCGCGTCGCGGGTGTATGGCGTTGTGGTAATCACGGTCCGGCCCACGGGGGCTACCGATTTGTCCTCTTTTCCTATGGTGACGGCTCGCGTCTGGAAAATCGTATCCAGATTATCGTAGAGATCATTGCCCGTGGTTTCACTGTAAAATGAGGCGTTTTTTTCGCCGAAAACTTTTTCCGCCGGTTCTTTCGGCAGTACGGAGGGGCGTGGTTTGTCCGCCGTCGCGCTCACCACGGCGGTTTTCGCGCCGGCCGGAATAAACACCGCTTTTGAGCTTGCCCCAGAGCATTCCGAACATGACTTGCCGGCGGCGTGCAACGGAACGCTTAAAAACGCTGTCAGGATGAGGTATGGCGGGATCTTCATTTAATCAATTATAGCAATAAAAAAACCCCCCGTTTCTGCGGGGGGTTTTAAGCCGTAGTTTATTGCGTTTTTAGAATGCTCAGGTCTTTTCCGTTCAGAAGCCTGAAGACGTAATACCGTCCCAGATCCGCGAAAACCGAGCCGGTTTCCGTTAGCGCGGCGCGGTCGAGATAGTAAAATTCCGCGCCCGTCACTGCCGTAAGCAAGACAAGAGATTTGCCGGAATCAACCATAAGATTGCTGTTTTTGTCCTGATAGAGTCTGCTTCCGGTGAAGCAGACGAATTCCGTTTTTAGCTGGACTTTTTTGTTGCGTTCCAGCATGGAGTTTAAAATCTGTTCGATGGTTTGGGAAAAAACCTCTTTTTTATCCTGCCAGATTTTTACGTCGCTTATTTTGCTGTTTTTAGGATCCTTTACCATCACTTTAACGGTGTAAAGGGTGGCGTTATCGTCAAATTTGAAAACGGCTTTTCCTGTCTTGATTATGGAATAGTTGGCGATGGCGTACACGTTGGCGCCGTAGATCTTTTTATCGTCGCGGAGAAAGTTGAGGAAATACTTGTCCTCTTCCGTGCAGTCTGGCCCTTTCGCGCAATTTTCCACACGCGAGAAGGTGATATGGATTTTCCGGCCCGCTTGAGTGGTGAGAACGGGGCCGGTGAGCATATACTTGTCTTTCTCCGCGTTCATATCCATGCGGAGCAGTTCCACCGCTTTCCCAATCAGGTTGCTTTGCCGGAAGGGCAACTGTTTTCCTGTTATGTTTTTGCTTTTGCCGCTCATTTGCATGAATGAGTTTTTAAGCTCGGCTAATTGTCCGCCTGCCATTGCCGCCGGCGCGCAGGCACTCAGGATGGCTGTTGTTGCTAACATCAGAAAGGTTTTTCTCACACGTTCTCCTTAATGATAGAATACGATAATGGTAACATATCGGAAGCGGGCAAAGAATTCTTATTTCGCCTGTCTCGGCCGTTGCGCAAGGCTTCTTGCGGGTGTTTTGCCGTTGGCGCTGGGCGGGAGCGCCTTTTGCGGAGGGAATGAATCCCGCGAAATTTCCCCCTGGGAGTGGTTTGTGCCGGGCGCGGCTGAATTTTCCCGCGGCGAAACCGGGAAAGGGGTTTTGTTCTCTGCCGGAACGGCGGGTCTGCTTGGCTGGGGCATTTATTCGGAAGTAAAAAAGGATTCGGGCCAGCTGAACGCTCCGCTTATTTACGCCCAGCAGTTGTACATTATCGGTATATATGACAATTACCGTTCCCTTTATATGGACTCCGGCCTTGCCCGATATAACCGCCGTTTTGATCCTGCGCCGCTAAGCACGCTTGCGGCGGCTCCGTTTTCGCGGGAACTGCTAAATCCCTGGGTTTTAGGCGCGCTGGCTGTGGGAGCCGGATTAAATTTCGCGATCGCCAAAAGCGATGTGAAACACGGCGGCTACAGCGGCGTTTCGGGTATAAGTTATCTGGGCAACTCTTTCAACCGCGACACGGGAACTGCTGTTTTAAGCGCGCACTGGCTGGTTTTAAGCTGGGGAGCCGGCGTGTCGGAAGAAATGCTGTTTCGCGGTATCATCCAGTCCCAGTGGGAGCGTGAATGGGGCGATACGGCGGGCCTGCTTTCCGCGTCCGCTTTGTTCGGTCTGGCGCATATCGCGGACCCGTCTTCCGGAGATTCCTGGTTTTCTGCCGGGTTCGCCGCGGCGGCGGGCGTGTATTTCGGACTGCGGTACAGGGCGAGAAACTACACCCTGTCGGAAGTTATCGCCGCGCATACCTGGTTTGACATAGCCGCAGGCGTTTCCTCTTTTCTGGCTGACCCGGAAGACAATCCTCTGGGCGCCAAAATTCAATTCGCGTTCTAAAAGCCGTTTCATAAATACCGTTTGGGTTGCGCGCGCCGCTTTTTGCCCGCGCTTTCGCTTCCATGGTCATTTATGAGATGGCTTCCAATTAATCTATAATCTTAATATGCGGAGCAAATACGCCGACCTTATCAGAAAGAAACCTCCCGCCACGCTCCGGGAGCGGTTAAGCCGGTTCTGGGATAGAACCCGGTTCTATTTTTATATCCCTCTGATTCTTGGCCTGTTCTTCGCGGCGGCGGAAAGCGCGCACCCCTTTTTCTTTCTGCAGGATGACACGCACGCGCAGTTTATTCCGGTGATGGCGCATCTGGTCCGGGCGGTGCAGTCGGGCACGCTGGCCCTTTATAACTTTCACCAGTATCTGGGCGTGCCGGTTCTTTCAAGCGGGATTTTCGGCGTTCTTTATCCGTTTACCTATATTTCAGCCGGCCTTAGTTATCTGCTGTTCGGGCATATCTTCGCCGCCGCCGACATCTGGGCCGCGCTTCACCTTTTAATGGCGGGTTACGGATTTTTTTTCCTCCTGCGGGAACTGGGGTTCACCAAGCGGGTGTCGTTTTTCGGCGCGATTTCGTGGATGCTCAATCCCTGCGTTATTTTTCTGGGCAGTTCCTGGTGGTTTATCATGCCGGTGGCGGCGTTTCTGCCCTGGCTTTTGCGGTGGAGCGCGCGGGTCATTGACTCCCCGTCAAAACGCGCCATGCTCACGCTGTGCGGGCTGCGCACCGTTTTCTTTTTCTGCGGGCATCTCCAGTTTTTCCTGTATACCGTAATTGCCGAGATAGGGTTTATCGCGCTGCGCGAAATTGTCCGCGCGGACCGCAGAATCAACCGCGCGGCCATAACGCGCTATGCCGTAAGCTACGTTCTGACTTTCATTCTTTCGATGCCGCTTTTGCTGCCGATGTTTCAGCAGGTCGAGCTTTCGATAATGAAAGGCGGGCGCGGGCTCCCGCTCGCGCAGATGATACATGTGGGAGCCAACAGCGCCCTGATGTGGGTGTGGGGGCTGGTCTGGCCCTTTTCCGAGGACACGGTGCGGACTGGTTTTCTTGCCGGATTTTTCAGCGATTATATCGAGAATTCCGGCAAACTGGTGCGGCTGTTGCCCTATTTCGCGCATCTCGGCTACGCCGTGACCGCGCTGTGCTGCGTTTTCTGGTTCCGGCCCAAAAAGGCCGCGGACGGGCGGTACGGTTTCGTTTCCGCGATACTGGCCGTGTTTTTTCTTCTGTGGTCGTTCGGCCTGTACGACAAATTTATCCATCTGGTGCCCGTTTTAAGGAATTTCCGCTATTCGTTCAAACTGCTGGTCTTCGCTAATTTCTTTCTGGTTCTGCTGGCGGCGGTCAATCTGGCGTCCATTAACGAATGGTCAAGACGAACGCTCCGTTCCAAAAATATTTTCGGCCTGCTGGTTTTCGCGCAGGTGGCGGAGATGCTGGTGTTTTTTGCCGTGTCGCCGCGGTGCAATTTCACGGTCCGGCTGGAGAATCTTCCTCTGGCTGAACGCAACGCGGGCGACCTGTCCGGCGGACGGATTTTTTCCATCGGCGAGCATCAGGATTCCGACCGCACCTATGATGCCGCCCTTTTATCCTACAACTACGCCACTCTTTTTAATCTTTATCACTTCGGCGGCTATGAGCCGCTTGTGCCCCATATAAACAGCCAGATAACCGGCACCATGGACTCCAGCGCGGTGGTGGACCTGCCGCCCGGGGAACTGCGCAATGTCCTTCCGCTTCTCCGGCAGTGGGGGGTAAACCGCTACATTGTCAGCCGCGCTCAGGACCCGCAATACCGCGGCCGCTTTCTGGATAACGGCCTTACGCTTAAATTTTCTGACGAGAACCGCTCCGTTTACGCCGACGATTCGGCCCTGCCCATGGCCTACCGCGTCAAGGACAATTCTTCGGACGGCCTGAAATGCAAAACCGGAATCAATACCATCACCGTGGAAAGCGATTCCGAAAAGGGCGGGCCGGTCGCGCTCAATTTCGCCTATAATCCGTTTTTCAAGGTTTATGTGGACGGCTGGGAAATGCCGGTCATCCGCACCGATTTGCGCCAGCTGGCTGTTTACATGGGCACCGGACAACATACCGCGGTGTTTAAGTACCGCGATCCTTCGTTTATTGTCGGGGTGTGGCTGGCGGGCGTGCTTTTGCTTCTGCTGATTATTTATAATGTTTATAAAGCGAGAAAAGGGAGACAGTGATTTATGGCCAAGACTATTCTTATCAAAAACGCCGGCGTTATCGTCACTTGCGACGACGCGGGCACGGAAATTAAAAACGGCGATATTTATATCGAAGGCGCGGAAATAAAACGGGTCGGCGTGAAACTGGATGTGCAGGCCGACGAAGTTGTCAACGCGCGCGGCTGCGTGGTTATTCCCGGCATGGTGAATACGCACCATCACTTATACCAGACGCTCACCCGCAACCTGCCAAAAGTGCAGGACAGTAAATTGTTCGACTGGCTACTTTACCTTTATGAAATCTGGCGCCACCTCACCCCGGAAGACGTTTATACCAGCGCGAAAACCGGGCTTGGCGAGCTGCTTTTGACCGGCTGCACCACGGCTTCGGACCATTTTTATGTTTTCCCCAAGGGAATCAGCGGCGAATTGATTGACGAGGAAATCCGCGCCGCGGGTGAACTCGGCATCCGTTTCCATCCGTGCCGGGGCTCCATGTCCCGCAGCAAAAAAGACGGCGGCTTGCCGCCGGACGACGTTGTCCAGACCGAAACCGAAATAATGAAAGACTGCGAGCGGCTGGTTAAGCGGTATCACGATTCTTCGAAGTTTTCCATGCTCCGCATCGCGCTTGCTCCCTGTTCTCCTTTTTCCGTGACCACGGAGCTTCTGAAGCTGACCGCCGTCGCAGCCAAGGAGTGGGACGTGCGGCTCCACACCCACCTCGCCGAAACGAAAGATGAGGACGATTTCTGCCAGTCCGTTCTGAAAATGCGTCCTCTGGACTACATGGATTCCGTCGGCTGGCTGGAAGGCGGAAGGAGCTGGTTCGCGCACTGCGTGTGGCTTAACGAAGCCGAGTCCAAACGCATGGCGGAAACAAAAACGGGCGTGGCGCACTGCCCCGTTTCCAATTTGCGGCTGGGTTCCGGCATCGCGCCGATACGGACTTATTTAAACGACGGCGTGCCCGTCGGTCTCGCCGTGGACGGGTCCGCGTCCAACGATTCTTCCGACATGCTGGGCGAAGCCCGCATGGCCATGATGGTCGCGCGCGTGAAAGGGGACGTCGGCTCCATGCCCGCCCGCGACGTTTACCGGCTCGCTTCACGGGGCGGCGCGGCTGTGCTGGGCAGAACCGATATCGGTTCGATCGAGCCCGGAAAAGCAGCGGATATCGCCGTTTTCGATTTGAACAAGCTGGATTACGCCGGCGGCATGAGCGATCCCGCCGCGGCCCTGCTTTTTTGCGGAGCGAGCCACCGGGCAAAATACGTTTTCGTCAACGGGAAAATGGTGGTGAAAAACGAAAAACTCGTTAACGTTAATGAACGCGCCCTGACCCGGGAGCATAATAAAGCCGCCAAAGCGCTGTACCGCCGCGCGGGGGTATAAGGGGCCATCGGTTTTAGCCGGGGGCAACATAGGATATAAGGGAGGGTTTCATGAAAAAGTGTTTTCTTATTGCGGCTGGTTTTGTGTTTTGCGCCAGCGTCCAGGCGCAGGTCAACTGGGATTCTTCGGGCGGGCAGTCAATGCCGAAGATCGTCCGGTCCGCCCACGTCGGCGCAAAGCCGGTTGTAAAAGAGGTGAGAAGCGACTCGATGGACACCGTTAACGGCTGGTTCCGTTCCACCGGCATGGCCATACTTGAGGATAAAACCGCCGTTGTAATCGCGGCGGCCCTGTCAGGCCGGTCTGTTGACGAAGTGAAGGCGGTTTACCGGACAATCTCAACGGACGCGGAATACAACCGCACCAACCTGCTGGTAACTCTCGTACTTTCGGGGATGGATATTAAAACATTCCGCAAACTGCGGTCCTCTTTTTCTGGCATCGCGGACGCGGATACGAAAAAGAAACTGTCTTTCGTTTCGGTTTTAACCGGCAAATCGCCCGAACTGCTGGAGGCGGCGTATAAGCAGAGCGGTTCCGTGTTTGCGGAGCACAAAGCCCTTATGGCTTCGCTGGCGGTCATGTACGGAAAAAGCCCGAAACAGCTTAATGAAATGTACAAGGAAGCGGATACCGTCTTCGCCGAATATAAGGATATGGAAGTGGTCGGCGCAGTGATTTCCGGCAAATCAATGGCCGAAATGAACGGGATTTTAAAAAGCGTCAATTCCGAGCCGAGCAATTTCGACAAGAAGCTTTTGATAGTGCTGTGCGCGGTGTCCGGAAAATCCGTGGACGAGCTGGATGAATCTTTCAAGGCGGTTGACTGCATGGACTCCAGAATAAAAAGCCGGCTTGCCGTTTTGTCGTTTTTAAGCGGCGTGCCGGTTGCGGACATTAACGCCATGCTGAAAAAAGCCAACACCAGTATGCTCGAGGGCAAAGAAAAGCTTGTTTTTGCGGCGGTTATGCTCGATTCTTCGGAGCCGGTCCGGAAAAACATCATCAATTTGCGCCTGCTGCACCAGTTCGCCGCCCGGTAAATTTTATTTTCTGAAATGAAGAAGGCCGGCGTTGAAGCCGGCCTTTTCCGTTATTGGGGCATGATTTCCACAGGCGCGTCCCGCTTGTGGACGGCTTTATAAAGCGCGGTTTCGGCGCGGTAGAGCGAAGCGTCTTCCAGCGCTTTCTTATGTTCCGCGTCGGGCAGTTTCACCATGATGCGCAGCGGCGGGAGCGAATTTTTGAAACCCATAGCTGAAACCATGTCATACCACTGCTCGTCATCGGGGCAGGAGCCGTTTTCCCGGAGGCATCGCTCCCGGGCCTCTTTCTCTTTAATGAACGCCGCGCAGGCCTTGGCGTTTTCCTCGTCCGGCGTTTTTTCGTCAAGAGTTTTAACGCAGGACAGGTGCGTCTTTTCATAAGCCGGATAAATCGCCGGATTTATAAATTGCTGCGGTTCGCTTTTGCCGCACGCGGCAATGCACAAAAGGCCGGCCGCCGCCAAAAAGGCATTTTTCATTTTTTATCCTTGAAAAAGAGTTTGATATTAGTTAAATTAAAATAAATAATGTGAACATTTACAAATGCACAGCTTGACTTGTATTATTCTGGCAGCCGGAGATTCTTCGCGCATGGGAGCGCCCAAAGCCCTTCTCGAGCATGAAGGGCGGACTTTCCTTTGCCGCATCTGTGCGGCGGTTGCCGCGGCGGGCGTGAAGGATATCGTGGTTGTGGCGGGCCGGCATTTTGAGGAAATCAGGCGCGCCGCGCCCGGGTTTGGCGAAAGGTATGTCCCCAACCCCGCGCCGGAAGGCGGCATGATTTCCTCGGTGCGCGCCGGTTTGCGGGCGGTGCCTGATAACGCGTCCGGCGCGCTTATCGCGCTGGTTGACCAGCCCGCGATTGCGGAGGATATTTTCAGAATCGTCGCCGGGGCGCATGAGGAAACTCCCGGAGACATTATTATTCCTCGTTACCTGGGCAAAAAACGGGGCCATCCCATAGTTCTGCCGCGCGCGGTTTTCCCTTTGTGTTTTGCCGGGCCGGACAATCTGGGCCTGCACTGGGTTACGCACCACGCGTCGGTTACCGTGCGGGATATTGATTTTTCGGACCGGAGCATTATTTCCGACATTGACACGCCCGAAGACTATCGAAAGCTTAAAGGAGAATTGACCAATGGTTCCTGAAAATATTTATTCCGTGCTGAGCCGCTGCATAAACGACGGGCGCGATACCGCGCTTGTCACCATAATAAGCGCCACCGGGTCAACGCCGCGCGAAACAGGCGCAAAAATGCTGGTGTTTTCGGACGGGTCCATTGAAGGGACCGTCGGCGGGGGGAAAATAGAAGCCCTGTGTATATCCTCCGCGCGGCAGGCGCTGGCTGACGGCGCGAGCCGGCGCGAAACCTATGAACTTACGCCGGAGGGGATCGGCATGGAGTGTTCCGGCACGGCCGAAATTTTTATCGAAGTCTTCGTTTCCCGGCTGAAACTGCTCATTTTAGGCGGCGGGCATGTGGGGCAGAAAATAGCGGAGGCGGCTTCCGTGGCGGGCATAAGCTACAGCGTGGCGGACGACCGCGCCGAATTCGCGAACGAGAAAAATTTTCCGCGCGCGCACAGCATTTATCTCGAGCCCGCGCACAAGGCCGTTCCCAACGCCGACGAAAAAACATATATCATCATCGTAACGCGCGGCCACTCGCTTGACCAGGAATGCCTTGAGGCCGCGCTCAAAACAAATGCTCCTTACATAGGCATGATCGGCTCAAAAAACAAAGTGCCCAAGGTTTTCGCTAATTTGAATAAAGTCGGCCTGCACCCGGAAACGGATCCGCGGGTGTATTCTCCGGTGGGTCTTGACCTGGGCGGAAAAGCGCCGGGTGAAATCGCCGTTTCGGTGCTGGCTGAAATTCTTAAACTGGCCTATGGCAAAAGCGGCAGGCACAATTCCATAACCGCCAAAGCGGGGTAAAACATGAAGAAAACGGACACGCAGGAACTCTTTTGCGTAGGCAAGTCGGAACGCCGCAAAGACACGCTTTCGAAAGCGTGCGGCGAAGCGCTTTATACGGACGATTATTCTTACGGCGGCATGCTTTACGCGCGCGCGGTGCGCAGTCCGCGCCCGCACATAAAAATCAACCGTATTTCCGCTGGAAAAGCGGCGCAGGTCAAAGGGTTCGTTGCCCTGGTGACTTCCGAGGATGTGCCCGGCAAAAACCAGTGGTCGCTCGTTATAAACGATTATCCGTACCTGCCGGATTCCGAGGCGCGGTTCGCGGGCGAAACCGTCGCTCTGGTTGTGGCCGAAACGCCCGAGGCCGCGCTTAAAGCCGCGTCTTTGGTCGAACTGGATTACTCCGAACTTCCTTACGCCGGAGACCCTATTGAAGCCATGGCTCAGGACTCCGTTAAAGTTTACGGCGAGAATAACGTTTTTTCTTCTTTCGTTATAAAACGCGGCGATGCGGACCGCGCGTTTAAAGAAGCCGATGTTGTGGTCGAGCGAGATTTCAAAACGAATTACCAGGTCCACGTTTACCTTGAAACCCAGGCCATGATAGCGTTCCCTGAAGCGAATAACGCGATTACGGTTTACGGTTCCATGCAGTGCCCCTTTTATATTCTGGACGGCGTTGCCGAGGTGCTGGGCATTCCGCACAGCCGCGTGCGGGTGGTGCAGCGCACGACGGGCGGCGGTTTCGGCGGGAAAGAGGAAGTGCCCGTGATAGTCGCCGCGCACGCCGCGTTGTGCGCGTGGAAAACGGGCCGGCCAGTCAAGCTGGTTTATGACAGGATTGAAGATTTCCAGTCCATGAGCAAACGCCATCCCTCGCGCACCAAAATAGCCTACGCCGCCAGACGGGACGGGCGCATAACGGCGGCCCGGGTCGAATATATCCTGGACGCCGGAGCCTATTCCACCATGTCGCCTGTTGTTTTGTGGCGCGGCACGGTGCACGCCGCCGGACCTTATCATATCGAGAACGTGGATATAAAATCTTTCGCCGTTGCCACGAACAAGGTTCCCTGCGGGGCCTACCGCGGTTTCGGCCAGCCGCAGGTGGCTTTCGCCAACGAGTCGCTTATTGACGAACTGGCGGAAAAGCTGGGCATGGATCCCATTGAACTGCGGCTTAAAAACATTTTAAAAACGGGCGACAAAACCGTTACGGGGCAGACCATCGAACTGTCCGGTTTGGACGACGTTATCGAAACAGTGCGCAAAAAATCCGGCTGGGACAAAAAGCGAAAACAGGCCCCAAAGTCCGGCGCGAAAAAATACGGCGTCGGCATGTCCGTAAACTATTACGGCGTGGGCCTTGGCGCGCGCGGACAGTATCTTGAGCGCGCCGGCGCGAACGTGATTATAAACAAGGACGGGTCCGTCCGCGTCGCCGTCGGCAATGTGGAAATGGGGCAGGGCGCGCTGACCGTGCTTTGCCAGATCTGCGCGGAAACGCTCAACGTTCCGTTCGACTCGGTGGACATGACGGAAGTGGACACTTCCCGCGTTCCCGATTCCGGCCCTACGGTGGCAAGCAGGACGACTTTAATGTCCGGCAACGCGATTATCGAGGCCTGCACCCCGCTGCGCGAGCGCATTTTCTCCGTGGCGCGCGAACTTTTGATAACGGGTGGAGCGCCGTCTAAGGAAATGCTCGCTTCGCGCGGCGAGTTCGCGATAGATGGGCATAAAATCAGATTCGCGGAAGTAGTCGCGGAATGCTGGCGCCG
>JBAYFS010000009.1:0-23471 GCA_041667045.1 Elusimicrobiaceae bacterium | reverse complement strand
TGGTGGACGGGCGGGCGGTCAATTCCTGCCTTTTCATGGCGGTTTCCGCCGAAGGAAGCGCTGTCCTCACTATCGAGGGGCTTAAAGGGGCGGACGGCGGCCCGCACATCTTGCAGCGGGTTTTCGCCGATGAGGGCGGAGTGCAGTGCGGTTTCTGCACGCCCGGCATGATAATGGCCTCTTACGCTCTTTTAACCGGCAACGGCAATCCGACCCGCGCGGAAATTGTGGAAGCGTTAAGCGGCAATCTCTGCCGCTGCACGGGTTACGAAAAAATATTCACTTCCGTTGAAAAGGCCGCCAGGTTAATGCGCGGTTCGAAATAAAGGGGAAAAACTATGTTTCCGGTAGCGGTAATTAAACCAAAGAAACTGAGCGAAATTGCGGCGATTTTAAAAAGCGTGCCCGGCAAGACCAGATTTTTAGCCGGAGGAACCGATTTGTGCATAGCGGCGCACTGCGGTTTCGCGCGGGAGGAAACGTGGCTTGATATTTCCGGCCTTAAGGAACTGCGCGGCATAAAGATAAAGGGGAAATCCCTGTATATAGGCGCGGGCGAGAAAGTCGCCGATATCGAACGCAGCGCGCTGGTTGAAAAACACGCGCCGGTTCTGTTCGCGGCCGTCCACCGTTACGCGAGCCCCACTTTGCGCAATATGGCGACGCTGGGCGGCAACTGCGCCAACGCTTCCCCGTCGGCAGACGGGGCCTGCGCGCTGGTCGCGGAAAGCGCCTCCGTTTTTATCCGGCGCGGTGGCAAAACCCTGAAAATGCCCGTTGAAAAGCTGTTTAAAGGCCCGAAATGCACGGTTCTGGCACCCGGCGACCTAATCACTGGTTTTGAAATCCCGCTCAGGCGGAACAGGGGCGTTTACATGAAACTGTCCGCCCGCAAGAGCTTTTCCATTTCCAAAATCTGCATGGGTGTTTCGCTCAACTGCGAAAAAGGTATAATCGTGAATGCGCGTATAGCCATGGGCGCTGTCGGCCCGACGATTAAAAGGGCTTTGGAAGCCGAAAAACTGCTGGAAGGTTCGAAACCAGACATCGTCACCCTGTCGAATGCCGCGCAGGCCGCTATGGACTGCGTGACTCCGATTGACGACCAGCGTTCCAGCGCCGAGTACCGGCGCGCCATGGTCGGCGTGCTTTTAAAACGCGCCGTCGCTCAGCTTTGCGGAGGTTTATGAAGAGAATACTGTCAGTTGTTTTTGCCCTGGCGTTTTACGCCGCCGGCGCGTTTGCGGCTTACACCGCCGACACCGATCCCGTTATGAAAGCCATGACGGATGAAATGGACCGCTCCTTCCCGGTGCTCAACCATGCGGAGCAGGATCCGCTGTACTATCTCGCCTACGAGATTACTGACGAGCAGAATTTTTCCCTCAACGCGCAAAACGGCGATCTTGCGATGTCCCGGATGGACAGGTCCCGCTATCTGGACGTGGAGGAGCGCGTCGGCTCCCGCCAGCTTGACAACACGCACGAGGTCAAGGGCATGCAGAGCTACACTTACCGCGGCAATCCCATCAGCATTCCCGTTGACGGGGACACCGATTCCATTAAAGCCATTATCTGGCGGTGGACGGATTATTATTTCAAGCGGGCGCAGGAGAATTACCTCAAGGTTAAAACCAACAAGGCCATGACCGCGCAGGAAGACGATAAGGCCGACGATTTTTCCCAGGAGGACAAGCCGGAAGTTTATTACGAAACCGTGGAGTTCCCGGAGTTCGATAAAACCGAATGGGAAACCCGGGCGAAGGCTTATTCCTCCTATCTGGCGTCTTTCTCTTTCGTTTTCGAGAATTCGGTCTATCTCAGCGTTGATGCCCAGAACCGGTATTTCGTGTCCAGCGAAGGGACGCGGGTTAAATCCGGCAACGTTTACATCTATCTTGCCTACCGCATAACTTCGCGCACCGACGACGGCATGGATCTGGAGCGCGCCAGAACCTACAGCGGCGTCAGCATGAAGGATTTGCCGTCCGATAAGGAAATCCGTGCCGACATGGAGCAGAGCGTTAAGGAACTGCAGGCTTTGCGGAACGCTCCGGTTGTCGAACCGTATTCCGGCCCGGCGATTTTGAAAAGCCGCGCCGCCGGGGTGTATTTCCATGAGATTTTCGGGCACCGCATGGAAGGGCACCGGCAGAAACGGTCTGACTCGGGCCAGACTTTCGCCAAAAAAGTCAACGAAAAAATAGTGTCCGACACGCTTACCATCGAAGATGATCCGACCCTGGCAGAATATAACGGCATACCCCTGCGCGGCTATTACAAATACGACGACGAAGGGGTTAAGGCGCAAAAAGTCACGCTTGTGGAAAACGGCGTGCTGCGAAACTTCCTCATGAGCCGGTCTCCCGCGGCGGGATTTACTAAATCCAACGGGCACGGGCGGCGCTCTCCGGGCCTGCCGGCTGTGTCGCGGATGGGCAACACCATTGTTACCGTGAAAGACCCGGTGTCTTTTAAAAAACTGCGGGACATTCTTATAAAGGAATGCAAAAAACAGGGCAAACCCTACGGGCTTGTTTTTGATGATATTTCCGGCGGTTTCACCATGATAGGGCGCGGCGGGCCCCAGTCTTTCACCGTCAAGCCGCTGTTGGTTTACCGCGTTTACGCGGACGGACGGCCCGACGAGGTTGTCCGCGGCGTGAATATTGTCGGCACTCCGCTCACCAGCTTTAACAAAGTGAGCGCGGGCGCGGACGACACCGGCGTTTTCAACGGCACCTGCGGCGCGGAATCCGGCTGGGTTCCCGTTTCCGCCGTCTCGCCCAGCATACTGATAACCGAAGTCGAAGTGGAGAAAACCGCCAATCCCAAACAGAAACCTCCGCTTCTCCCTCCGCCTGATAAGGAAGGGACGGAAACCGGGGGGGATAAATGAAACGGATTCTTTTGACCATTGTTTTGCTGTCGGGTTTTTTGCCGGCCGGGCTGTCCGCCGACAATAAGGCTGTCCTTAAAACCAATCCCATTTACCGGGCTATGGCCGATGAAATGGCTCGCACCGAGAAAAAGCTTAAAGAGGATAATTACCCCGGCCCGTATTTCATATCTTACTCCGTGTCGCCGGTTGATTATCTGTTTCTGTCCGGCACCTTCGGCTCGCTGGTGGAGGATTCGACGGGCAGATACACCCGCGCGCGGGTTGAACTGCGGGTTGGCAACAGGACTTTTGACAACATGAATTTCGTCAACAGCCTCGGCGCCAATTCGGAATATATGGGCAGCACCGGCATAAACGGGTTTTATGACGCGGTGCGCGCCACTCTGTGGCAGATCTCGGACAAGACTTACCGCGCGGCTTTAACCGCGCTGGCGAAGAAAGACGCGCTCGCCAAAACCAAGAATCTGAGTGACAAGCCGGACGATTTTTCGTCCGCGGCTCCGGTTTTCATGGTGATGAACGAGAAAAACATTCCGTTAGACGACAAACTGTGGTCTTCCGCGGTGAAAGCCGCATCCGCCCTGTTCCGCAAATACCCCGCCATTATGAACAGCAATGTCAGTTTCAACGTGGTAAGCGGGCAGCGCTATTTCCTAAACAGCGAAGGCACCGCGCTGCGTTCCTCCCTTAATATGGCGGAGCTTGTTCTAAGCGCGCAGACTATGGCGCGGGATGGAATGCCTATAAGCCGGTCTTCCGCTTTCGCTTACAGCGACAGCGACCTGCCCACCGCCCAGGAAATCCAGCAGGCGGCTGAGGATTTCGCGAAAAGCGTTTCAGATATGGTGAACGCTTCCACGGTCACCGCCTATGTGGGCCCGGTGCTGTTCGAAGGCCGCGCGGCGGGCCAGCTGTTCGCCAAATATTTCGCCGAATCCATTTACGCGCCCCGCCCGGACTGGTCCGAATTCGGGCAGGAAATAAATATGGGCGCGTTTTATAACCGCCTCAATTTGCGCGTGATGAGCTCCAACTTCAGCGTGGATGACGATCCCGGCATCTGGTCTTACAACGGGCAGGGCCTTGTCGGCGCGTACCGCGTGGACTCGGAAGGCGTGCCGGCGGAGAAGGTGACGCTGGTCAAAAAGGGCAAGCTGGTGGATTTTCTTATGGGCCGCGCGCCCACGAAATACCGCAGCCGCTCAAACGGGCACGGGCGTGACAACGGCATGTCGCTGCCGAAGGGCGCTCCGTCGAACCTGTTTTTCACGCCGGCTGTAACGGTGCCGGATTCGCAGATGAAGCAGAAGCTGGTTAATCTCTGCCGCGACTACGACCTGGAGTACGGCATTTTGGTCAAGGACGCGGGCGATTTCGCCGGCAACATGGAGATTTACAAAGTTTACGCCAAAGACGGCAGTCTTGAGCCTTTGCGCAATGTCAGCTTTGTTGATCTCACCAGCCGCGCCTTGCGCGACATTGTGTCCGCGAGCCGCACTCTTACCGTGTATAACACGGAAATAAAAGATATCCCGGTTTCAATAGTGGCTCCTTCCGTTATTGTAAGCGAAGCCGAGTTGAAGGCTCTGGATATCAAACCGGAAAAATTTCCGTATCTCAAACATCCTTATTTTAAATGAGGCGCACATGAATAAAATAAACACTTACATACGACCTGAATCCGCGAAAGCCGCGGCGGCGGCCCTGGCGGACTGCAAGGGCAAAGCCGTCCTGCTGGCGGGCGGAATCCAGATAGTTAAAACCATGCCCCCGGGCGTGACGGCCGTTGTGGATCTGCGCGACGCCCGGCTCTCTTATATTAAAAAGGAAGCGGCCTGCCTTAAAATAGGCGCGGGCACAACGTTTTCCGAAATGGTCGCCTCGCCGGTTATAAAGAAATGGGCCGGCGGCATGATGCATAAGGCGGCGCTGCGCGTCTCCTCTAATATGATCCGAAACATGGCCACTGTCGGCGGAAGCATTGTCAGGCCATATCCGTTCAACCATTTCCCGGCTGTGCTTTACGCGCTGGACGCGAAAGCGGTTATTGTCCTCAAAGGCAAGACCTCCAAAGTGGCTATAGCGGAAATTTTTGAAAAAGAACTGGGTTCCGAACTGGGCCGGACGGCTGTGCTGTCCGAAATCCAGATCCCCGCAGGAACGGAAAAATGGAACGGCGTTTTCGACCGCGTGGCGAAAACGGAATCTTCGTGGGAAAATATTATGATTTGCGCGGCGGCGGCGGAAATCAAAGGCGGGGTGTGTAAAAATATCCGTCTGGCGCTGGGTTCGGCTCTGCCGAAACCGGTCCGGCTCCTGAAAGCCGAGAAGTCGCTGTCCGGAAAAAAGATTACCGATATCCTGGCCTCCCAGGCGGGCGATATCGGCGCGGGCGAAGCGGGGTCTTTCAATTCCGTGAGCGCGCCTTCCGAATATAAACGCCAAATCGCGCCCGCCGTGATAAAGCGGTGCGTTCTGGCGGTCAGCTGACCGGGGAAAATATGACAAAAGCGATAGAATCCAAAAACGACATTTTTGAAATCGAGTTCACTTTAAACGGCGCGAAAAAGGCATTCCGCGCCGGAGCCGGAGAAACGCTGCTCGAGCTTTTGCGCCGGGAAGGTTACAGGGGAACCAAGCGCGGCTGCGACACCGGCGACTGCGGCAGCTGCACAGTCCTTATTGACGGGCGGAGCATGCTGTCTTGCATGATGCTGGCGGTTCAGGCCGACGGCCGCTCGGTGACCACCATCGAAGGCATAGGCGGACCGGCTGACCCGCATCCCATTCAGCAGGCTTTTGTGGAGTCTGGCGCCGTGCAGTGCGGGTTCTGCATACCCGGCATGATTCTGGTGACCAAGGAACTGCTGGATTCCAACCCCGAGCCCACGGACGCGGAAATCCGCCAGGCGCTGGACGGCAATCTCTGCCGCTGCACCGGTTACGTGAAGCAGGTTGAGGCCGTGAAAAACGCGGCTAAAAAAATGAGCCAAAAGGCCAAGAGGTGAAACTCATGTCTTCAAACGAAACGGCAAATTTCAAAACTGTAAACAAACGCGTAACCAAGGTTGACGCTTTGGGCCTTTCCTGCGGCAAGGCTGAATTCGCGGACGATATCAGCATACCCAATATGCTCCACGGCAAAATCCTCTGGAGCCCGCACGCGCATGCGCGCATCAAAAGCATAGACACTTCCGCCGCGGAAAAAGTGCCCGGCGTGAAAGCGGTTCTGACATATAAGAACGTGCCAGCCATCCGCCATACCACGGCCGGGCAGGGCTATCCGGAACCTTCCCCTTACGATTCCCTTATTTTCGACAGCAAGGTCCGCTTTGTGGGCGACAAGGTCGCCGCCGTCGCGGCGGAAACGCTTGAAGCTGCCACGGAAGCCGTTTCCAAAATCAAGGTGGAATACGAAATTCTGCCGGCTGTTTTTTCCATTACGGATGCCATGAAAGACGGCGCGCCCGTGATCCATGACGAAAAGGACGCTAAAAACATTCCAGATCCGAAGCATAACGTCTGCGCCAAATTCGACCTGGATATTAATGACGGCAACTGGTTTAAAAACGCTGATTATGTTTTCGAAAACACCTATCACACCCAGTACGCACAGCATTGCGCGCTGGAGCCGCACACAACGCTGGCGTGGCTTGACCCCAACGGGCGGCTTTTTATCCGCACCTCTACGCAGGTGCCTTTCCACGTGCGCAGAATCGTGGCCCAGGCGCTGAATATCCCGATAAAGAAGATCCGCGTGATGAAGCCGCGCATCGGCGGCGGTTTCGGTTCCAAGCAGGAAATTTTCCTTGAGCAGGTCGTTTCCGCGCTGGTGCTTGCCACAAAACAGCCCGTCAAAATTGAGTTCACGCGCAAAGAGGTTTTCATTTCGTCGCGCACAAGGCATCCGTCCATGACGAAACTTAAAACCGGTGTCACGAAAGACGGCGTTATTACCGACATGGATATGGAGATTTATATCAATAACGGCGCTTACGGCGCGCACGCGCTTACCGTTATGATGTGCGCAGGTTCCCATAGCCTGCCCCTGTATCAGGCGCGCAACAACCGGTTCATGGGCAGAACGGTGTACACCAATCTTCCTGTAGCCGGCGCGTACCGCGGCTACGGGGCCACGCAGGCGTTCTTTCCCACCGAATGCCAGATGGACATGATGGCCGAAGCCATCGGCATGGATCCCATTGAGTTCCGCCTGAAAAATTACATCAAGCAGGGCGAAGGCTCGCCCATATTCAAGGCCATGGGCGAAGGCGGTGAGGGCGTTGAGCAGGTTATCACTTCCTGCGGCATCCAGAAATGCATTGAAAAAGGCCTGCAGGAATTTAAATGGTCGGAGAAAAAGAAGAAATACGCCGCTCAGACCGGGACAAAACGGCGCGGGATAGGAGTCGCCTGCTCCATGCAGGGGTCCGGCATTCCCGAAGTGGACATGGCTTCCGCCACGATAAAGATAAACGACGACGGTTCCTTTAACTTAAACCTCGACGCCACGGACATCGGCACCGGATCCGACACGGTGCTGGCACAGATCGCCGCCGAAGTGCTTACCGTGCCCACGGATAAAATAATCGTTTACTCCTCGGACACCGACCTCACGCCGTTCGATGTGGGGGCTTACGCTTCCTCGACCACATTCATTTCCGGCAACGCGGTCCGCAAAACCGCCATGCTGGTGCGGGACATGATAATCAAGGTGGCCTCCTCCATCCTTAACGAAAAGCCTGAAAACCTGAGGCTGGAAAACGGATTCGCCGTGGCTTCAGACGGCAAGAAAAAGTGTTCGCTTGCGGAAGTGGCGCTCAGTTCGCTGTATTTCAAGCACCAGCACCAGATCTGCGCCACCGCTTCGCATACGGCGCACACTTCCCCGCCGCCGTTCGCCGCCCACTTCGCGGAAGTGGAGGTGGACACCGAAACGGGCGAATTGAAAGTGCTGGACTACGTCGCCACGGTTGATTGCGGAACGGCCATCAACCCGGCTTTGGCGGAAGGCCAGAACGACGGCGCGGTTATGAACGGGCTGTCCTACGCTTTGTGCGAGGAACTGGAGTTCAATTCCAAAGGCGCCATGGTCAATCCGAACTTCCGGAGCTACCGCATCTTCACGGCGCACGACGCGCCGCCGGTGCGCAGTTTCCTTGTGCCCACTTATGAACCGGACGGTCCGTTCGGCGCGAAATCCGTGTCCGAAATCGGCATCAACGGGCCTATTCCCGCTTTGTCGAACGCCATTTATAACGCGACGGGCGCGCGGCTGTTCAATCCGCCGTTCACGCCGGACAAGATTCTCCGGGCGATAAAGGAAAAGGGCGCGAAAAAATAAACGTTTCACCGTGCGAAAAAGCCGCGGCGCCCGCCGCGGCTTTTTTGTTTTCTGATCCTTCCGCTAATAGTATAATTGGAAGTAACAGGATTATTATGACTGAAACGTATTTTTTACTATTCTTAATCGCGATTTTCTGCTTTGTGGTTTTCGTGATTTACGCTTATTCCCGGGACGAGGAGATTCTGACCTATCCCTCCGATTCGATGAACAGGCCGGGATTCCTTTCAGAGGGTAGTGACGGAGCCGATTTGTCTCCCCGCGCCGGCATGTCCGGTTTAACAGCTCCAGAGGAACACGCCTCTTTCCTGAGCCCCGCCAGCCCTCCTTCGCCACAGCCTCCTCCGGCGCCTCTGACCGATGAGGAGAAGCGGCGGTTGACCGGCAATACGGTAAACAGCGTGCTGGGCAAGACCGTGCGGGCCGCGGGCACTTCTCAGGGTGATATAAACTTTACCGTTTTAGACGTGCATCGTTACACGTCCGGCGGGGTCATCTGGTTCCAGCTTGAAGGGGAGCATTATTTGCTGGAAGACGAGGATTCCGGTTTTTCCCTGTTTATTGAGCCGGTGTCGCCCGAAAGCCTGGAACTTACGCAGTGGCGGCTGGACAGCATACGCGAAGATAAAAGCGGCGCGGTGGTTTATAATAATATCCAGTTCGCATACATTACGGACGGCTCGGCGGTATTCGAAGAAAACGGCCAGCGCGCGCGCAGGATGAATTTCTGGCTTTTCGAAGATCCCCAGCGCAGGTATTTTATCCGTATTGAAGAAGACGAGAAAGGCCTCAGCACCGGCTGGTTCGGCGAATATCTGGAAGCTGGTAAAGTGTCTTTTTCTTAAATAATAAACCACACAAAACGTTCATAACTCTATGCGGGGGATTAAAAGGTGGATCACTTCACCTCAAAACCCAAAGACTACAAAACGATTGGGTCTTTTGGCCCATGCGGGTACATTGCATAATGGTGTACAATTATTTCGTGAGAGTGGTTGTAACATTCAAGGAGACCAAAATGAAAAAGATAATCACATTGATGGCTGTTGCTATGATAGTGGTTCCGGCGATGGCTGCTGGTACCAATGCAGGAAAAAAACGGATGACCGTCGAAGAGTATCAGGCCGCTCAGCAGGCGCAAGAGGACAGAAGAAAGGAATTGAATTCTTGGATGGGGCTGGAACGCACGTTTAAAAAAGGGATTCCTGTTAAACTGGATGAATTTCCTTCGGGACCAGTTGCGATTGGTTCAAGTATGTGCGATGAGAAATATAATAGAAATCCTATTACTATTACTTTCGGGCGAGCATCAATTGTTGTTGATGGTAAAACAATCGGTCTTCCTACAGCTTCAGTTAAAATGTTTTGGAAAGGTTCTGTATTAGAAACTGGCGAAATGGCCGGAGAAAGCTTGGGGCGATTTGAAGATCACCTTAAAACGTTTGTTTTCTCGTCCAACAAACTCAGTTTTGATCTGACTAAGTATGAGAATGAAACCATTGTTGGTGAGATGAAGTTTGGAACTGGTCAATTCGGGTATAATGACCGTACCTGCTATTTCATTGTGCCTACCAAGTAATAGCGCCGGGATTTGTCGAAAATAAGAATACTTACAAATGTTTGGTTTTTCGAAGATCCCCAGCGCAGGTACTTTATCCGTATTGAAGAAGACGAGAAAGGCCTCAGCACCGGCTGGTTCGGCGAATATCTGGGGTAGGGAAAGTTTCTTTCGTTTAAAATGTTGTTTTAATATGAAAGGCCGCAGATATATTATCCGCGGCCTTTTTACTTTCAACGTGAAGCGTCTTACTGGTAGCTGCCGCTTGAAACGGTAATTTGCGAAGAGTTGCATCCGCTTACCTGGCAATAGCCTCTCATTCCCCAGGTCGCGTTCTGGCATTTATATCTGGTGTTTCCCTTCACTTTTCGTCCGGAGTGCGGCGGGCTCAGAAAACACTTGTTATTGGCTTAATCATATTGGAGAATGTATTAAAGCGGCTAAACGGCTGGCGGCGGACCGCGAATGCGGTTGCTGTCTCGTGTCCGTTTTATAAATTATGAATATTCTTCTAACTAACGACGACGGTGTTCTGGCCGAAGGAATTAACGTTCTCCGCAGTTTTTTAGCGCGCAAGGAGCATGTCACCATGGTCGCTCCGTCTTACGAGCACAGCGGCAAGGGGCACTGCATAACCCTGCACAGCCCTTTGCGGGTCGTGTCTGTCCGGGACGGCGGCAAAATTATTGGTTATTCGGTGGACGGCACTCCGGCGGATTGCGTTAAACTCGGCATTTGCGAGCTTATGGCCCGAAAACCGGATATTGTGGTTTCCGGGATAAATCCTGGCGCCAATGTCGGCACCAATATCGTTTATTCGGGCACGGTTTCCGCCGCGCTGGAAGCCGCGCTTATGGGATATCCGTCCGTCGCTGTGTCTTTTGACGGCTATGAGAATCTGCCATACGCTTACGCGTCTGAACTTACTCTGCAGGCCCTGCGCGCGCTTGAGGGCATGGGGTTTCCCCAGTGCGTGCTGAATATTAATATCCCCGCGGTGGACCCCGCCAGAATCAAAGGCATAAAAGTTACGCGCCAGGGCTTTATGCGCTATACCGAAATTTTTGAAAAGCGCGTGGATCCGCGCGGACGGGAATATTACTGGCTTGACGGGGAAATAATCAACGCCAAAGCCGATTCCGAAAGCGATTCCTACGCCGTCGGAGAAAACTACGTTTCCGTCACGCCTTTGTTTTATGACTTCACGGACCGTAAGAATATGAAAGTGGCCCGGCAGCTGGTCGGCAAGCTTAAGCGCGCAACGTAGCGGGGTTTGCTTCTGCGCGCGCGGCTAATTCTCCATCCTGAAATTTTCCTTCTTCCATGAAGCGCCGGCCTTGCCGCCGAAAAACAGTTTTCTGCTCATCTGCAAAGTGGCGCGCGCGTAATCGGCGAAAGCGGAACTGTCCACCTTAACTTCGCGGCCCTCGTCATCCAGAAGGAACCCCTGTTCACCGTCAATAGTTTCGCGGAAAAGATATTTATCCGTCAGTACCCCGAAATAAGGGTCATCAAGCACATAAGCCATACCGGTGCTTTGGCCCAGCGGCTTTCCCCAAAACGGAGTGTCGGCGTCTTTTACGTCTATGCCGCACAGCCGTAAAATGGTTGATGGCAGGTCAATCTGGCTGAAAACTCGCGTTTCCACGCCCGGCTTTTTCAGCAGGGGCGAAATAACCAGAAGCGGAATGCGGAACCGGTCCCGGTTGAACCGGTGTTCGTGCGCGGCGTGGTCGGCGGTAATGAAAAAAATCGTGTTTTTGTAAAAGGGGCTCTTTTTTACGGTTTCCATAAAGCGGGCCAGCACGTCGTCCGTATAAACGAAGGTGCGCAGTTCTTTCGGCAAATCCGGACGCGCCTGGTAATAATCCGGCAGGGTAAAGGGACCGTGGTTGGTGAGCGTCATTATTTCAGCCAGAAAAGGCTGTTTCGTTTCGGACAGGATGCGGTCGGCGTTGGCGAAGAGATCTTCGTCGTAAACGCCTATCGGGTTTTTGTAGCGGATACCGGTAAAGTCCGAAAAATCGTAGAAATAATCGAAGCCCGCCTTAAGAAAGAAACCGCTCATATCCTCGAAATGCCGGTCTCCGGAATAAAAGAAAAGATTCCTGTATCCGGCCTGCGCCAGATATTTCGCTATGGACGGCATGTCCTGCTGGGCCTGTATTTTTTTTGTGAGGTTGACCCCCGGCAGGGGCGGGAACCCGCACAGCACGCTCGTCAGTGCGCGGGAAGTGCGCGTGCCGTTGGCGTAGAAATTGGTGAACAGCAGGCCTTCCCCACTCAGTTTGTCGAAATTAGGGGTAAGGCTGTCTTTCGCGCCCAAAACGCCGCAGTGGCTGCCGGAAAAGCTTTCAAGCGTTATTATGACTATATTCGGTTTTCGTCCGTCCGGTTTGATAAGCGGTTCGGTTTTGTCCTCTTTAAGGCCCGCGCGCAGGATGGCGAGGGCGCGGTCGTCCTCAAAGTATTTCTTGACCGGTACGTTTTTCTTTTTTTCCTCAAGATAAATCTGGAAGTGCTGGAACAGGTTGTAAGGGCCGTTTAGCGCGGTTTGGTTCATAATGTTGCTTTTGCTGAAGAACGCCGAATCCCAGTTAACGGGTCTGCGCTGAAAGCCGCCGCGTATGAAGACCACCGTCAGCCCTGCGACGAGCGCCAGCGAAACCGCCCGGGACGGCGCGCTTTCCGAACCGAACGCAAATATTGTCCGGTTAATCCGCATGGTGGCGTAAACCGTCAGCGCGACCAGCAGAAAAATCACCGGCAGAACAAGCCATAAATTGACTATGCCCGAAACCGTCACCACCAGTTCGTGCGGGTTGGACAGGTATTCGAAAAACAGGTGGTTTAGTTTTGATGAGTACTGCCTGTAAAAAGGGAACTCGGCCGCCAGCAGGAACATGAAGGCCGAATTTAACAGGCCGTACCACGCGCCCGCCACGATTAAAACCGGTTTTTGCGGCACCCGGGCAAGCCGCAGAAACGCGAGCAGGAAATAGACCGGCAAAGCCAGCGTGGCCGCCAGCGACAGGTCCAGCCGCGCTCCCTGCAAAAACGCCGTCGCCAGTTCGGGCCCGGCGGCTCCGCCTCCGAACGCGAGAAAAAACGCCGCCCGCGCCAGCCCGAAAAACAGGACATAACCCGAGGTAAGTAACAAAAAATTTATAAGGACTTTGCGGTTTTTTAAGAAGGTCATTGGAGTTCCTTGAAAGTGGCGGGGGTGTCCGCTTTTTTCATGTCCCGCGTGCCGCCTATGTGCGTGGCGCGCACCGCCATCGCCAGGCCGCTGGCTATGAAAACGAATTCGACGACGCACAGCACGGCAATCAGTTTCCCCAGTCCCGCGCCGGGCGCGGAGAGCGCGCAGCCGGACGCAAACAGCAAAGCGGCCTTGATCAGGATGTCTGCGCTTAAAAGCAGTTTGAAAATACTGCGCGACACCATCAGGCAGTATAATCCGGCCAGCGCGGTGAGAATCGCGAAGGTCCACAGAACGGAGGGGGCCGCGTTCATTGGTCCTCCTTGTCAAAAAATGGAAGATTCTTTATCGTCACGAATTGCGCCGCGAACAGGGCCGCAATAACCCCGGCTGAAAGCAACAGGAAAAACGCCGTGAACAGCCCCAGCGCGCTGCCGGCCTTTCCGGTTCCGGATGTTTTGGCATAGTCGCAAATCTGGTCGAAGATGTAGCTGTTCGTCGCGATAACGGTCATTCCCGCCGCCAGCAGCGGCAGCAGGATGAAGAATTTTTGTATGGGTTCGCGGAACGGATTTTTTCTGCCGGAGGATTCCGCCGCCATGTAAAACGCCGCCGTCACTCCGCCGCAGGAAAACATGAGCGCCGCCAGGCCGGGCCAGAGCCCGCACACGGCGAAAATCACCAGCGCGCAGAACACGCCGGACAGGCCCAGCAGGAAAACCGGCCTCCTTCTGCGCACGTCGCCTCCCGCCATTGCGGCCAGGCCCAGCGTTAACGCCGCTGTGATGATCAGGAAAGCTTTCATAAAAACGCCTTTACCCCCGGTTCCATAAGCTGGGTGAAAATCTGCGGGAAATACAGTCCCATAATAATAAGAATGGCGGAAATAACTATTGACGGGATCAGCAGTCCGCCGCGCGGCTCCGTGGCATTTTCCAGAGTGAAGGGGGTGTTGCCGTGGAAAATTTTTCTGTAAGCCGACATTATATACGCGAACGTCAGCACCAGGCCCAGGAACGTGCCCGCTATATAGAGCCCACCGCCGTGTTTCCACAGCGCGAAAATTATCACGAACTGGCCCCAGAAACCCGCCAGCGGCGGCA
The DNA here is from genome assembly GCA_041667045.1 of Elusimicrobiaceae bacterium. Classification (GTDB taxonomy): domain Bacteria; phylum Elusimicrobiota; class Elusimicrobia; order Elusimicrobiales; family Elusimicrobiaceae; genus JAQVSV01. The sequence continues at coordinate 9,362 of JBAYFS010000009.1, read as the reverse complement.
GGCCCGCGAGCGAGAGCGCGGCGGTCAGCGTGGTGCCCGCTGTCCACGGCATTTTTCGCCGCAGTCCGCCCAGATCCGCTATATCGCGCGTTCCGGTCTGCTTTTCGATAACCGCCGAATTAAGGTACAGCACGGTTTCCGCCGCCGTCTCCGCGAAAAGCTGGAAGACCGCGCCTGCCAGAGCGAGCGGAGTAGCTATCCCCGCCGCGATGAGAATATAGCCAGTCTGGCTTATGCCGGCGTAAGTTAGCAGTTTGTTCATGTCGTGCTTGGTTATCGCCATCAAAGCCGCCGCGGCGAGCGAGCACACGCCGAACCCTATTAAAGTGTTGTTCACCGCGCCGGATTTAAAGCCCATGAAAAGAGGCGTCAGTATCAATAAGGCGTAGATGCCCGCCGTCCTCATGCCCGCGCAGGCCAGAAAAGCGGCCACGGCTCCGCGCGTTGACGAGTAGAGTTCCGGCAGGTTCCCGTGAAAGGGCAGTATCCCCGCCCGCATGGCGTACCCGCAGAGCAGGAGCGCGGCGGCAAGGCCCACTCCCTGATTCCCGTTTTGTACGGCGGTCCTGATATGCTCAAATGACGTGCCGCCGCAGTAGAACGCCGCCAGCGCGGCTCCCGTTATAATGAGCGCCATGCCCGGCATGGACAGTAGATAGCTTTTTAAAGCCGCCACTATTCCGCGCTTGGTGTCGTCCAGCGAAGCCAGCAGGCACGACAGCAGGGTGACGGTTTCGGTGCAGACAATAAGCGCCGGCAGATCTTTGGCGTTTGCGGTTGCGGCGATGGCTGAAACGGTGAGCAGGATCAGCACGAAAAGAAATCTTCGTTTGGTGTTTTTCGGTTCGTCCAGATAGGCGAAAAGGGCTACCGCAAAGCCGGTGACATAAACACTGAGCGTCATGAGGAACGACAAAACCTCACCTTTTGCCGCCGCGTCCGTCATTTTCTGCGCGGACATGACCAGCGTTCTGTATACCGGCAGCTGGCCCAGCGCGGAAAGAACGCCCGCGCCCAGAACCGCGCAGGCTATCTTGCCTGTCATTCTTGGTTTGTAGCGGCCTATTATGTAGACCGCCACGGCTGTTATGGCCGGTGTGATTATGTAAACCCAAAGGTTCATCCCGCGCCTCCCAGCAGGCTGAAAATGGTGAAGAAAACAGCCGCGCCGGCCAGCATATAGGCGAGCCGCATGGTATAGCTGCCTTTAATGGCGCGCGTCAGCAGGATTGAAAAAAGCTCCGTAAGGTAGGACGGCAGCGTCACCAACGTGAACTCCAGAGCCCTGCCCGCCGCGTAAAAAGCCCTGCCGGCGGTGAAAACCGCGTGCATGAAAAGGGGATATATTTTAAAGGAATCCTTCACAAAGACGGACAGGATTTTAGACCACAGCAGGTGTTGCGACAGCATGCCGTAAAATCCCTGAAACGGATTCAAAGCGGCCCGTTTTCCCATGAAGAAAGCGCTCAGCAGCGCCACAATCGAGACGGGCGCGACAATAAGCGTTTCGGTGTAAGACGGGATTTCTGGCGCGCCCGGCAGATAGTGAGTCAGCGTCGGCACTAGGAACTTATGCGCGGGCAGGCCGCCCGCCGAAAGCAGTATTATGAGCGCGGCGGAAGCGGCCAGCGTCAGTTTCTCCGTGAGCGAGAGTTTCTGTTTCTGTCCGTCCTCCGCTTTTCCGTGGAGCATGGCGTAGCCCGCTTTGGCGAACGCCGCGACGCATAAAATCTGGCACGCCGTATAGAAAATGAAGGCCCAGCCCCAGCCGTTCGCCGAGAGGCCCAGATAAACCGCGCAGGAGGGGAAGAACCCGCTCAGCGGAAAAACGCCCGCCAGCGCCAGCCCGCTTGCCAGAAACAGCACGCAGGCGGCGCGTGATGTCTTAAACAGAGTCCCGGCGTTTTCTATGGTCGGCGCGTTCGCCCCGCCTTCCATAACGGCGCAGGCTATAATCGCGCCGAATGCGCAGGCTATTATGGAGAGCGCGCATAGCACAATGGAATAGTTGATCGCGGCCGTTCCGGCCGCCAGCGCGATAATGAAAATCCCCGACTGGGCCGCCGCCGCGCGCCACACCATTTTCTTAAGATCATCCTCGCAGTAGGCGGAAAGGGCGGCCAGCAGTGAAACCGCCAGTCCGCACAGCAGTATTATGAGCGAGGTTATCCCTCCCGCTTCCCAGGGCAGGAAATTGAAGGCGATGATCATAAGATAAGCGGCTATCAGCTTGTCCCACACGCCGAAAAACAGCGCGCCGGTCGCGGTATCTATATTGTCCGCCGCATCGTCAATCCAGGTGCCAAACGGAAAAATTCCGGCTTTCACGGCGGCGGCCAGAATCAGCAGCAGCGACACCGAAAGCCTTATGCTTTCCGACGCGAAGGCCGTTCGTCCCACCGCCGGCATCATGGATTCCGCGGAGCTGTTTAACGCGAGCAGCAGTCCCGCGCCGGCCGCGAATCCGGACACGCTCTGGAAAATCAAAAGTTTCATGCCCGCCGCGCGCGCGGGATAGCTGCCCGATTTCACAGTCAGTATGAAATACGGCAGAAGGGTGAGCAGCCAGCCCATGGTGAAAATGGCCGGATTGTCGGCAAGAAAAACAAGCGTGGAGAACGACAGAGCGGTTATTATCAACAGGTCTTCTTTTTTAGACGAGTCCGGTTTCCCCAGCAGATAAACCAGAGCCGGCAGCGACAGGCCGTACAACAGGCATATGAAGACGCTGCTTAACGGGGTTAACCTTAACGCGAAATCGAAACCGCCGCCGATCCACGGGATGCTGAACGCTTCGGTCCGTCCTGCGAAAGACAGCATTATGAAAAAAAGCGCCGTCGCGCTCGCGCAGGTGATTGCGCGCGGCAGGAACCTGTAACGCGCCGGAGTCAGTAGCAGCGCTATGGCAATGAAAGCGGGCATCAGCAGGATAAGTATGCTGTTCATCCCCGCACCACGCTTACCAGCGTTTCAATGAACTTGGCCGGATAATAGGCGAAAATTCCGAAGGCGAGGGCCAGCGCTCCGCCAGTCAGGGCGCTGTTATAAATGCTTCGCGAAACGCGGTTTTCTGATTTTATATCCGGGCCGGTGAAAAATATGGAATAAAAAAGGCGTATCAGCGAAATGCCGTTTAGGAGCAGAACGGACAGAAGCAGCAGCGTGACCCACGGGCCGCGCGCCGCGGCGGCCTTTAAAACCACGAATTTTGAAGTGAACCCGAACGCGGGCGGCAGGCCCGCCGCGCCCATGGCGCACAGCGCGAACGCCGCCGCTATCAGGGGAATGGCTGGGTAGAGGGCGGGAGTTTCCTTTAAATCGTAACTGCCGCATTTCGCCGCTGCGGCGGCGCAGCAGAGAAAAAGGCCCGTGTGCGTGACGGAGGACGCGAACATCAGCTCCATCCCGCCCGCCACGGAATCGGCGGTGCCCAGGCAAAGCGCGAAAAACGCGACCGCGGCGTTAGCCGAGACGGACAGGATAACCGCTTTTCTTGAATCGTCGCTGTTTAACGACGCTCCCGCGCTGACAAGTCCGCCCGCGAGGGTGACGATTATCGCGGTTGTCATCCAGGAACTGTTCCAGCAGTTAAGCCCGGTGAAAAAACGCAGGAAGAAAAACGCGCCGAAATTAACCAGCACCGCGGTGTGCACAAGCGCGGCGGCGGAATAACCGGTTCTTGACAAAATCCCGGCGGTCCCGGAAAAAGGGCCCAGTCCGGATTTAACGGCTATGCCGCACAGGATAAGAAAAACGGGAATTTCCGGCAGGCGCGTGTTGGAAAGGGCGGTCAGGTCCACCGTGCCTTTGGCGGCGTAAATGCCGATAACGCCGAACAGGATGAGGAGTGAACCGAACTCCCCGAAAATAAAGAACCTGTCCGCCGGCTGGGGGTCGTTGTTGCGGCTGGCGAATATCTTTATGAGCCAGGAGCAGAGCGACGCCGTTTCCCAGAAAATGAAAAGCCACAGCATGTTCGTGCTCAGCGCGAACCCCGCCGCGGACAGCAGCAGTCCCAGTGCGGGCAGAAAAAAATCGGCCGCGCGTTTTTTGAAACCGGACGGCACGGTGAAGGACATAAAAATAAGAAATGTCAGAAGCCCCGTAAGGGTGAACAGGTAGGCCGCCGGATAATCGGCGTTCATGTTTAAATCAAGGCCCATGGGAAAAGCGAAAGAACTGCCCGGCACCAGGCCCCGCGAGGTCTGCACCAGCAGCGCGATGGCGCCCACGAGAAAAACTCCCGCGCTTGCCGCCGAGATTTGTTTTATCCTGCCGGGGAAAAAACTTCTCGCCGCGGCAAGCAGAACCATACCGGCGGCAAGCGGCAGAATCAGCGCTATAAAGGGAGTTAAATGTAGCATCTTTTAATATTAACATTATATAATTACGCGTAACGCCTGAATAGCATTTTACACTTTCCGCTAATATGGGTAGAATTTATAAATATGGATATAACCTTTCTGGGAACAAACGGCTGGTACGATTCCCCAACGGGCTACACTGTTTGTTCCCTGGTTCGCGCGAAGGATTTTTATCTGGTTTTGGATGCCGGAGGCGGGTTCCCTTTTCTCGACCGATATCTTGCGGACGACAGGCCGGTTTACGTTTTTCTCAGCCACCTGCATCTGGACCATGTTATCGGCCTGCACGCGCTTAATAAATTCAATTTCAAAAATGGGCTTGCGTTTCTGCTGGCGGACGGTTACGGGAAAGCTTTCGAAACGCTGTTCAGCCTGCCGTACAGCCTGCCGGTCGGTAAGTTGCGTTATCCGGTCAGCATAACGGAGGGGCGGGACTTTGGAAAGCTTCCTTTCAATTTAAAGGGAATACCGCTTGCCCATTCCAGCGTTTGCTGGGGCGCAAGGCTTGAGTGCGAGGGACGCGTTTTGTCCTACGCGCCGGACACCGGCCCCTGCTCGGGTCTGGCGGAGCTTGCCGCCGGAAGCAATCTGCTTGTCACGGAATGCAGTTACCGTCCTGGCGAGGAACGCCCGCAGTGGCCTCACTTAAATCCCCAAACGGCGGCTTCCGCCGCGCTTAACGGCGGGGCCGAGCGTTTGGTTCTGACCCATTTTGAAGCGGCCCGGTATCCGGACCGCGAGTCCCGCCTTATGGCGGAAAAAACCGCGCGGGAGATTTTCCCGCAAACCGTCGCCGCGTTCGACGGTTATACAACAGAGATATAAGGAGCGTCCGTATGTGTCTTGCCGTGCCGGGAAAGGTTCTAAGCGTCAAGGATTCGGCGGCTGAAGTTGATTTCGGGGGTGTGGCTCGCTCCGTTTCCCTGGACATGCTCTCCGGCGTGAAGCCCGGCGATTATGTCCTGGTGCACGCCGGTTTCGCAGTGCAGGTTTTAAGCGAGGACGAGGCCCTGAAAACCATCCAGTGTTTCCGCGAGATTTATGAAGCGGCCCAGCTGCCATGACCTATAACGAAAAGCCGTTTTCCGATTCCGCGCTTGCCAAGCGCATGCTGGAAAAACTTTACGATTCGGCGCAGAGCGCGGGCCGGAATTTTTCCTTTATGGAAGTGTGCGGTACGCACACCATGGCGATCGCAAAATCCGGGATACGCGCGGTCCTGCCGGAGAACGTGCGCCTTCTGTCGGGGCCCGGCTGTCCGGTCTGCGTAACGCCGCCCGGCGTTATAGACGCTTTGCTGCAGGCCGCCGCCCTGCCGGGCGCCGTGATAGCCGGGTTCGGCGATATGCTAAGGGTGCGCGGCGCGAACGGCGCGCTGGAAGACTGCCGCCTTAAAGGCGCGGACGTGCGGGTAGTTTATTCGCCGCTTGACGCGGTCGCCATAGCAGAACAAAATCCCCGCAAAACGGTTATTTTCGCGGGCGTCGGTTTTGAAACCACCGCGCCGCTTTCCGCCTGCGCCGTTAAAAAGGCGAAAGCGCTTAAACTGAAAAATTTCTATGTTTACCCCGCCTTCAAGCTTGTGCCTCCGGCTTTGCGGGCTTTGCTCGCGCCGGGCGGGGCGGCGGTGGACGGGTTCATTCTGCCGGGCCACGTCAGCGCGGTTATCGGGCTTGAGCCGTACCGGTTCATTCCGGCGGAATTCCGCCTGCCCTGCGTTGTGGCGGGTTTTGAGCCGCTGGATATTCTGCACGCGGTCAACAGGCTTGTTTCGATGGTTTCCGAAAACAAACCCGCGCTTGAAAACGAGTATTCGCGCGCGGTGAAACCGGAAGGCAATCCGCAGGCCGTGCGGCTGCTGCGCGAAGTTTTCGAACCGGCGGACGCCCGCTGGCGCGCCATAGGCGTTATCCCCGCTTCCGGGCTGGTTTTCAGACAGGAATGGGAGGAGTTCGACGCGGCTTTGTCGCTTTCCCTTTCCGAACCGCTGTCGCCGGAGCCGCAAGGCTGCAGGTGCGGCGAAGTCATAACCGGCAAAATCACGCCGAAGCAGTGCCCGCTTTTTAAAACCGCCTGCACGCCGTCCGCTCCGGCGGGGCCGTGCATGGTGTCGTCGGAAGGCGCGTGCGCCGCGTGGTTCCATTACGGAGAATGATATGAAAATTACTTCCGCGCACGGCGCGGGCGGGAAAGCCACTTCGGAACTTATCGTCGGAATATTCCTGAAACATTTCGGCAATCCGGCGCTCTCACTTTTAGAGGACGCTGCCGAATTGCCCGTTCCCCGCGGGCGCATCGCGTTCACCACCGATTCCTACGTGGTCAGCCCTTTGTTTTTTCCGGGCGGCGATATCGGGCATATCGCGGTTTGCGGCACGGTTAACGATCTGGCGGTCAAGGGCGCGGAGCCCAAATGGCTTTCCTGTGCGTTTATTATCGAGGAAGGTTTTGACGCTGATGTTCTTGAGCGCATAGCCCGTTCGATGGGAAAAGCGGCCGCCGCGGCTGGCGTGCAAATCGTCACAGGCGACACCAAGGTCGTTGAAAAGGGGAAGGGCGACGGGCTTTTCATAAACACCTCCGGCGTGGGCGTAATAGCGGACGGTGTTAACCTGTCCGTTTCCGGAATAAAACCCGGCGACTGCGTTATCGTGAGCGGCAGTCTAGCCGAACACGGCCTGGCGGTTATGAACGAGCGGCATTCGCTCGGCCTTAAAAGCGGGATAAAAAGCGACGGCGCTCCGTTAAACGGCATGATCGCGGAAGTGCTGGCGGCCTGTCCCCACGGCGTGCACGCCATGCGCGACCTTACAAGAGGCGGTCTCGCCTCCGCTTTGGCGGATATGTGCGCCTCCTGCGGTTTTTCATTCGAGATCGAGGAAAAGCTTATTCCGGTTTCCGTTGCGGTGCGCTCGGCTTGCGGCATTTTGGGGATTGATCCCTTGTCCGCCGCCAATGAAGGGAAAATATGCCTTTTCTGCGCTCCGGACTGCGCGGAAAAAGTTTTATCCGTTTTGAAAAAAAACGCTTACGGAAAAGACGCCGCCGCCGTCGGATTTGTTGGCGATAAGGCGGGCGGGCCCGTCTATCTTAAAACCGCGATAGGCTCCAAACGCGTGCTGCGCGCGCCGGACGGGGAAGTCCTGCCGCGGATCTGCTGATGATACGCAAGAAAATAAAAATCACCGGCGTCGTGCAAGGCATAGGTTTCCGGCCTTTCATCTACCGCATCGCGGCGGAAAACAATATCTCTGGTTTCATCTTCAATTCATCCGAAGGCGTGTTTATCGAGGCCGAGGGAAGCGAGTCCTCGGTGGCGGCTTTCCTGTCCGCGATACGAACCAAGGCGCCGCCGGCGTCCGTCCTCAATTCCGTGGAGGAGGAAACCGTACCCGCGCGCGGAGAGTCCGGTTTTTCAATCGTCAAAAGCCGGAGCGGGGGGGATAATTCAGCCGTTATTCCGGCTGATCTGGCTCTTTGCGAAAAGTGCGGGGCCGATATAAAAAATCCCGCCTCGCGCCGTTACAGATATCCCTTCACCAACTGCACGGACTGCGGACCGCGTTTCACAATAGTCAAAGCCCTGCCCTATGACCGGCCCCTGACGGTTATGGACAGCTTCCGGATGTGTTCCGGCTGCCTTGCCGAATATGAAAATCCGGCGGACCGCCGCTTCCACGCCCAGCCGAACGCCTGCCCGGCCTGCGGACCGCGGGCGGTTTTTATCGCCGGCGGGCGGCGCACGGAAGGGCCGGACGCTTTAACCCGGTGCGCTAAGTTTTTGGCCGGGGGGAAAATAACGGCGATAAAAAGCCTCGGCGGCTTTCACCTCGCCTGCGCGGCTGAAAACTCCGCCGCCGTGGCGGTTTTGAGGGCGCGGAAAAACCGGCCCACAAAACCGTTCGCCCTGATGTTCGAATCTCTCGCTGAAGTGCGGAAATACTGCCTGGCAAGCGAACTGGAGGCGCGCGCGCTTGAATCTTCCGCGGCGCCGGGCGTGACGCTTAAAAAGCGGTCCGGCGCGCTGGACGCCGTTTCTCCCGGACTGGACACCATTGCCGCCATGCTGCCTTTTACTCCCCTGCACGCGGTTTTGTTCGATTGCCTGCGCGCGGAGGGCTTTGCCGGGCCGCTGGTCATGACATCGGCAAATTTTCGGGACGAGCCTGTCCTGTATGATGATGAAACGCTTTTTGATCGGCTGGGCGGCGTTTTTGACGGCGCGCTTACCCACAACCGCGAGATATATAATCCCTGCGACGATTCAATAGTTTATGAAGTATTGGGCAAGATAGTGCCTTTGCGCCGCGCGCGCGGCTATGTGCCGCAGGCGGTCAGACTGGCGGAGGCCGAAAACGCGCCCGCCTCTGTTTTCGCGGCCGGCGGATTTCTGAAAAATACATTCTGCATTACCCGCGCGGCGGAGGCTTTTGTTTCCCAGCATATCGGCAATCTGGACGGCCTGGGCGCCGAGGGCTTTTATGTTTCTTCTTACGAGAAGCTCAAATCCCTTTTAAACGCGGAACCCTCCGTTTTCGCGCGCGATATGCATCCGGGTTATGAGACCTACTACCTTGCGGAAAAACTCGCCGCTGGACGCAAAATCGTTGATATCCAGCACCATCACGCGCATATAGCTTCCGTTATGGCGGAACATAAGCTTGCCGGCCCGGTGGCTGGCGCCGCGTTTGACGGAACCGGTTTCGGGCCGGACGGCACCGTTTGGGGCGCGGAGTTTTTGATTTGCGAAGGCGCGGATTATGAACGGGTAGGTTCGCTGAAACCCGTGCGCCTGCCGGGCGCGGACGCGGCTGTCAGCGCGCCCTGGCGGTCCGCTATGTCGTGGCTTGAGTCGGAAGGCCTGCCTGCCCGGGAACTATTTAAAGACATCCCACGCGACGAACTGGACACGGTTTCCGCCATGCTTAAATCCGGCTTTAACAGTCCGCTTTGTTCCTCCATGGGCCGCCTGTTTGACGCGGCGGCTTTTTTCTGCGG
>JBAYFS010000008.1:0-23915 GCA_041667045.1 Elusimicrobiaceae bacterium | reverse complement strand
TCGCGGAAGACGAAACGGTGCTGTCTCTCACCTCCGGTGATCCCGCGTTTTCCGCCATTGTGACCTATTATACCCGCTAATTTCATATAATGACTTTATCTTAGGTAATATGGAATCAGAGGACTCACATGACTAAAGACGTTGCTTCCTATTCAGATACCGTTCTTCTGCCCAAAACCGAGTTTTCCATGCGGGCCAATCTGCCCCAGCGCGAGCCGGAAACTCTGAAGTTCTGGGAGAGCATAAATCTCTATGAGAAAATGCTTCAAGAACACGCCGCCAGCCCCCTTTACCTTTTGCACGACGGGCCGCCCTACGCCAACGGCCATACGCATATCGGGCACGCGATGAATAAAATCCTAAAAGACATCATCATCAAGTCCAAAGCCCTTTCCGGTTACAAAACCCCTTATACGCCCGGATGGGACTGCCACGGCCTGCCCATCGAACAAGCGCTTTTAAAAGAACTTAACCTCAGCAAACGCCATATAGACAATATTCCGGCTTTCCGCCTCAAAGCGCGCGAGTTCGCGGGCCGGTTCATAGATATCCAACGCGAAGAATTCAAGCGCCTTGGCGTTCAGGCCGACTGGGAGAACCCGTACCTCACCATGAGTCCGGACTACGAAGGTACGGTGATTGACGCTTTCCTCACCCTTCTGGAGCGCGAGTACATCTACCGCGGCAAAAAAACTATTTACTGGTGCGTGGGCTGCGAAACCGCTTTGGCGGACGCGGAAACCGAGTATAAGGACAAAACCTCTCCGTCCATTTTTGTCAAATTTGCGCTTGATAATCCGAGCCCGGAAATATTCGGCCCCGCGGCGAAAAGCGGCAGGCCTATGTCCATAGCGATTTGGACGACCACGCCCTGGACCTTGCCCGCAAACCGCGCGGCGGCGGTGGCTGCGGCAGAGGATTATGTCATACTTCACGAGAAGAACCGCGACGAATATTTCGTGGTAGCCGAAAAGCTTGCCGATTCGTTCATCTTTGAATGCGATCTGGAGTGTTCCTACGGCGACAAGGTGCCGGGCCGCGCGCTGGTCGGGCTGAAATACAGGCATCCCCTTTCCGACAGGCTTAACCCGATAATCGAAACAGATTTCGTGGCGATGGATACCGGTGTCGGCATAGTCCACATCGCGCCGGGCCACGGCGAGGACGATTTCCACGCCGGCCTTAAGTGGAATCTGGAGATTTTTTGCCCCGTAGACGAGCAGGGCAGGTTCACCAAAGACGCCGGCGAGTTCGCCGGAATGAATATTTTTGAGGCCAATCCCGTTATCATAGACAAACTGAAAGCGGAGGGTAAACTGCTGGCTGTCAAAGGCATAGAGCATAGCTATCCCCATTGCTGGCGGTGCAAGCAGCCGGTCATTTTCCGCGCCACGGAACAGTGGTTCCTGGGAGTGGACCGCCAAGAGCTGCGTTCCAAACTCGTGCGCGCTATCGAGGAAACCAAATGGGTTCCCGCCGGCAAGCATGAACGCATAAAAGCCATGGTGGAAGGCAGGCCGGACTGGTGTCTTTCCCGTCAGCGCGCGTGGGGCACGCCGGTACCGGTGCTTTACTGCAAGGACTGCGGCGAAGTCCAGATGGACAAAGGCTTGTTTGACGCGATCCGCGCCCGCGCTTACAAAGAGGGTTCGGATTTCTGGTTTGTTGACCCGCCCGAGAAAATCGTGCCGGCCGGTTACAGGTGCAAGTGCGGTTCCGCGAACTTCCGCAAGGAAACGGACGTTCTGGACGTGTGGCTCGACTCCGGCGTTTCGTGGCTGGCCGTTCTTAAACATCACGAAAAACGGCCCGGTGAATTATATCCTGCTGATTTGTACGTGGAAGGCGCGGACCAGCACAGGGGGTGGTTTCAGACCTCGCTGATTCCGTCGGTCGCCCTTGAAGGCCATGCGCCCTACAAAACAGTGCTTACGCACGGTTTCGTGCTGGACGAGAAGGGCCACGCGATGCACAAATCGGTGGGCAACACGGTGGCTCCGCAGGAAGTGATAGCCAAATACGGCGCCGAGGTCCTGCGCCTGTGGGTGGCGCTGTGCGATTACTCGGAAGACGTGCGAATCTCCACCAAGCTGCTCGACGGGCCGATAGACACTTACCGCAAAATCCGCAACACCGTGCGTTATATGCTGGGCGCTATCTGGGATTATGAGCCGCAAAAGCACGTCGTGGCGGATGACAGGCTGCTGGAAATGGACAAATACATGAAGCACCGTCTGGCCGAGGTTATCGCCGAAGTGCGTGACCATTACGATAACTTCCGTTTCCGCCGCGCCATAAGGGCGATAGCGGATTTCTGCATTATTGACCTTTCGTCCTTCTATCTCGACGCGTCGAAAGACCGGCTTTACACGTTGGGCGTGGATTCCCACGAGCGGCGTTCCGCGCAGACCGTGTTTTACGAGATAACGGCGAGCCTTTTGAAGCTTATGGCGCCCATCATCGCGTTCACGGCTGAAGAAGCCTGGCAGTCCATGCGCAAGACCGAGGGCGGAAAGAATTTCAAGGAAAGCGTTTTTCTTGAGCGGTTCCCCAGTTCGGACTATAAAGCCGGCGAAGAAACCGTGGCCCGCTGGACCGAGATACGGAAAGTGCGCGATACCGTCATGAAGGCTTTGGAGGACGCGCGCCAGACCGCACTCATCGGCTCCGGCCTTGAGGCGAAAATAGTCTTCCGCGCACCGGACGAGAAAACCCGCGTTTTCCTGACGGAAACGCTCGCTTTGTGGCCCGCGATAGCCATAGTTTCCGCCGCTGAAATCGCAACTTCCCCGTCCGAGTCCAAAACGCTTGAAGTGGAAGTGTTCCACGCGGACGGAGAAAAGTGCCCCCACTGCTGGCAGTGGAAAACCGATATGGGGCGCAACGGGAAGTTTCCCGAAGTGTGCGCGCGCTGCGCGGGAGTTCTTGAAACGCTGACATGAAGATTACCCTGACGAAGGCCATAGCGCTCGGCGCGCTGATTCTGCTGGCGGACCGCATAAGCAAGGCGCTGATGCTGAAATTTCTGGCGCCCGCCGGAACGGTTGTTTTTGCGCCGTTTTTCCGGTTTACCTATGTGGAGAACACGGGCGCCGCTTTCGGCATGCTGGCTGGGCGCAACGCGTTTTTCGTGATCATAACGGTTTTGCTGCTGGGCGGGATTTTTTATTATCGCCGGCAACTGGCCGAGCATGGTAAAATGGCGAGCCTGGCTATGGTTTTCATTTGCGCCGGGGCGGTGGGGAATCTTTATGACAGGCTGGCTTACGGCTATGTCGTTGATTTTTTGGATTTCCGCGTCTGGCCGGTGTTTAATCTGGCGGATTCGTTTATAAGCGCCGGGGGAGTTCTTCTGGCCTGGGCGTTTTATTTCAACAGCCCGGACGAAAAGAAAGCGCCCTCTGGCATGAAACTTTCGGAGGAAAAATGAGGTTCTTATTCTTGCTTGCCGCCGCGGCGGTCCTGGTGTCGCAGACGGCGTGTTCCCCTACATCCGAGGGAGTTTTCCGCGAGGCCCGGGAAAATCATCTGCAGGGGCAGTTTAAAAACGCGATCCGGCTTTACGGAGACGCGCTGGCCCTTAATCCCGACAACGCCCAGGCGTATAACAACCGCGCCCTGGCTTATGAAAAACTGCTTGACCGCGAGTCCGCGCTGAAAGACTACCAGAGCGCGATACGCGCTGACAAGAAATACGCACGCGCCTACAATAATATGGGCGCGCTCCTAAATGATTTGCACCGTTACCCTCAGGCACTTGAAGCTTTGAACAGGGCGGTGGAACTGGAGCCGTCTTACGCCATGGCTTACATAAACCGCGGCACCGCGTATTACGGTATAGGAGACATGCAGAAAGCCGTGGAGGATTTCAACCGTTCCATAGCGCTTGATGACAAGCAGATCCTTGCCATATACAACCGCGCGCTCGCCCTTTTCGCGCTGGGCCAGAATCAGGCCGCTTTCGCCGATTTCAACACGACTCTTCAGATAAACCCCGATTTCCTTGCCGGTTATATGGGCCGCGGAAAAGTGCGCCTTTACGCGAAAGACTACGCCAACGCCGCGGAGGACTTCGCGCGCGTGGCCACCATCGCGCCGGATTTGAAGCTTGGTTATTATTACGGCGCGCAGGCCGAACTGGGCGCAGGCAATTATTCCAAGGCGCAGGAACTGGTTGAAAAAGTGCTTGCTCTGGAAGCGGAAAACGCGCAGGCCTTCGAGCTGCGCGGCGACATCCTGCTCGCCGCCGGGGACAAGGGCGAGGCGTTTCGTTCCTATCTCACGGCCCAGAAGCTGGATTCCGAACACGCCGAAAAATACACGGCAAAATTGAAGAAGGCTAAATAACAATGAGTCCGCAAAAAAAAGTCGAGCTTTCGTTTTGGGAAAAATTCCGCGCTTTGCGAATGACTCTGGAAAGCATTTTCTTTCAGACGGACGCTTTCAGCGAAAAGGACCGGGCAAAACCCAAGATTTTCAAAGCTCTCCTCGGCGTGCTGGTTCTGGCGCTGGTTCAGTTCCTTCTTTTGGGTATCTGGGTAAGCCGGGACATTCAGCCCCTGCGTCCCGAGGAAACAGCCGGCGTCAACGCCGTTTATGAATATTCCCGCCTGTGGAGCGAAGGGGATCTGAAAGGGCTGTTCACGTCCCTGACGGGCGCGGACGGGGCGCCGATGTCCCCGCTTTATTACTGGTTCGCGGTGCCGGTGGTTAAATTGTTGCCCATAGCCGGTCCGAAAGCGATAGTTCTTTTCAACTCGTTTTACATCGGGCTGATAGGGCTGTTCATTTTTTTTATAGTGCGCTATAACCGCGTGGACAAAAGCGGCTGGCTTGCCGCCTGTTTCGCTATGTGTCTGCCTTTTGTGTTAAACAGCGCCAAGCTTATTGCGCCGGACATCGCCGTAATCGCGTGGGCGGCGGGTTGTTACGCCGGGTTCATCTGGAGCGACGATTTTGAGAAGCCGAAACCCAGCTACTGGTTCGGCGTATTTTTCCTTTTGGGCCTTCTTACGACGTGGAATTTTCCGCTATACGTTCTGCCGATACTGATGTATCTGGTCAACGGCCTGCTCAATTACTATTCACGGAAGTGGTGCCTCAACATAATTTTCATATCGCTCGGCGCCTACTGCGTGTGGCTGTGGATCAACCTGCCGGTTCTGCTCATGTGGCTGCTGAAATCCGCGCTGTGGCAAGAGAATGCGGTGTCGGCAAAGCTTTCGTCGCTGGGAAAGGTGACGTGGTATTTCTGGCAGTCCGTAGACGGGATGACTTTGTTTATGTTCGTTGCGGCGGCAGCGGCTTTTGCCTGGATGCTTAGCGCGGAGTTTATGGCGTATCCCAAACGCAAAACCCTTTTGCATTGGCTGGGCGTTACTTATGTCGTGCTGATTTTTGTTCCGGCGAAAGAAGCCCGCTTCTTTTGGCCCGCGCTTATCGCCATGGCGCCCGCCGTAGGCATCATGACGCCGAAACCGGCCCGCTGGTGGCTCGCCGGATTATGCTTGTTTGTGGCGCTGGGGAACCAGACCGGTTTGTTGTCCGCGAAAAGTGTGACTTTCGCCGGGCATAGTATCACTGTTCTTGGCTCATATTCCGCCGGTCACGAGGACGATCTCCGGCCTGTTTTTTCAGCCGCCGGCAAATACGTTTCCGAAAGCGAACCTTATACCACCGGGCTCGCGCTCAATCCGCCGCCGCGGTATTCCAACGCGTTTCTGACTCTGCAGGCTAGAAACTGCGGGTATCCCCGGCTCTCGTTTGTTGATGATTCCGGGCTGTTTTACAGGTATCCCGATTTTGTTCTTGATTTTTCCGGTTACAAGCCGGTCGCGTCCAGCGGGATTTTCACTTCCTCCGGGCCCGCCGCCGCGAACGCGTGGTTTAACGCGATGTATGAAAACGCCGGTTCCTTCCAGGTGCGGAATCCTCAGGACGGGAATATGTACGCCGTGTCCGTTTACGGCAGAAAAAAACTAGCCGCGCCGCCTCTTGCCCTGGCGCAAAACGAGCTTGGCGATTTAACCATGGGCGGCTGGCGTTTTATCGAAACTTCCCTTTCGCTGGGCGAGTGGAACGCGGAAAAAGGCTGCTACTCCCGGGCGCTGTTGTTTCCGAAAGTTTTGCGGGTGGACGGCGTGGATATTTTCGGAGCGGCGTTCGCGCTGGACAATTTTTCCTTTTATCTCGACGGGCGGGAACTGCGCGTAACCGGGGCCACGGCGGTTAAAGTGGCGCGCGGCATGGTGTTTACCAAGACGCTGGGCGAGTATATCGAGCAGCGGTTCCCCCAGATGAAAAATTTCTCGCTGGATGCGGATTCCGACAAGCTTAACATAAAATTCAGTTACAACGGAAAAGCCGTTGTTTCCTCAATCGCTTTCGAGGAGCGCGTCCAGCCGCCGGGGTTTGTTTTCAGCGTGCGGAGCCTGTCCCTTGCCTGGTTCGGGTTTCCTTCGGCTCTGGCGCAGACGCAGAAATATGAATTGGATTTCCGGCCTTCTCCGGAGCGGCCGTTCGCGCTGTCTTTTGCGCCGGTCCATTTTTACGGCGGCAGCATAAAGGCCGGTTTTCCGCCGCCGGACCAAAATTCCCAAGAGGATATGACTAATGCGAAATAAAGTTACCGCTGTTCTATGCGTTTGTTTTTGCGCTGTTTTTTCGGCTTGCGTGGACGTGCCCGTAAGCGAGCAGGGCGGGACCGCCGCCGAAGCCGTGCGCGTTACGGGAGTGGATCTGGCGCCCGGCGCGCGGGAGAAAACCAGCCTGCACTTCACCGTCAAGGCTTATTCTCAAAACGATCTGGACACTGTAAGCGATTTCGCAGAAAGCCAGTATGAAACCATAATGCGGGTCACCGGCCTTTATTCATTCATGCCGTCCACGCCTTACCAGATAGTGATTTTCGCCAGCCACGAGGAATATATCGAGAAAACGAAACAGCCCGAATGGTCGGGCGGGATAACGGTCGGCAACGCCATTTTGACGTATAATTCAGAAAGCATGAAAAGCGTGCTGGCCCATGAAATGACACATCTTGTGTTCAACGAATATCTCGGCCGCTCGGATATGAATCTTGTCTGGCTCAACGAAGGCCTGGCGGTTCATATCCAGATAGGAACCTATCCCGAGGAGAACCAGAAGATGTACGCCCAGGCCGTGGCGAAAGAGCTGGCAGCCAATCCGCTGCCGTTTGATAAAATGCTCTCCTTCGTCCCTCTGCGCGACGGCGGCGACACCGTTGACAAGTGGTATAAGCAGGTGGGCAGCGTTGTCTCTTTCATGCTTGAAAAGGGCGGACATGTGGGCTTTTCCATGCTGCTGCGCGAACTTAAAAACGGCTCGGACATAAACAGCGCGCTGGCGTCGGCCTATCCCGGCAAGTGGGACAACACCGCCAAACTGGAACAGGCCTGGAAACAGACTTTGCAATGACGGATTTGAAAAAAATAGTTCTTACCATCGCTGGCATGCACTGCGCTTCCTGCTCGGCCCGCGTGGAAAAAAAACTGTCCTTGCTGGAAGGCGTAAGCCATGCGCGCGTCCATCTGCCGACAAAAACGGCTTATCTTGATCTGGATGAAAGCAAAACAAGTACGGCGGAAATTCAAAAAGCTATCGCCGCTTCGGGCTATACCGTCGTGGAAATAACCGCGCAGGAAGATTATTCTCCCCAGGCCGCGCTCAACGTCATGCGGACGGAAGGCAGGCTCTACCGTAATAAATTTATTTTCTCCGCCGTTCTTACCGCGCTGATTTTCGGCGCGGGGCTTATAGACATGTCCCAGTACACCCTTTTTCTAATAACGGGAATCGTCTGGGCGTGGGGTGGAAGGCATTTCCACGCGGGGTTGTGGCGGTCCGTAAAAAATCTGTCGCCGGACATGAACACGCTGGTCAGCCTTAGCACGTCCACCGCTTTTATTTACAGCGCGCTTGTGCTGGTCCTGCCTACGGTTTTTTACGAGCGTTTTCACCATTACATGTGGGGCGAGGTCGGCCTGCTGATAACCTTCATTAATTTCGGGCGCTGGCTGGAAAGCGATTCCAAACGCCGCGCAGGCAGTTCCGTTTCCAAACTCATGAAACTGGCGCCCAGATTCGCGACCGTTGTGGAAGGGGGCGCGGAAAAAAACATTCCCGTGGCTAGTGTGGAAAAAGGGATGACAGTTTCGGTCAGGCCCGGCGGCATGATCCCGGTGGACGGGATTATCCTTAAAGGTTCCACCAGGGTTGACGAGTCGCTCCTTACGGGGGAGAGCGAATCCGTCACCAAGGCTTTGGGCGACAAGGTTTTCGGCGGCACGATTAACCACAGCGGCCATATTCTTGTGCGGGCCGAGGGCGTTGGCAAAGACAGCGTGCTGTCCGGCATCATTCGCGCGGTGCGCGAGGCGCAAAGCTCGAAAGCCGCCATCCAGAAACTGGCGGACAAAATTTCCTTCTATTTCGTTCCGGCGGTTTTGCTTATAGCCATAGGCTCCGCGGTGGCGTGGCTGAAGTTCGGGGATGGCGATATCGCTCACGCTCTTACGGCTTTTTGCGCGGTGCTGGCGTCGGCCTGTCCGTGCGCGCTGGGGCTGGCGGTGCCTGTCGCTCTGGCTGTCGGCATTGACCGCGCGGCGGGCATGGGAATAATCATCAAGAACGCGGACGTGCTTGACCGCATAGGGAAAATCAACACGGTGATTTTCGATAAAACGGGAACGATAACCGAAGGCCGCATGGCGGTCCGCGATGTTTTCCCGGCGAAAGGTGTTTCAGAGTCAGAACTCCTCACGGTGGCGCACACCGTGCAGTACCACAGCGAACACCCGATCGGCGCCGCGCTGCGCCGCTATTGTTCCGAAAAGGGCGTGGCCGCGTCGGAACCGGATTCCCATCATTCGGAGCCGGGCAAAGGCGTTATCGCCAAAAGGCGCGACGTGCGAATTCTCGCGGGGCGTCCTTTGTGGCTTAAAGAGGAAGGCGTCAAGATTGAACCGGCGGATTTCGAGAATATCCAGTTTTCCATGACAGCGTTCGCGATTGAAAGCCATTATCTGGGATATATTACCTTTGAAGACAGGCTGCGGCCCAACGCGCCCGCGACCGTGGCGAAGCTGAAAGCCGCCGGCATAGAGGTCATACTGTTGTCCGGCGACAGGCCTTTCGCCGTCGAACGCGCCGCGAAGGAATGCGGCATTGAGAAATTTAAGGGCGCGGTTTTTCCGCAGGAAAAAGCCGAAATCATAAGGCAGCTGCAAAAAGAAGGGGCGTATGTCGCTATGGCGGGCGACGGGTTTAACGACGCGCCCGCGCTGGCCCGCGCCGACATCGGCATGGCTATGGGCTCGGGCACGGACATCGCGGTTGAAAGCGCGGATATAACCTTCACCCGTTCCGGCGTGGAGGCGGTTTATGAGGCGGTTTTCTTAAGCCGCGCCATACGCGCGGTGGTGAGCCAGAATATGGCGTGGGCTTTTGCCTACAACATCATCCTTATACCTTTCGCGGCGGGCGCGTTTTATCCGCTGTTTGGGATAATGCTTCCGGTATATGCCGCCGGGGCGGCTATGGCGCTGAGCTCCGTTTCCGTAGTGCTTAATTCGCTGCGGCTGCGTAAAATTCCCATAGGACTGTAAAAAGAGGCGGAGATTCTAGCTGTTGTATAATGTTCAAGTTTTGAAACGCAAAATTTTCAAATAAGGCTGGCATTTATGAATTTACTTTTTGTGAGCGAATCGCACGGCTGGTCGGGCGGGGCGAACCAGATGCTTTTGACGGCGGGCGAACTTGCCCGGCGCGGGCATAAAATTATTTTCGCCGTCCCTGCAGACGGCGTTATCGGCACGCGGGCCGCGCAGGCGGGATTTGAAATTATAGACCTGCGCATCAAACAGGATTATGACGTTTCTTCCGCCCTGAAAATAAAAAAAATAGCCGCCCGGGTCAATGCCGGACTGGTGCACGCTCACCATCCGCGGGCGCACGCGGTGTGCCTTATCGCCCGGTATCTGGGCATGAAAGCGCCGCTCGTTGTTACGCGCCGTGTCATTTTCCGCATACGCATAAATCCCTTCAGCGCGCTTAAATACCGTTCCGGAAAGATCTGCAAGTATATCGCCGTATGCAACGCAGCCAAAACCGAACTTGTCAAAGGCGGTGTTCCCGCCGGACAGGTAGAGGTTATTCCTTCGGCTGTGGATTTTAAAAAATACGAGGCCGCCAAGGCGAAACGCGCCGCGCTTGAGTTCAAACCGCCTTACCGCGTTGGAATGATAGGCCATTACTCCTGGTTTAAAGGGCATGACTACATGCTTAAAGCCGCGCCCGAGATTTTGCGTGCCTGCCCGGAAACCGTTTTTGTTTTCGCCGGACGCGATTTGGATAAACTCATGCCGCTTGTAAGGGAGCTGGGTATTGAGAAGAATGTGGAAATGCTGGGCGAACGGTCCGACGTACCGGATATCCTTGCCGGACTGCACCTGTTCGCCATGCCGTCTTTGCAGGAAGGCATTGCCACCGCGCTTATCGAGGCGCAGAGCGCCGGCGTGCCGGCGGTGGCTTCCGATATCGGCGGCATCCCCGACGTTATGCTCCCTGGCGTTACCGGCGAGATGGTGCCCGCGCGGGATGAAAAAGCTTTAGCCGCCGCCGTGATAAAACTGCTGAAAGATCCCGTTTTAGCGAACGAATATGCGGCGAAAGCGTTTGAGCGGGTAAAGGAGAATTTTGACCTGCCGTCCGTGTGTGACAGGCTGGAATCATTTTATCTTTCGTTGTGCGGAGTAAAAAAATGAGGGCTTTGCCGGTTTTGATGTACCACCATGTGTCTGACGACCGCGAGGTTACCGTTTCACAGTTCGAGGCGCAGATAAAGTTTTTGAAAGAGAACGGCTGGCATACCGCCACTCTGGACGAAGCCTACGGCCATATCACCGGCGCAAAGCCGTTGTCCGGCAAAAACGTGCTTATCACTTTTGACGACGGCTACGCAGATAACTGGATTTGCGCCTGGCCCGTTTTAAACAAATATGAAATGCGCGCCGTCGTCTTCGTGACCACCGACAGGGTAACTGACAATCCTGTCCGCCCGACGGTGTTTGAAGGCGCGCCTTCGCCCGACACGTTGCGCGACGAACGCGGGCTGTCCGGATTTCTGTCCTGGCCGGAGATATCCGTCATGGCTGAAAGCGGTGTTTTTGAAATAGGCGGGCACACCCACACCCATAAAGATTTCGACAAACGCGCCGAATATAGGGACATAGACGGCGAACTGTCCGAATCCTACGCTTTAATCGCCGAACGTGTCGGGACCAAACCCGCCGCCATGGCTTGGCCGTGGGGATTTTATAAAAAAGGGTTCATTGAATCCGCGGTTAAAGTTGGCTATAAAATGCTGTTCACCACGCGCGGGGGGTCTAATTTCCCCGGTTCAAATCCACGTGAGATAGCGCGTTTCAAGGTAAAATGCGGCGACGTGCGCTGGCTTGAAAAACGCCTGAAGATTTACAGCATGCCGTGCATCGGAAATCTTTACGGACTGCTCTACGGACTGGACAGCAAACTGAAATGGACTCTGCTGCGTTTGCTGGGAAAAAACGGCGGGTAATTGTATTGACAAATATTCGTTTTGATGCTAGAATAATCTAAAGAACCAAATTTGGCAAAAGGTTGAAATATGTACGCCCGCGAAGTGATGGTAAAAGAAGAAATCAAAAGCGTAGCCCGCAAGCTGTTCCAAGTGCACGGCATAGGCAAAACCACTATGGAAGATATTGCTGCGGACATGGGCAAGGCGCGCAAGTACGCGTATTATTACTTCAAAAACAAAGAGCATATTTTTTGCGCGGTAGCGGAAGACGAATTGCACAGGATTTTTGACCACACGGAAACCCTGATGGCGAAAAAGGAATCCATTGCGGACAAGCTGGAGGTGTTTTTTCGCGCCTACCATCTCGAAGCGAAGAAAACCATCGCGCTTTATCCGCTTCTCGCGAGCGACCTGCCTCATTTTTTGCCTACGATAAAAGCTTACACTGAAAAAGCCAACGAGCGATTTCGTGAACGTTTGGAAAAGCTTTTTCGCCAAGGCATAGCCACCGGGGAGTTTAAAAGCATGAAATCGTCCGATTGTCGCATGATGGCTCTTGCCAGCATGCGCCTGTTACAAGGCATGGATGTGCGTATTTTAATGTCAGTGCCTCTAACGAACGAAGAAGATTCATGCAATGTGCTGATGCGGACCTTCATAAGAGGTCTGCGCTGACACGGAATATTTTTTTGCCAAATTTTCAACCAAAAAGACATTTTGGTCAAAACGGCAATACGGGCCCCCCATCGCCAGATTTTTGCGGTAACGCCATAAAACGGACAAGGCAGGAGCTTCCACGCGGAGTTTTTTATGACCATACGATATTTTATAGCCGCAACAGTTTTCTGTTTTGCATTTATACCGATGCGTGTAATTTATGCACAAGGCGAGGAGTTGGAGGGGAAAGTCATAACCGCTATCAATATAACGAGTAAACATACAAGTGCCGAGGAGATCTCCGCGCGGGTTCTGGAACTAAAGAAAGGCGGCATTTGGACTGCGGATGCGGAAGCCAAAGTGAAAAAGCGTCTGCACGAAATGGGAGTTTTTCGTAAACTGGAAGTCAAAAGCCGCTATGATGAGAGTTCTCATGGCGTGGTGGTGGACATCAATGCCGATGACGGCTGGTATATTGTCCCACTGCCTTTATTCACATCAGGTGCGAGTGGAAGCGGCTTCAGTCTCATGCTGATAGAAGGAAACATGATTCACCGCGCGGAAACGCTTTTCCTGCGCGGTACAACCGCAACCAATACCCGCTCCGCCACTGCAGCTATTGCAAAGGGCGATTGGATAGTTGCGCTGGAAGGTGTCAGCGATAACTATACGGAAAATCAATACGCCGACGGCGCATACAACACTTTAGGGGCCAGTCCGGATGCAGCCAAGGTCGGGCAGCCCGTAAACTGGTATACACGCCGTTCAGAGCAGGAGCGCGTCTCGGTTTCCAGAAAGCTCAACGACAATCATAAACTGGGCGTTTCCTTTTCGATGGCGAAGTTCGTAATAAAAGATGCCTTAATCCCTACTCCTGATGAACCGGGAAGACATAATATGCTCGGCCTAAACTACACATACACGCATGAGGGCAACGGCGGGATATCGCAGCAGGGGGGCGGCATGGGCGTAGTGCTGGGATTGGGACTTTCGGATTTAGACGAACGCGTCCAATCTCGCAAGAATACAGGCAATTTGCAGGTTTTGGAATTCAAGGGAATGAAAGCGGGACCTTTCGTGGATTCCGAATATGACTATTCGATTCTGCAAGCGACTTGGCGGGGAGTGTGGGAATTTAGAGAGCATGACAAGCTCGCTTTCCGCGTAAGCGGAACTAAAGGGTGGTCTTTGCCGTTCACCCAACTGATTCCCACTGGTCCCAATGTCGGGTTGCGCGGGCAATACCGGCGCGAATGGCGAGGCGACAAAGGAATCGGCGGCACGGCTTCATTTTCCCACTTTTTGAGCCGCAGCAAGAGAGGCATTCTAGCGGTGGAATCTTTTGCCGAGAGCGCATGGGTTTGGAATGGAAACAGCAGATACAATCAATCCGGCGCAGGAATTAATTTGTATTACCAATTCTGGCGTTTTCCGCTGCCACTGGGCTTGGGCTATACTTGGAGTTTCGCAGACAAGGATTGGGTTATATCGATGTCGGCAGGTTTTCCCTTCGGTAAATGAGATGATAAAACATATCAAAATCGGGGTCAATTATGAAATATAGATATACATTGGCAAAGAATCTCGCTATCGTGTGTGAATGGATGCTGCCCGGTGGAAATCTGGACGAAATATGTTGGGATTACAGCTTATCCACCCGGACGGTGAAACGATGGAGAAGTGAACTCGAACGACACGGATATGTGTGTCCAAGAGCACAGGTGGCGCATTGCAGAAACAGAATACGTCGTATACGGGGCGGCAGAGAGTCGGGATGACCCTCCCCCGGAAAACTGGACAGCATGTTGCTTTAACACTCCGGTTTTAATAAAATATATTGGTAAGGTTGATTTACGCCCAGTTGGCGCAGTGGTAGCGCGTTCCCTTGACATGGGAAAGGTCATAGGTTCAAGTCCTATACTGGGCACCATTTCTCGACGAGGCTTGTTCCGGTTTTAGTACGGGGCAAGCCTTTTTCTTTTAATGAAAAAGTTTCGCGCGGCGCGGGTTTTGGTTTTTTAGGAGGATGGTTTCTTGCGGTGTTTTTTTTGATCGGCGCGGTAGTCCCACGGCGGCTGCACGTAATTCGCGCGCCAGATGCCCAGACGTTTTTCCCGAGCTTCTTTTTCGGCTTCTTCTAAAAATGAGTCTGTTGAGTATTTCTTCTCAAACCAGGCCCAGCCGACTTTCACGATTTCCAGGCTGAGATTTTTCCCGTTTACCGTTACTTCGGATACCAACCGTCCGTAACGGTCTTTTTCCTGCACGTGCACGGTCACGTTTTTTTCATAAACCATTTTCCGCATGAAATCTTTGGCCGCTTCCCCGTCTTTTTGCGTCAGTTCGGGTGCGTCTATTCCGTAAAGGCGTATTTTTTCCTCGATATCGTCGTGCAGAACCCGGATAGTGTCGCCGTCGGACACTTTCACGCAGGTGCCGCTGAACGTGGTTTCTACGGTCTGTCCGCTGTAGCCGCCGCGCTTGCGCACGCTGTTTACGCAGCCGCTCAGAAACAAAATCGCCAGCAGCGGAATAAACAGGAAAATTTTGAGTTTTGAAAGCATAACGGTCCCGGATTTTCAAATTTGATATACTATACCATATATACATTATACCTAACGGAGAAAAGCTATGGCATCTGACATCAGCAAAGATGAAGCCCTTGAGAGAATGCGCCACTCTACAGCGCACGTTTTGGCGCAGGCGGTTACCGAACTTTTCCCCGGCACTAAACTTGGCATAGGCCCAGCCATAGAAAACGGCTTTTATTACGATTTTGAAAGCGAACATAAATTCACTCCCGAAGATCTGCCTGTTATCGAGGCTAAGATGAAGGAGATTGTCAAAGCGCGGCATCCGTTTGTCCGTTCCGAACATGACAAGGGCGAAGCCGCCAAGTTTTTTTTGGACAGGGGTGAAAAATACAAAGTCGAGCTTATCGGCGCTCTGCCGGATGAAAAAATGTCTTATTACGAAAACGGCGGATTTATTGACCTTTGCCGCGGCCCTCACGTCGCGGATACGGGCCGCTTAAAACATTTCCGGCTCACCCGCATCGCCGGGGCTTACTGGCGCGGCGACGAAAAGCGGCCCATGCTCCAGCGCGTTTACGGTTTGGCCTTCAATACGAAAGACGAACTGGACGCCTATCTCAAGCAGCAAGAAGAGGCCGCCAAGCGCGATCACCGCAAAATCGGAAAAGAGATGGATCTTTTCAGCTTTCACGACGATGTAGGCGCGGGGCTTGTGCACTGGCATCCGAAAGGCGCGCTCATGCGCGTGCTCATTGAGGATTTCTGGCGGAGCGAGCATCTTAAAGCCGGTTACGATTTCCTCTTTACGCCGCATATCGGACGGGCGCAGCTGTGGGAAACGTCGGGCCATCTGGGCTTTTACAAAGAAAACATGTACTCGCCGATGGATATAGACGGAATGGATTATTACGCGAAACCCATGAACTGCCCGTTTCACATCCAGGTTTATAAAACGCATAAACGGTCCTATCGCGAACTGCCTTTAAGATGGGCTGAACTGGGGACGGTGTACCGCTATGAGAAAGCGGGCGTCCTGCACGGCCTTATGCGCGTGCGCGGGTTCACGCAGGACGACGCGCACATCTTCTGCACGCCCGAGCAGATTGAGGAGGAGATTGTTCGCACGCTGAAGTTCAACCTGCATATCCTCCGCGCGTTCGGGTTTAACGATATCGCGGCGTATCTCGCCACCATGCCTGAGGGCGCGGTGGGCGAGCCTGCGCGCTGGGCGCAGGCCACGGCGTCGCTTAAAAAAGCGCTGGAAGCTGAAAACATCCCTTATTCCGTGGACGAGGGCGGCGGCGCGTTCTACGGGCCAAAAATTGACCTTAAAATCAAAGACGCCATCGCCCGCGAATGGCAGCTGGGAACGATTCAGTTCGATTTCAACATGTCGGAACGTTTCGAATTATCCTACGTAGGCTCGGACGGGCATGAGCATCGTCCTTATATGGTGCACCGGGCGCTGCTGGGTTCTTTGGAACGGTTTTACGGTATTTTGGTCGAGCATTACGCCGGCTGGTTCCCGCTTTGGCTGACGCCGGTGCAGGTAAAGGTGCTGACGCTGACCGAAGGCCAGAACGCCTACGGGCAGGAAATCAGGCAAAAGCTTGTGGACGCGGGAATCCGCGCTGAGTTGGATGACCGTAACGAAAAAATAGGCCTTAAAATTCGCGAAACGCAACTGAAAAAAGTGCCCTACATGCTTATTCTGGGCGCGAATGAGGCCGCAAACGGCACGGTAACCGTGCGCGTAAAGAGCGGGAAGAATATTCCCGACCTTAAAATAGAGGCTGTTATAGCGGCTTTGCTCGGAGAAGTGAAAAGCAGGACCGCGGAAAACGCTTATTCGTAATTAACGGGGGCGCAAGCCCCCGTATCTTTTTAATGCGGTTTGCCGCAGGCAAGCCGTGGTAAATATTCGGGGTTGAGCTGATGACAGAGAAACTGAAGTTTTGGGTTAGAGAACAGCGCTATGTTCTTGGCGCCGTGCTGCTGGTGCTGGCGTTTTTTTGCGCGCTGGAAGTGACCAGGCCGTATTATTTCCTGCAGGACGATAACAGAAACGCGTTTCTGCCGGCTTTCATTTTCGCGTTTAAATCGGTGTTCAGCGGACATATTCCTTATGTCAATTTTCACCAGTTCGGCGGAGTGCCCTTTCTGGCCACCGGGTTCTGGGCCGCGCTTTATCCGTTCAGTTATCTGGCGACTTTCCTGAGTCTTTTTATCACGGGAAACTATTTCGCGGCTATAGACGCTTATGTTATTTTGCACCTGCTTATCGGCACGGCGGGCATGTTCCTGTTCCTGCAGCGTACCTGCCGTCTGCCTTCCTACGCCTGCTTTTTCGGCGCGACCGCCTGGCCCGTAACCGGATTCGCTATTTTTCTGGGCAGTTCCTGGATTCTCACGATTCCCGCAGCGGCCTGGTTCCCCTGGATGCTGTGGGCCGCTTCCAGAATCGTTAACGAGCCGGTTTACGGCAACATGGTCTGGTCTGTGGCGTTTAAAACGCTGCTCGCGTTAACCGGTTCCGTGCAGTATATGGTTTTGGGGTTCATTGCGGAAATAGTTTTCACATTTTCCTATATCATGAGACGGGAGGTGCGGTCCGACCGCGCGCGTTTTTCAAAAGCGGTCAAGCTGTACCTCATGTCGTTCGGTTTCACGGCGCTTCTGAGCGCGCCCGTTCTTCTTCCCATGGCGAAATACGCGGGCATTTCCGCCGACCGGGCCAAGCCTCTTACCTACTCGGAATTCTCCAGCTGGCGCAATAATGTCCTGTTCTGGTTTTGGGGCATGGTGTTCCCGTTCTCGTCGGAACCGCTTAAAACGGGGTCACTGGCGAAGCTGGCGAAAATGTTTTCGTCAGAGCTTAATTACTTCAGCTTCTTTGTGCCCTACTTCTGCTTTCTGGGATACGGTGTTCTGGCCGGTTTGCTCGGCCTTTTGCGGGATATAAAACGCACCCGCCATGAACTGTGGCTGGCGCCTGTTCTTGTTTCCGCCGGAGTAGTTTTGCTGTGGAGTTTCGGCGCTTTCGACAGGCTGGTTTATCAGATTCCCGTTTTAAACCGCTTCCGTTACGATTTTAAGATAATGCTTTTTGCGAACGCGTTTCTGGTGGCGGCCGCGTCGCTTGGCATCGTACACCTGGCCCGGCGTATCGCTTACCGGCTCGGCAGCGTGGACATGAAGCGTATCGTGGTTTACTCCGCGGTGTTTAACGTGGCGTTTTCCTTTATTATATACGCGGGTCTTCCCTCGCGCAATTTCCTTGTCCATGAGGAACCTGTGCCGCTTACCGAGCCTTTGCAGGATAAGCTGGTTGACGGGCGCATAGCGTCTTTCGCCAATCCGCAGAGTCTACGCAACGGCTATATGCAGCATACTCTAGCCTTCAACTTCGCGACGATGTGGGATCTGTATAATGTGGCGGGCTATCAGACTCTGGCTCCGGGATTCGTGCGGTTTTCGCCGTTTCTTAATCAGAACGGTTTTGTGAGTTTAAGCGGAGGGGACGCGGACCGTGAGGTGGATTACGCCCTCAAATTCCAGGGCGCGCGCTGGTATGTGGTAAACCGCGCCGATGTGGGGCTGTTCGGTCGGTTCCTGAACGATTCCGGCGCGAAAGAATATTATTCCGATGAAAACCGCGTTATCTTAGAAGTTCCCAACGCCATCCCGATGGTAAGCGCCGCGGCGGACGGGGTGAACTCGGTCGCTCTGGACAAACGCATGCTAGGCATTGACCGCGTCGTGCCGCTTAAAGCCGATTTCTTTTCCGACGGGATAACCGTGGTGACGGAATTCGCTCAGCCGGTTGATGTGCTGTTCGGAGTTTCGCCCTCGCCGTATTATTCCGGCGCGGTGGACGGCAAGGCCGTGCCGTTTGCGGCCGGGAAAACGCCGATCCCCGTGCTCAGCGTTCCCGCCGGCAAACATGTGGTTTCCCTGAAATTCCATGACAAGTGGTTTGTCCGGGGTATTTTTGCCGCGTTCGGCGGTCTGCTGTTAATGCTTGCCGTGATATTTTTCTGGCGCTTGTCCTCGCCCATTAAGGCCACGCTGAAATGGCGGCCCGCGTTCAGGAAACCGCAGCCCCAGGGCGGCAGGCGTCCCTTCTTTCGCAATAAATACGGGCGCAGGAAAAGGCCCAATAATTTCAAATCCGCCTAATCTGAACTAGACTTCCGGCTGCGAATCAAAACGCAGCCGGATTTTTTTGGAGGGTTCCTGTTCCTTCCGCTGCGGGGCCATGTTCCGGGTTTGCCCGGTTTTTGCCCTCGGTTTCTGTTGATTGCCCTCAGTTTGCCTTACCCTTTAATTTTGCTATGCTATTATATAGGCGGATATGCCGATCTCCGCCTACAAATAAGTTTTCCAAAGGAGGAAGACAATGGCAGTTAAAGTTGGAATTAATGGCTTTGGTCGTATTGGTAGACTGGTTTTCAGATCAGGATATAATAACCCGGACATTGAATTCGTCGCGGTTAACGATCTCACTGACGCGAAGACCCTCGCACATCTGCTTAAATACGATTCTACGTTCGGTATTTTCCCCGGAGAAGTCAAGGCCGAGGGCGAATATCTTATTGTCGACGGCAAAAAAATAAAGGTTGTCTCCGAGAAAAATCCGGAAAGCCTTCCCTGGGGCGCGCTGGGCGTTGACATCGTTTACGAGTCAACAGGCCGGTTCACCACCACTGATAAGGCGGCTATGCACCTTAAGGCGGGCGCGAAAAAAGTCATCATCTCCGCGCCGGCGAAAGGCGACGGCCTCCTGACGGTCTGCATGGGCATCAACGAAACGGACTATCAGCCGGGGAAACACAACATTATTTCCAACGCTTCGTGCACTACGAATTGTCTTGCTCCTGTAGCTAAGGTCCTTCACGAGAGTTTCGGGATCAAATCCGGCCTCATGACCACGATCCATTCCTATACGAACGATCAGGTCATTTTAGACGCACCGCACAAGGATTTGCGGCGCGCGCGCGCGGCGGCATTGTCGATGATACCGACAACGACCGGCGCCGCTGCGGCCATCGGACTTGTCATCCCCCAGCTCAAAGGCAAACTCAACGGTATCGCTATCCGCGTTCCCACGCCCAACGTCTCGCTGGTTGATCTGGCGGTTAATCTGGAGAAATCCGTAACCGTAGAAGAAATCAACGCGGCGATGAAAAAAGCGGCTTCGGGCGCGCTCGCGAAATACTTCGAGTATGTGGACGAGCCTCTCGTTTCGAAGGATTTTAACGGTAATCCTCACAGCAGTATTTTTGACTCGAGCCTGACTCATGTTATGGACGGCACGCATGTCAAAGTTTACAGCTGGTACGATAACGAATGGGGTTACTCAAACAGAGTAAATGACCTTGCCTGCTATATAGCCAAGAAAGGTTTTTAAGCTTTGTTCGTTCCGAAATTCGCGCCGGACGGTTCAGCCGTCCGGCACGGATTTCTTGAAACTGGAGGTTTCAGTATGGCTAAGAAAGTAATTATCATGGGTGCGGCTGGACGTGATTTTCACAATTTCAATGTGGTTTTCCGCGACAATCCCGCATATGAAGTAGTTGCTTTTACGGCTTTCCAGATCCCCGGCATTGACGGCCGCAAGTATCCCAAGGAACTTGCGGGTAAACTTTATCCGGGTGGCATCCCTATCTATGATGAGAGCGAGTTAACGGGTCTCATCCGAAAGCATAAAATCGAAGAAGTTATTTTTTCCTACAGTGATGTGAATTTCGCAGATGTGATGAAAAAGGGTTCTCTCGTCACGGCCTGCGGCGCGGACTTCACCATTCTGGACGCGTCCCGGACCATGATCAAATCCCAAAAGCCGGTTATCGCGGTTTGCGCGGTGCGCACCGGCTGCGGAAAGAGCCAGACAACCCGGAAAATCGCTTCCATTTTAAAAGAAATGGGCAAAAAGGTGGTCGCTATCCGGCATCCGATGCCGTACGGCAATCTGGTCGCCCAAACTTGCCAGCGTTTCGCCAAATATGACGATTTGAAGAAACACAAATGCACCATTGAAGAAATGGAAGAGTACGAGCCTCATATCCGCGAAGGGCACGTCGTTTACTCAGGCGTTGATTACGGCACGATCCTGGCCGAAGCCGAAAAAGAAGCCGACGTCATTTTGTGGGACGGCGGCAATAACGACACTCCCTTTTATAAACCGGATCTGCATATTGTCGTCGTGGATCCGCACCGGCCCGGGCATGAACTGATGTATTATCCCGGCATGACAAACGCCATAATGGCCGATGTCGTGATTATAAACAAGGTGGACACGGCGACCAAGGAAAATATCGCCCGCGTCCGCGCGAATATCCTCTCGATCAATCCGAAAGCCGTGATTGTCGAGGCTGATTCGCCCTGCGAGTTCGAAACCCCCGTGGATTTGAAAGGCAAAAAAGTGCTTGTGGTCGAAGACGGACCGACCCTCACGCACGGCGAGATGGAATTCGGCGCGGCCTATATCGCCGCCCGGAACGCCGGCGCGGGCGAGATCGTCCCGCCCAAGCCCTACGCCGTGGGTTCGATTCTCAAGACTTACGAAAAATACGCCCATGTAAGCAAAATCCTGCCTGCCATGGGTTATGGCGACAAGCAGATGGCCGAACTGGAAGAGACGATCAACAACGTCCCCTGCGACGTGGTTGTAATCGGCACTCCCATAGATCTGGGCCGGCTGCTTAAGATCAAGCGGCCCTCTTCCCGCGTGCTTTATTCCTATAAAGACCGCTCGGAGCCGACGCTTGCGCAAATGGTCAAGAAAACTCTTGCCAAATAGTTGAACGACCGGAGGACTGAATGGATATATCCAAGCTGCCAAAAATCCAGGATATGGATTTGCGGAATAAAAATGTTCTTGTCCGCGTGGACTACAATGTTCCGATCAAGGACGGGAAAGTGGCGGACGACAAACGTATCGCCGCGACGGTGAAAACCGTGAAGTATCTGCTTGATAATAACTGCCGCGTAACGCTTATGGCCCATCTCGGGCGGCCCAAGGGCAATGTTGCGCCGGAATTCAGTCTGAAACCGGTTGTCGCTTCGATTGAAAAACTGATGGGGGCGAAAGTCCATTTCGCCCCCACCTGCGTCGGCCCGGAGGCCGATAAAGTTGTGGACGCCGCTAAAAAAGGCGAAATAGTGCTGCTGGAAAATCTCCGCTTCCATCCGGAAGAGGAGAAGAACGATCCGGCCTTCGCCAAACAGCTGGCTCGGCACGGGCAGCTGTTTGTGGAAGACGCTTTCGGCGCGATTCACCGGGCGCACGCGTCCACCGCGGCGATAGCGCAGTATCTGCCGGGCTGCACTGGTTTTCTGGTGCAGAAAGAATTGGAATTCCTCGGTCCGCTTATAAACAACCCCGCCAAGCCGTTTCTGGCGATTATCGGCGGCGCGAAGGTGTCGGATAAGATAACCGTTCTTGATAAACTGCTTGAAAAAGTTGATATGCTTTTAATCGGCGGCGGCATGGCGTACACGTTTCTTAAGGCTCAGAACGTGTCAATAGGCACTTCCCTTGTGGAAGACGACAAGGTTGCCTCCGCCACCGAAATCATCGCCAAGGCTTACGGCAGGCACGTGGAATGCCTCCTGCCAGCGGACCATGTAATCGCCAAGGGGATTACCGAAACCGGCAACGTTAAAACCACGCAGGCGATGGCTATTCCCGAAGGCTGGATGGGGCTTGATATCGGCCCGCGCAGTATTACGCTTTTTAAAGAACACATTTCCAAGGCCAAAACCATATTCTGGAACGGTCCCGTCGGTGTTTTTGAAACGGACGAGTTCGCCGCGGGCAGTCTGGAAATCGCGAAAGCGCTGGTTGAAGCCACCAAAGCCGGAGCCACTACCGTGGTCGGCGGAGGGGACAGCCTGCGGGTGCTGAAAAAAGCCGGCATAAAAGCCGACCAGCTTTCCCACTGCTCTACGGGCGGCGGGGCCAGCATGGAATTTCTGGAAGGAAAAGAACTGCCGGGACTTGCGGCGCTTCTTCCTAAATAAAAGGAGACTGACAAATGTACACACTGGTTCTCATTATTCATTTCGCGGCTTGTTTCCTGCTCATTGTCGCGGTGCTTTTGCAGAGCGGAAAAGGAAACGCCATGGGCGTTTTCGGCGGAGGCGGCAGCGAGGCTGTTTTCGGCGGCGCGTCCGGCACGAGTTTTGTTAAAAAATTCACTCTCGGCGTGGCGCTAGTTATTGCCGTCACGTCCGTAGGCCTCACCTTTATGGGCGGCTCCCGCAGGGCGCAGTCCGTGGTGGATAAATATGGACGGGAACCCCTGTCGGCTCCCACCCCCGGCACTGCGGTGACGCCTCCTCAGGGCGAAGCTGAAAAAGCCGCGCCTCAAGGCGAAACACCGGCGGCTCCGGCCAAGCCCGTGCAGAAAATACAGCTGCCCGACTCGCCCGCTAAAAAGTAACGGAAAACAGACCTTTGTAGAAAAAGCCCCGGTTTGACTGGGGCTTTTTTGTGCGCTTCGCCTGTAAATAGAAGCGTTTTTAGCTCTTAACCGGAACTGTTCAGCAACAGCCAGGTTATTGCAATCACAGGTTAGCGTTTTCATTGTGGTAGAATATAATAATGGCGAATATCCGGAAATTTTTTTCATTCCCGCTGGCCTTCACTCTTAATACTTTTGGTATACAGTTTTTGCTTTTGACCGCAGGTTTTTCAGGACAGACCGCGCTCGCCGCTGACCTTGGCATTATCCAAAGCGCCGCTTTGGCGCTTTATTACAGCTTTTCAGCAAACGCCAGGAATCTTATTTTGCGCGCAGGTTCCGGCCTCGATATCTCAGGCGAATATAACGGCACTATAAAATCATTGATGTGTTTTCGCGTGCTGTTGGTCATTCCGCTTGGTTTTGCGGCATATTCTTTAAGTGCGGGAGTTGCCGGAACGGGGGTTGCGATAACAGCGGCGATATTGCTGAGGCGTGCTTCAGAATGGCTTGCAGAAATACATCTGGCGCAAAAAGAACTGGTCGGAGATTCCGCATTTTCCGTGAAGTTTTCCGTGTCCCAGTTGTTTCTTCTTGTCTCGGTGTGCGCGGTGGCGGTTTGTGAAGCGCGGTTTCTGCTGTTTTTCATGCTGGTGTGGGCGGTAAGTCCTCTGGTCC
>JBAYFS010000007.1:0-24011 GCA_041667045.1 Elusimicrobiaceae bacterium | reverse complement strand
TCGCTCCGGGCACCTATTACTTTTCGAACATAACAGTGGACGGCACGCTCAATGCCGACACAACAGGCGGTACCGTCACCATATATTTTAACGGTGTAATTAACACCGGCAATGCCTGCGCGATTAATAACCTGAGCAAAATGCCGTCTAGTCTTTTGTTTTTCGGCGAGCAAAACTCCAACACCCATGTGCTGGCCTGCCCGGCTCCGCTGCACGCGTATCTGGAAGAAAGGTCCGGAATCTGGAGCCTTTACGGTCCTCTTTACGGGCGTGTGTGGGGCGGTAATGTTACGGTGTTCGGCAGCGGGTCGGTCCACGCCAATGCCGGCCCCAACCAGAGTTCGCCCGCGCGCGTAACCTGGGAGAAAACCACATGGGCGCAGCGCTATAAACGCCAATAGGACGCGAATCGAGGTATATATTGTATGCCTATATCCCCACAGTCAAACGAAGAATCAAAGCGCCTGGCCGCTTTGTGCGAGCTTAAAATACTGGATACTCCTCCTGAAGACCGTTTTGACCGCCTGACTCAGTTAACGCAGCTGCTTTTAGATATACCTATTGTGTTGCTGAGCCTGGTTGATGCCGACCGTATATGGCTTAAGTCCCGCCAGGGTATTGAAGAAACTGAGCTTCCGCGAGAAAACTCGTTCTGTTCCTATGCCATTTCGTGCAGAGATATTTTCATTGTGGAAGATGCGGTCAAAGATCCGCGTTTCTCCTCAAATCCGCATGTATCCGGTGAACCTCATATCAGGTTTTACGCCGGCATCCCGTTAATGGCCCGGAACGGGCAAAACGTGGGAGTGCTTTGCCTGAAGGATACCAAACCGCGCACGTTAACTCCGCAGCAATTGCAGGTATTGCGAAGTTTGGCGGAAATGGTTAACGAAGAATTGCTGGCTATGGATTATAGGGCCGCCGTTGCCGCGGCAAGAACCGCCCAGCGGTTTTATGATATATCCGAGAATCTTCTGTGCATTATCGGTTTCGACGGATATTTTAAGAGCGTCAGCCATAAATGGTCAGGCCTGCTGGGTTATTCCGAGCGGGAATTGTTAGCCATACCAGTTATGGAATTGGTTCATCCTGACGATCGGGCCGCTACCGTTCTGGAGATTGATGCTTTGGTGAAAGGCAGCGATACCGGGGAATTTAAAAACCGATTTCAGGGTAAGGACGGAACCCTGCATACGTTTATGTGGACGGGAACCCCGTTCCTCCAGGAAAAAGCAATCTACGCCGCCGCGCGCGACGTTACTGAAATGGAGGAAACCAGGGTTGTTTTATCCAGGCTGGCCGGCATTGTTGATTCCTCGGAAGATGCTATCGTCAGCAAATCCCTTGACGGCGTGTACACAAGCTGGAATGCCGCCGCGGAGAAGATGCTGGGGTATACGCCACAGGAAGCCATAGGCAGGAAAATCCCTGCCTTATTTCCGCCCGAACGCAGCACGGAAGACGATGATATCTCCGCCAAAATCAGTAAAGGCGAGCATGTTCCCAATTTCGACAGCGTGCGCATTCGGAAAGACGGTACGCCGCTGCATGTTTCCGTTACTATTTCCCCGATCAAAGATGTTGATGGCAAGATAATCGGCATTTCGAAGATACTCCGGGATATTTCCGAGCGCAAACGCAGCGAACAGGTAATGTCCGAAAGGGCCACCCAGCTGCGCGAACTCGCCGTAAAGCTTTCACACAGCGAAGACGCGCTGCGCCAGAGCGAAGAACGCTGGAAATTCGCTCTGGAAGGCGCGGAATACGGCGTTTGGGATTGGAACGTCGCTACTAGCAAACTTTTCTGCTCTCCTCGGTGGATGGAAATGATGGGCTGCGGCAAAGATGATTTGAGCGGCGAGCTGGAAGACTGGTCTTCCCGCGTGCATCCCGACGATTTGAACGCGACTTTGGCCGCGGTGCAAAAGAATTTGCGGGGAGAAGTCCCTATTTATAAGTTCGAGTACCGGCTGCGCCGCAAAGACGGAAGTTACCTGTGGGTATCGGATCGCGGAAAAGTGATGATGCGCGACAGCGCAGGACAGCCCGTTCGCATGGTCGGAGTGATTACCGATATCACCGAGCGCAAGCAGGCGGAGGCTTACCGCCAGCTTTCCAATACCGTTTTGGGTATTATAAATACGGCGAACGATTTTCGGGATTCTATCAGGCAGATAATTGCCGTAATTAAGCAGGCTACGGGAGTGGACGCCGCAGGCATCCGGCTGCGCGACGAAGATGATTTCCCTTATTTTGCCGAGACCGGATTCCCTTCCGATTTTCTGCTTACAGAAAATACCCTCGCTGTCCGCGACAGTTCCGGCTCCGCCTGCTACGGAGCAGACGGACAGCTTCTTATGGAATGCACTTGCGGTATGGTGCTTAAAGGGGGAGCCAATCCGTTGCTGACGCCGGGGGGGAGTTTCTGGACCAATGATTCTCCCATGCTGCTCACAATTCCACCGGGGGATGATCCCCGGCTTAATCCGCGAAACCGTTGCATTCATGACGGATACTCCTCTTTTGCGCTTATTCCCATTCGCGCAAAGACGGAGATCGTGGGGGTGCTCCAGCTTAACGCTTATAAAAAAGATTGTTTCACTTCTGCAATCCTAGCGGATCTTGAAGGCATCGCCGCGCATATCGGCGAAGCGGCGCTGCGCAAACAGTCCGAGGTCGAACTGATTAAAGCCAAAGACGAGGCTTTGCGTGCCACCCAGGCCAAAGCCGATTTCCTGGCTACTATGAGCCATGAAATACGAACCCCCATGAACGCCATTATCGGCCTTACGGGTATTTTGCTGGACACCGAACTTGCTGCCGAGCAGAAAAGTCTTCTTGAAACCGTGCGCAATTCCGGCGACTATCTGCTGACGATTATTAATGATATTCTGGATTTTTCAAAGATAGAGTCAGGTAAGCTGGTTTTGGAGAAAATCTCATTCGATCTGCGCCAGGTTATCGAGAGCACGCTGGAGCTTGTGGCGATACGCGCGCACGAGAAAAAACTGGAACTGGGAGCCATTATCCTGCCTGGCACGCCGCTCGTCTTGGTGGGGGATCCGGGGCATTTGCGCCAGGTGCTTATCAATCTGGCGGGAAATGCCGTGAAATTTTCGGAAAAAGGCGAAGTCGTTATCTATGTGGACACTTTGGAGCAGGACGCCGAAAGCGCTACTTTGCGTATTCGGGTTACGGATACCGGAATAGGCATAAACAAAGACGCTAAACCCCGCCTGTTTGAATCATTTACTCAGGCTGACGCCTCTACTACTCGTAAATATGGCGGCACCGGACTGGGGCTTGCCATTTCAAAAAGGCTGGTGAATTTAATGGGGGGCGCCATCAGTGTGGAAAGCGAACCGGGGAAAGGCTCCTCTTTCAACATTGTCCTGCGCTTTCCCAAAGGAACGCTTCCTCCGGAGACGCATTCGGCGCATCCGGAGCTGCTTAAGGGCATGAATGTTCTTATCGTGGACGATATGCCTGTTAACCTGTATATTTTATCAACCCAGCTTGACCAGCTGGAGGTCAGGCATTCGCAGGTGTCCAGCGGCAGAGACGCTCTTGCCTTGCTGGAAAAATGCGCCGGCGGTCCGGATTCGTTCGCTTGTGTTTTGCTGGATATGCTGATGCCCGGCATGGACGGTTTGCAGGTGGCGGCGGCAATCAGGGGCAATCCGGCGCTCTCTGGCATACACATAGTGCTCGTAAGTTCAGCGGGAAAAATTATAAGCCGCGAAGAAATGAATGCGGCGGGGATTGCCGATTTTCTGGTAAAACCTGTTAAACATGAAGTCTTGCGGAAATGCCTGCTGTCTCTGGCGAGAGCCGGGCGGACCGAGGATGTTAATTTAAACACCGCGCGGATGAAACGGGAAAAAAGGCCGTTTTTTAAAATTCTGCTGGTCGAAGACAACAGCGCGAACATGCTTGTCGCCAGGTTGCAGTTGCGTTCGCTGGGGTATGAGCCGGACACCGTGGGAAACGGGCAGGAAGCGCTGACCGCGCTTAACCGGATACCTTATGATCTCGTGCTTATGGACTGCCAAATGCCGGAGATGGACGGGTTCACCGCGACTATGGAACTTCGCAAAAAGGAAGGAACCCGCCGCCATACGCCCGTTGTAGCTATGACCGCAAACGCGCTTGAAGGCGACCGCGAGAAGTGCATCGAGTGCGGCATGGACGATTATGTCTCAAAACCCGTGCGCATAGAGGAATTGCAGGCCGCCATCGCCAAGTGGGACATGGATTTCGACTCGGAGCCGTTTAATAAGCTGCGGGAACTTGCCGGTCCGGAATATGTAAATGTGGTGGGGGAAATCATAGGCGAATTTAACAAAGGCGCCGCGGTGTCGCTGGCGAAAATAAGGGACGGTATCGCCGGGAGCGACGTGGCCGCCGTGCGGGACGCCGCCCATGCGCTTAAGGGGGCCAGCGGCAATGTCGGAGCGTTGGTTCTTCACAAAATTTCCGCGCGGCTGGAAATTATGGCCCGTGCCGGCGGTCTCGACGGCGCTGGGGAACTGTTGTCGTTTCTTGAGAAGAAGTTCCCGGAAATTCAGAACCGGTTAGGCGATATGCTCAAATAATTCCGGCGCGCCGCCGGACTCCCTAAAACGAGAAGCGGAGATTGCCGTAGCCGTAATGGCTGTAAAAATCCTCTTTTATTTCCAGATCATAATTAAGGGTCAGCGCGAGCGCGCCGCTCAGACTGAAAATCAGTTTCGTTCCCAGCTGTCCGCTTGAGCGCGGCTGGGAATAGCCGGTTGTGGTGAACGCCGGGCCGCCGTCCGTGAAGTTTGCGGTGGCTTCCATATTGTCCTGCGCGATGTTGTAAAGCCATTTGGCGTGGATATCCGGTATGACATATTTTAGCGCGCAGCCTATTCTCACCCCGAGTCCGGACTGAAGCGTTCCGTAATTCTGGCTGTTGACGGACAGATCCGCCGCGCCCGCGCCGGTTTCGGTGTACGCGCCGGTATGCAGATAGGAATACTGCAGCGAGGCCAGCGGCGTGACCAGCAGTCCTTCCTTGTCAAAGGTTTTTCCGGCTTCCGCGTAGGCGGAATACTGCTGGCCGGCGTAATCGCTTTTCGCCGTGCGGGAAATGTTCCCGAAGTTTATGGCGCGGGAAGCGGAATAGTCGTTATAGCCGAACATCAGCACTCCGGAGAGATACGCGTTTTCTCCCAGAAGAGTTCCGTATAAACTGCCCTGGTAGTTTTTGCTGGTGCCGCCGCCGGTGCCGTCCCGAGAAGTGAGGTTGTTGCTGGCGTAGCCCGTGCCGATGCCGACGATGATATTGTCGCCCAGCCTGCGGTCAAAACCAGCCGAAATGCCCCATACGTCAGCCGTGTAGCCTCCGCTAGTTCCGCGCGGGCTCTGGTGCAGATAGGAATCAAACACCTGACCCCACACCGCCGGGTTTGCCGATAAAAGTTTTTGCGTGGAATCCGTGAGGTGGTTCACTATATTGTCGTTGAAGCGGTTTCTGACCTGCGCGGCGGAGGCCAGCGCGCCGTTGTCCACGGCGGGGGCGAGTTTGCCCGCGTCGCCGGGATTGCCGCTCGCGTCCAGACTGCCGATGAGGGCCGCCATGTCGCCCGTGGAACTGTTGGCGATGGCGTCTACGGCAGAACCTACGCCGGAGTAACCGCTAAGGCGCGTATAATAAGCGTTGTCGCGGTTTGCCGTCAGGGACAGCTGATTGCCGGCGGACGACGGGGTGAACGTGATCATGGGGCGCGAACTGTCGTTTGTAATGAGGATTTTTGTCGGATCCGCGGTAAGCGTCCCGGCGTTTATTATCAGGAAAGAGTCGTTGTCGCGGATATTATCGGTTCCGGTTATCACTGGCGCTACCGTCGCCGTGTTGTCGCTGATGGCGGCGGATGTCACGTTGGTGACATGGGCGGTGCTTGCCGTATTGCGCGCCAGGGAAAAAGACAGGGTGGTCGCACCGTCTATGGTGAAGGCATTGGTTCCGCCCCCCAAGTCTATGTCGCCGGTGACGCTGCCGCCGTGCAGGGTTAAAGTGTCGTTGCCCGTGCTGGTGAGAACGGAGTACCTCCCGCCCGCCAGTACGCCGCCAGCGTTGTTGATTATGGTGGTGTCTCCGCCCGCGGCTTTAATGGCGATTTCGGGACTGGAAATAGTGCCGGAATTGGTCAGCTTGTTTATGCCCGCAAGCGGGGTTCCGTAAGTATAGGTTGTGTCGCCCTGGAACAAAACGGCAACGTTGGCGCTGTTCGCCACAGCGAATTTCAAGTTCGTGTCCCCGGAAATGACGCCGTTATTGGTGACCTCGTAGTTAAGTGACCAGACCAGAATTCCTGAACCACCCGAAACATAACCGGTGCTGTCTATAATAATTTCGTTCGCGGTGGCGGTGCGCGCGTTTTTCTGAAAACGGTGCCCGGCCCAGATAGTGTCGCAGTCGCCGTCAACTTTAAAACTGGCGAAACCGTTGCCGTATTGCGCGCCGGAGGCCGAACTGAAATTCGTGCCGTCGTTAAGCGTGTAAATATATGAGTTAGTTGCGTACATCCCGTACAGCGTCACGGGTGTCTGGCCCAGGAGGATGAATTCGGTCATTCCCTGTATGTCCGCCTGGGTGGTGCCGTTGCCCCAGAAGAAGGTGTAGCCCATTTGCGTCCAGGGAAAGGTTTTATTATCCAGGGCGCCGATTTTCCAGCTGTTGTAATAGGCCTGGAAATTGCTGTAGGTTGTTGAACTCATTGTGCCCGGCTGCTGGAAAGACGCGGCGTTGCCGTAATCCGCCGAGGCGGCGGAATAGGTGCTGATGTCGGGGTTTTTTATCGGGCGCATGATGGTGTCCATGTCCGGCAGAACGGCCATCTCCACCACTATGTCGTGCGAGCCGTCGTCGTTCATTCCCAGTCCGCGCTCAAGGAGTTTTGTGGCGTTGCTTCCGTTTACGCCGTTGTTTTGAAGGAAATTGGTGGCGTCGTTTCCCGTGGTAACCCAGGCCGCCGCCGCGCTGGGAAGGCCGAAAATGGTGTCCGCCTGCCCTGCATATTTCGAAGTGTAACGGAACGCTTTGGCGGCTGTGCGGACGATGATTTTCCCGGAATCATATTTTACGCCGTAAGCGGCATCGGTCACCGGATTGCCGGTTATGCTTATTAGCGAACCCGCCGGAGCCACCCAGCCTGCGGGGCTGGCGCCCTGCTGTACCGCAATATCTATGGCTTCATTATAATCAGGCGTTTGCGCCAGGGCGGACACCGCGGTAAAGAGTCCGCAGGCCAGACCGTAGACTGCCAGTTTCGTTGATACGTTTCGCATGTTCATCCATTCCCCCGATAGTGGTGCCGTATACAAAACATTGTAGCTGTTTTTTCGGCGATAAGCACTCCGCTCTGGATTCCCGCTAGAAAATATGCTTAAAATTTAAAAATGCACTCTAACCAGCAAAAAGCCTAAAGGAGAAAGAACGAAATGAAAATATACATAATGTTGGCCCTGGTGATGATTCTAACTGCAACTTATTTACCTGCAGCTGAAACAGTTCAGCAGAAAAATGTTGCAGAATCCGCAAAAGAAGAAATTGGTGTAAATCTTGATTCATTTGTGGGAACATGGGTGCTCAAGGATTTTCTTGACACACTGCAATCAACAAAATCTCCGATCAAGGCATGCAAAACCGCAAGAGCCATAAGCAATGAAAGTGAATTTGTAATATCCCAAAGCAGCGGCATATATTATTTAGAGGTAGGCTACAACTTCCATGAGGGGACCGGACTGCTTTACCTTCGCGGACCGGATGCGACTGCGGATAAGGACACGTATCGGCTTCACGGCAGCAGTCATACGCCCGCTATCGGTGTCGACCAACTGCTTAAAATCTCCGGCAGAATCGGGAAAAACACGACCGAGCTGATATGGATTTCGTCTGAGGCAAAGCGGAATAAATTTGTCAGATTAGGTTCTCCGATGAGCCTAGGTGATTCTGGAAAATATCTGGCAGAGCTGGTGCTTTCCGGAAACTATAAGGATGAAAAAGGCCGCAGCTTTGTCTTTTCCGGCGACCACATTAAATGGCCGGGAAAAACTGATGTGATGAATTACCAAATGGATACGGATTGCGTGTTTCCGAGCGATAGTTTTATGATGCTTGATAAAACGAACAAAGTCATAAGAGATAAAAATGACTACCCTTTACGTTACGGATTTGATTGGAAGGATAACAAACTGTATATTTACGAAGTGGAATACAAAAATGGCGAGGAAATAGCGTTCTTGGGTAAACCCATTCATATTCTTTCGCCGGTACAAACTGCGAAAAGCAAAATGTAATTTGTACCAAAGAAAATTTAGGGGGGAAATAAACCTGTATAAATGGGAATTTTACAGGCTATTCCTGGCTTAAGAAATCGCCAGCTGGAATATTCGCCACATAATCCTGGATTGGCGCGGTCCGCTTCGGCGATAAGCACTCCGCTCATCCGCGATTTATTTTATTGAGAAATGGCGGAAATATGATATACAATATCATCAGTCTCAGCCAAATTTGTAAAAGGTATTTTTTATGAAGATTAAAACGGGGTTGTTGGCGGCGGTTTTTTGTTTGTTGTTTTCTACTGGCGCGAATGCGGCGGACCGGCCGTCATTGCTTGAGCAGCTCGGGCTGGACGTTCCGGCTTCGGAGGACAGCTTTTCCGGCGGTTCTGACTCCGACGGAGATCCCGCGCAGTTTTCCAAACCGGCGGAAGCGGCTTACCGCCATTATCCCAATTACATCACGCTTGGCATTATCCGTTCTCCGGGCGACATTGACTGGACCAACGTTAACACCATGCTTGAAGGATACGCCCACAATACCGCCGCCGTGGAAATGGGCGACGCTCATTCCATCGGCCATGTGGCTTTTGAAATAGGCTGCACTCTGCCGTCCGGGAAAAGTGCCATCGTTTCCGGGCAGACTGACACCGGCAGCATAACCGAATATTTGAAAATGCTTTGGCGCAATAGAGGTTACGGCGCGTTTTTTGATTATGTCACCGGCGCTTTGCAGTCGCGAGATTTTGTTGAAAAGGACTTTGGCAAGCTGTCCATGCGCAATGGCAAAATGGCTTTCGTGACACTGCTTGTTTCTCCGCAGTCCTGCGCGGAAGCCATGCGCTATATGCAGGCTTATTACGACGAAGGCGTTTACACCCGTTTCGGGCTTGGCGTCCGCCCTCTTTATAAAGAAGGCGGGGGCTGCGCCAATTATGCCGCAAGCGTCACTCAGGTGGCCGGTCCTTCCGATTTTGCGGCGTTGGACAAAGCCTGGACCAGAACTTTTTATGTTCCCGATCGGCTTATAGCCCTTGGCGGAAAAGATGAGAAGGATTTCATGGACTACCTCGGCAGATACGACTGGACGCCGGTGCCGAACGAGCCGTACCGCGTACTTCACTTTTTTGACCCTGATGTGATGTACAAATGGGCCGTTGCCGCCAACGCCTCAGGCCTAGCTAATAACCAGCCTATCGTAAAGCGGTATGAAATAAACGCTTCTCCCGGTTTTGTGCTGGACTATTCATCAGACAGCAGTCCCACCGGCTGGTGGCTGCACGATTAGCTGAAACATTCCTGTCTATCGTTTCTGAGTCCGCGCGCAGTATTCGCGGCGCGCCGTTTTTCTTGCCCCGTCCAAAAGTCTGAGGAGCCTTATGTACCGTATTTTCGCAACAAAACATACCTTTCATTTTCTGGTTTTTCTCGTAATCGAACAGGCAATCGTAGCCTCGTCCACCGTTTGGCTGGTGTGGCTGGCCCGAGGCATAAGCGGCGGGTCAGGCCTTCTCGTCCCTTTTCTGGGATTTATTTGCAGTCTGACTTTGGTTTACATTCCGTCGGTTTGGCGGCGCACGGCGCTCAGTAAAGCGAAAAACGCCGCTTTGCTCGGTTATATGGATATTTGCGCGAAAGGCCTGTATTGCGTTCCTCATCTTTGCCGGAGCAAAAAATTCCAGCACGGGAAAAAGGATTTTATCGAAACGGAATCTTTTCTGGTGATTGACGAAACCATGGATTTCGCGGACACTTTCCTGGGGCTCGCGCTGAATGTGCTGTTTAACGTTTTTGCGCTCAGCTTCGCTTTCGGCGGACGGCTTTTGTGGGCGTATCTCTGTTCCGCCGCTATCGGGGTTTTCATGGCGCGGTTGCTGTCTTGCAGGGTGAAAAAAGATTCCCTCGCCATGCAGAATGAGCGCACCAAAACCTATTCCGCCCTGGGCGAAGCGTGGGACGCCATCACTCTTGGCAACAAATATAATCTGGACTTGTGGCAAAAACACTTCGGCGGCAGTTTGGACGGGTATAAAAACAAAGCCGCGTCCGCGATATTTAATATAGAAGTGTTTACCGCCATGACTTTATGGCTGTCCGTCGTTCCGGCTTTGGCGCTGATGGCGTATGTAATGTTTTCCCCGCAATCTGGCGTCACCATCAAAACGATTGTGCTTGCCACTTTGCCGCGCCAGATACTGGTGACCCAGTATATAGCGGAACTGATTAATTATCTGCTTAAATTCAGCGCGGTCAGGGAACGTTTGTCAGGCCTTGCTCGGGTGCCGGATCTTCCGGCGGACATAACCGCGATGACAGGCACTGTCGCGCATGACCGGATTGTCTGCACCGACCCTGCCGGGCGCAGAGTCGATCTGGATGGTTTTGAGCCTCCCGCCCGCGGACGGCTGACCATTCGGGGCGGCAACGGAGCGGGGAAATCCAGTCTGCTTATGGAACTGAAAAAGAGATATCCCCGCGATTCGGTAATCCTTCCGGCGCACAACAGGCTGCGTTTTAATTCCGTTGCGAGGCTGGACCTGTCCACCGGGCAGAAAACGTGCAGGGTTTTAGACGAGCTGTGCGGCATTGATTCCCTAAAACTGGTGCTTTTGGATGAGTGGGACGCCAACCTCGACTCGGAAAATATGAGCAAAGTTGATTCCATGATTGAGCGGCTGGCGGGCCGCTGTTGCGTAATGGAAATCCGGCACCGATAGCGCGACAAGTATGTCCGCACTTGCTAAGATAGGAATATGCCCGCGATTAAGACCGATTCTCTTGTAAAATGCTTCAAGGATGTGACCGCCGTGAACGGCGTGTCCCTTGAAATCCCGGAAGGAGAGGTGTTTGGCCTGCTGGGGCCTAATGGCGCTGGCAAAACCACCCTTATCAGCATGCTGGCGACCCTGGTCAAGCCCACGTCTGGCACGGCTCTGGTTGCGGGGTTTGACATAAAGGACCGCCCGCTGGACGTCAGGCGCAATATCGGCATTGTTTTTCAGGAGCCCAGCGTTGACGATCTGCTCACCGCGCGGGAAAATCTTTATCTTCACTCCATGCTTTACGGCATACCGCGCCGCGAAATAAGTTCCAGAATTGA
This sequence comes from Elusimicrobiaceae bacterium, assembly GCA_041667045.1. Classification (GTDB taxonomy): domain Bacteria; phylum Elusimicrobiota; class Elusimicrobia; order Elusimicrobiales; family Elusimicrobiaceae; genus JAQVSV01. Next base: position 12,604 of record JBAYFS010000007.1, on the reverse strand, counting down.
CAGAATGCTCGATCTGGTTAACCTGACCGACCGGGCGGACAGTCTGGTTAACACCTATTCTGGCGGCATGCGCAGGCGGCTTGAAATCGCGCGCGGCCTTATCCACGAACCCAAGGTGCTGTTCTTAGACGAGCCTACCCTGGGCCTGGACCCCGCCAGCCGCAAAGCGGTCTGGTCCTATATCCGTACGTTAAAGGACGCGCATAAGACGACCGTCATCCTCACCACTCATTATATGGAGGAAGCCGACAGCCTGGCTGACCGGATAGGCATTATCCACAGGGGCCGCATTATTGAACTGGACACTCCGCAGGCCCTGAAAGCGAAAGTGGGCCAGGACCTTGTGTTCCTGACCGGCGGGATAGACGTTGCGGCTATACGCGCGCTGCCGTTTGTGGGCAGCGTGGAGTCTGAAAACAATCGGTACACCGTGAGCATAACCGACCCGGCCCGCAATCTTCACGCGCTTTTAAACGCCGCCGGACGGATTGACGAGGTGGAGGTGCGGCGCGTGACTCTTGATGACGTCTTTATCAAGTTCGCGGGCCAGCAGATATGCGAAGATCCGGAAAACAACACTATTTTTGAAAGAATAGCCGCCAGCCATTCAGTGAGGAAATGAAGCGCGCGCCATTATGAATATGAGCAATCTTAACGCCGTTTACGCGCTGTTTTTGCGGGAAGCCAAAATATTTTTCCGCGAAAAAGAGCGCATCGTCTCGATCCTGATCTCGCCGCTTTTGTTCCTGTTCGTGATGGGGCAGGGGATGATGGCGGGCGTCAGTCCCGTGCCGGGATACACTTACCAGCAGTTTATTTTCCCCGGCATACTGGCCATGGTGCTGCTTTTCACCTCGATAACTTACGGGCTTTACATCATCTGGGACAAGCGGCTGGATTTTTTGAAGGAAGTGCTTTCCGCGCCCATTTCCCGGACGACGCTTTTCCTGGGCAAAGTTCTGGGCGGCATGCTGGGCGCTCTTATCGAAACGCTCCTGCTGCTGGTCATCGGCGCGTTTTTCATTTTGCCGCTGGATATTGTTAAGGTCGCGCTTGCTCTGGCGGTTTCGGTGCCCGTTTCTTACCTGATAACCGGCATGGGCCTTACCATCGGCGCGAAGATGAAATCCATGGAAGGTTTCGGGCTTGTCATGAGTTTTCTGACCTGGCCGCTTTTCTTTTTCAGCGGCGCGCTGTTTGACCTGGGCACGGCCGCGCATTATATAAAGGTTGCCAGTTATTTCGATCCGCTGACCTATGCAGTGGATATCCTGCGTATTATCATGCTGGGGCAGGGTGTTTTTTCGGCGTGGACCGACCTGGGTGTTCTGCTGGTCTTTTGTCTGCTGGCGACTTTCGCTGGTGTTTCCGCGTTCGGCGACTTGCAGCAGGAAAAATAAGCTCTAAATCAGTTCGCGGCTTCCAGCATTATCGCCAGGCCGTCGTGATCGCCGGAACTGGCCGATTCTGACTGCAATAGGGTGTTGCCCATATAAACGAATTTTTTGACTTTGTACTGCCCTGTTTCGTCTAAGCTCCAGGCGAAGCCGTCCCGCGCCTGATTGAAAGAAACATATTTGTGGGTAATCGGCACAAGGCTTATCTTCTCGCGGCTGAACGCGGCGACGAACCAGAATTTCCCGTCATAAGGCACCGGCCCGAAAATCCGTCCGTGGTTATTGGTTTCGGCGAATACCTGGTTCGAAAATGAGTGCTGTTTCCTGCCGGGAAAGGGCGGCACCAGCGCGCCGTCCACGTATGCGTAGTAATCGGACGAATGGCCGTAACGGTCGAGATACCCCGCCTTGTGCGCCGAAGCCAGAAGGCGTTTGCCCGCTTCTTCCGGAGTTTGCGAAACGGCGTCGCAGATTATAACGTTTATCGGTTCGTGCAGGACCTTGTTCCGGTAGGGCATTCCAAGCCAGTTGGCTTTGTTTTTGTCGGGGCGGAGCATCCACTTGCCCATGGGCGGAATAGCTGTGGAGAGGACAACAGTGTCCGGCTCCTCCGCTTCTTCCTCAGGTGTTTCTTCCACATCTATATAAACCAGATCGTTCTGCACTACGGCGCGGTTTGCGCAGCCCGTTAAAAAGAATGTGGCGCAGAAAACCGCAAGAAGCAGTGCCGGTGTTCGCCGTGCAATCTTCATCAGAAGTTATAGCCTGCCGCGATACCGATTACCAGATCGTTGGGCGCATTGCCTGCCGCGCGCATGCCGTTGCGGATTCCTGCGGGGAGATTCGAATAATAGGTCAGATGCGGCCTTACGCAGCCGTTTGCGTAGGGTTTGAATGTTATCGAGGTGTCCAGTATGAAGACGTTGAGCTGGCCCGCGTTATATCTTGCGCCTTGCGCCGTGAGATAATTAGCCGAATTGAATTTCGCGTCTCCCCAGCCCAGCAGGGCCGAGCTTGTCCAGAGCGCGTCATTGGCTAGCTGTTTTTCATAACCCAGTCCGGCGTCGCCGTAATAACCGCCCGCGATGTCGCCGCGCAGTGCCGAAATATAGTGGTCTGTGACAATTTTGAAAAACGCCACGGGATAGGACATCTTCACATACGCTTCGCCGTAAGGCGCGAAGTTCGGAAACGTGTAGAGAACGACTCCGGGGGTAACCGACAGGGCGCTTAACTTGAGTTCATAGCTCAGCAAAAGGTCCAGCTCGCTGAATTTGTTCTGCTGCGGCGTGTCCACGCTGTAATTCATCCAGATGTTGCCGGTGAAGCCGTGTTTTGAAAAGTTTATCGAAGGTTCATAGGCTTCGGTTTTGCCTTGCGGGATTCCGCGCCAGACGTACTTGGACACAATGTCCAGTTCGGCGGCGCAGTTAAACGGGTTGTTCTCTTCGCCCGCCGCGAATGCCGTGATATTTAAAACTGAAAGTAAAGCTACTGCCAAAGCCAGCGTGATTGTTTTTTTCATATGCCTCCGGTGTTGTCTCAGATTACTATTATGATACAGATTGTCGGCGTTTTACGCAAATTTCCCGCCTTCCAGGAAGTAATTTATTGCGGGCAAGGAAGGCCGTAATGCCAGCCATTGCCAGTTCCAGGATATCGGAGTAAATGTACAAACGCGCGGAACCGTCGGAAAGTAGTTTCACCGTGGCGCAGTTTACGTATATTATTAGCCGAAAAGAGCCCGCCGCGTTTCCCAAGTGCTTGGCGGATGTGCCGCAAACAGTTTTCAGGTTATAGCCACTTGTGTTTAGGATAGCGGCGGGAAAGCTGGGGTTTCAGTTTCGGGTAGCTTTCCGCCCAGAAACTTTTGAGGTCTTTCGTCACCTGAACTGGGCGCATTGACGGCGCCAGAATGTGTATGAGCAGAGGAACGCGCCCCGCGGCGATGCGCGGCGTGTCGGTTACGGAAAACAAATCCTGAATTTTCGCTTCAAGATACGGTTCGCGCCCGCGCGGATAGCGTATTTTAGCCTTGCGTCCACCCGGCATAACCAGTCTGGTCGGCGCGTGCTGTTCGATAAGCCGGTTTTTCTCCCAGTCGAACCATTCCTGCAGAACCGGCAGGACCGCTTTCTCTTTCGCGGCGGCTATGCTTTTTGCGCCGCCGCAGATATCGGCGATGACAAGTTTTATGTCCTCTTCGTTCAACGGTTCGATGCCGAAGTCGGGGCAGGCTTTCGCCAGAAATTCCACGCGTGCCAGCCACTCCTCCACTTCCTCGTCCCAATAGCGCAGTTTATGCCGTCCGCTTATAAACTCGCCGGCGATAAGGTCGGCGGAGGGTTTGCCGTGCGCGGCGGAGGTTATGTCTTTGCGGATTATGACGTCTTGGTATAGCGTCAGCATTTCGGTGACGGGAGTCAGCGTGTTTTTGTCCAAAGCGGGTTTCGCGATGGTTTTAATGCGGTCCGGGAAAGCTGCTCGTAACCATTCCTCCCGTATCTCCGCGGCGAAGGACAGCGTTATATCCGCTCCCGAACGGTGCATGCTTTCAAGCGTTTCTCCCGCGCAGATTACTGCCGCTCCGGTCGCGGCGCTTTTTGCGCTCAGCATGGCGCGTCTTCCGCCCAGCAGCTGGTACCGCCCGCTCTCGCCCGGCAGCAGGGCCGCCACGCAGTCCGGAAAAGCGCGCAGGAAGCACTGCGAAACCCGTTCAAGGGCTTTCGGCTCGCCGGGGTTCGCTCCGCCGCTTATTCGCCGGGCCGACCGCCACACCATGGCGGCGACGCCGGGCTTAAGCCCGGCCTGGCGGCAGGCGTAAGGCTCAAAATTCGAGGCCGCGCAGAATTCCAGTCCCCGGATAACCGCCGCGAGGTCTGATTTGATTTTGATGTTTTCATTCGCGCCGGCGCAGTCCTGCCACAAATTGCGCTCCTGCGAGGCTGCGGCCACCAGCGCGCATTCATAAACGCAGTCGAGCTTCTTGGCTTCCACCATCATGCGCGAATAACGCGGGTGCAGCGGATATTTCGCCATTACGCGGCCTTCGGCGGTGAGAACGCCTTGAGCGTCAGTCGCGCCCAGTTCGCGCAGCAGCTGTCCGGCGTGCGCGGCGGCTTTTTCGAATGGCGGATCAAGCCAGTCAAGCGCGCCGAAGCCGGCGATGCCGCAGGCTTTGAGATTTAAAAGCGCCTCGCTGAGGTCCAGGCGCAGGATTTCCGGCTCAAGCGAAAGCGGACGGTACGGATTTTCCCGCGCCGTCCACAGCCGCACGCAAACACCTGCCTGCGTTCTTCCTGCCCGGCCCGCGCGCTGTACGGCTGAGGGCCCCGCTATTTTTTCCGTGAAAAGGGTGTTTATGCCCCGCGCGCTGTCAAAACGCGCTATGCGGGCCAGGCCGCTGTCTATAACGGCGGTAACTCCGTCAATGGTAAGCGAGGTTTCGGCGACATTGGTTGCGATTATTATTTTGCGCCCGGACGAAGGAGCGACCGCGTCGTTCTGCTCGCTAGGCGGCAGTTCGCCGTGCAGCGGCTTCACTGAAAACCCCGCAAGCGCCGAAGTGCCGGCTATGGCGGCGGCAGTTTTATTTATTTCATACACGCCCGGCATGAAAATAAGCGCGTGGCCTTTTGTGGCGGGCATCAGCTGCGCGCAGGTTTTTGCTGCGGCGTCCCAGACGGGGATTTTCGCGGTCTCTTCCGAAACATAAGATATATCCACCGGATATTCGCGGCCCTGCGCCAGCACCGTTTCGCACGGCGCGAGATATGTGGCGAGGGATTTTTCGTCCAGTGTTGCCGACATTACGCATACCAGCAGATCCGGCCGGGCCGATTTTTGCAGCGCCAGGCAGGCCGCGAGCGTCATATCGCCGTGAATGTGGCGTTCGTGGAATTCGTCAAGCAGGATCGCGGAATAGTTTTTAAGCGGCGGGTCCGTTAGCAGTTCGCGCAGCAGAATGCCTTCCGTTTCGAAAGCAATGCGGGTTTTCGGGCCGGTTTTATCCTCGAACCTGACGCGGTATCCCACCTCTGCGCCCACGGTGCCCCCGCGTTCCCACGCGACTCTTTCGGCGAGCATTCTGGCGGCGATGCGGCGCGGCTGCAGCACGGCGATTCTGCCTTTTATCAAGCCGCTGTCTAAAAGCAGCTGCGGCACCTTTGTTGATTTGCCGGAACCCGGCGGCGATGATATTATCAGGCGGCGGGTGTGTGCCGCCGCTTTAAGTATCGCCTGAGCGCTTTGAAGTATCGGTAATTCTGACATAGCTGTTAGTATATTATTCCAAAAAAACGCCGGCTAAAACACCCCGCTTTGCCGCTTTTTACCGGATAAGGCCTTTTTGGTATCATATCAGCTATGGAAAACGAATCGGAAATACCTTTAAGGGCGGAATGCGCTGGCGTTGACACACATCAGCCCCAGCTTACTGTCCGCGGCATTATTACCGGCATGTTCTTGGGCGGTTTTATGAGTTTGTCCAATTTATATGTCTCGCTTAAAACCGGCTGGAGTATCGGCGTGTCCATCACGGCTACGATACTGGCGTTCGGCATTTTTGCCCTGTTGTTTAAACTGAAAATTGTCAAAACGCCGCTCGGCATGCTTGAAAATAATATTTCAAAATCAGCGGCGAGCGCGGCCGGCTATATGACCGGCGGCGGCACGGTGGCGGCCATTCCCGCTCTGATGATGATAACCGGGCAGGCAATGGACCCGTGGCAGATGTTTTTCTGGATCGCGGCTATCGCCATGATGGGCCTTGTGATGGCGATACCGATGAAAACGCAGATGATAAATATCGAGCAGCTACGTTTTCCAACCGGCATCGCCACCGCAGAAACGCTTAAAGCCCTGCACGGCGACTGCGGCGGCCTTGGCGCCAATAAGGCGAAATATCTGGCCTGGGGCGCTGGTCTTGGCGCGCTAGTTGCGTTTTTCAGAGACGCAAAGGCCAAATGGATGCCGTTTAACATCCCTGAAAAATTCACGATCCTGCCGGTTACGCTCAAAGGCAGGCCGCTGTTAGATTATACTCTTTCGTTCGAGGGCAGCCTGATAATGCTGGGCGCCGGCGCGATTATGGGGTTCCGCGCCGCGTGGAGCATGCTGCTGGGCGCGTTGATAAACTACGGCGTGCTGGCGCCGTGGCTGTACTCGCAGGGCATTATAAACGCCGCGCTGGGATACAAACATATCGTCGCGTGGAGCGTCTGGTTTGGTTCGGCGATGATTTTAACCAGCGGACTGCTCGCTTTTTCCTTTCATTGGAAAACGGTGCTGCGCGCGGTCAAGAGCGTTACTTCTTCATTCGGCGGCAAGCAGGAAGAAACCGCCGAAGTGCCTATGCTGTGGTTTTTTATAGGCATCGCGGTTTTGTCGCCCATAGTTATTTTTCTTGAATGGTGGATTTTCGGCATTAAGATATGGATGGGCGCCATCTCCATCGTGATGGGATTTTTCATAGCGATAGTCGCCTGCCGCGCCACTGGCGAAACGGACACCACCCCGACCGGCGCGCTGGGGAAAGTCACGCAGATAACCTTCGGCGCGCTTGATCCCGGCAACGCCACAACCAACCTTATGACCGCCAACGTTACCGGCGGAATGGGCCTGCACGCGGCGGACCTGCTGACGGATTTGAAAAGCGGCTATCTGGTCAAAGGCGATCCGCGCCAGCAGTTCTGGGGCCAGTTTTTCGGAGTCGTCGCCGGTTCGCTGTTCGTGGTGCCGGCTTATAACCTGCTGATTCCGACGGCCGACGTGCTAGGCACCGACAAATGGCCCGCGCCCGGCGCGCAGACCTGGAAAGGCGTGGCGGAACTTCTCGCCAAGGGTTTTAATACCCTGCACCCGACGGCGCAGGCGGCGCTTGTTATCGGCGGCGTTTTGGGAATAATGCTGGTTTTGCTCGAGAAATGGTTTCCGAAATACCGCAAGTATATTCCTTCTCCCATCGCGCTCGGCCTCGCGTTCACCACGCCCGCGAATAATACCATCGCGATGTTCACCGGCGCGCTTCTCGCGCTGATTATCGAAAAGCGGAAACCGGCTCTCGCCGAGGAGACGGTAGTGCCCGTCAGTTCCGGACTGATAGCCGGAGAAAGCCTTGTGGGCGTTCTGCTGGCCGCGCTTGTCGTGGCGGGAATTATGGGTTGACCGTTCAGGTTTTACGGGTATGTTTCAGGGCACCGGCGTACTCCGCCGGTGCCCTGTGTTTTTATGAAGAATGTTTCGTACGTCGGTAGAGTCCTATCACTTCTCTGAGTTTCGGAATGCTTATTGGTTTGCTCAAATAATGCACCATGCCTTTGCTTTTTGCCATGGAGTGCTCTTCCTTGCGGGCGTCGGCGGTGAGGGCGATAACTGGCAGGTCCTTGTCTATGCCGGCGTGAATGCGTTCCGTCGCCTCAAAGCCGTCCATGACGGGCATATGGATGTCCATAAAGCAGATGTCCCACGGTTTCTGGCGGGCCAGTTCTATCGCCTCTTTGCCGTTGACGGCAAGGCTGCAGACGCAGCCCAGCTGAGTGAGCACGGTCTGCATGAGCATCCGGTTTATTTCATTGTCTTCGGCCACCATAACGGTCGTTCCCCGCAATGACGATTCTTCGGCAAGCAGTCGCGTGGCGATGGTTTTTTCCGGCAGAGTATCGCCCAGCACCATTGCCATCACGTTCAGCAGTTCCTGCTGGGTAAAGGGCACGGGCAGGTAGCCGTTAAAGCCCGCTTCGCTGGCTTTGCGTGCCGCGCCTATGTAAGCTAGGGAATGCAGGGCTATAAGCTTCACGTCGCGGCAGCTTTCTTCGGCCCGCGCTTTTTTAGCGAAATCATAGCTGTCTTCATACGCGGTTGTGATTGCTATAAGCGCTATGTCCGGCGCGTCGGTATTTTTTCTAAGCCATTCAAGCGCGTCTTTTGAATCGGCGAATTCACCTGCGACAGTCATTCCCGCGTCGCGGCAGTAAGAAGCAATAACCGCGCGCTCATATGCGTGGGAATCCACTATAACGGTATTTTTACCGGCCAGTGATTCGGGAGTTGATGGTTTTGCGCTTTCAACATTAGCCGGTTCAAGCGGCAGTGTTATGGTAAAGCTGCTTCCCTTGTCTTTTTCTGAGCGGAGCATGATATCGCCGCCCATTTTGCGCGCCAGCGAACGGGCTATGGCGAGTCCCAGGCCCGAGCCGCCGTAGCGCCGCGTGGTGGAGGAGTCGGCCTGCGTGAAATTCTGGAAAATCTCCTCCTGTTTATCCGGAAGCACCCCGATCCCCGTATCCTCTACGCAGATCTCGACGTGCCGTCCCGTCCGCTTCACGGAAAGTATGATGTGTCCGTTCTCCGTGAATTTCGCGGCGTTGCCCAGCAGATTGAGCGTTATCTGGCGCACCCGGGTCGGGTCTCCTTTAAAACACAGGGGTGTGCCGGGTTCGTAGTTGTAGATAAGTTCTACAGGTTTTTTGCTTACCTTGGGGGCGATCATTTTTATCAGGTTTCCCGTCAAGTATTCCAGGTCGAATTCAATGGATTCAAGCTGGAGAACGCCGGCTTCTATTTTTGAGAAATCAAGGATGTCGTCTATCAGGCTCATCAGTACGCGGCTGCTTTCGTATACCATGCGCAGATAGTCTTCCTGCTCCGCCGCGAGTTTTGTGGAAAGCAGCAGTTCCTGAAAGCCTATAATAGCGTTTATCGGCGTGCGGATTTCATGGCTCATATTGGCCAAAAATCTGCTTTTCGCCTTGTTCGCCGCCCTGGCTTCGCGGGCGTTGAATTCCGCCGCCTGCCTGGCGTTTTTGATTTCTTCCTCCGCCAGTTTTCTGCCAGTTATGTCGCGGCAGATAATTAAAACGGCGTACATTTTTCCGTTGTGGTCATGCAGGGGGGAAATTGTGTTCTCGGCGTGTATGAACTGGTTTTTAAGCGGGACTATCTCTTCGGAGCTGCGCGGCTGTCCCGTGCGGAAAGCCTCATCCGTTTTCCCTTTCCAAAACACGGCCATACTGGGAGACGCGGCGAAAACGTCGCTTATGTTTTTCCCGGCAATGTCTTTCCCGCCCGTTCCCAGGTGGTCAACCGTGTTCTGGTTGGCGTAGAGGAAATTGTAGCCGCGGTCCAGCACCATAATGCAGTCGCGGGTGGAGTTTAGTATGGCCCTGAATCGTTCTTCGCTTTCTTCAAGGCGTAGGCGGCCGACCGCTTCTTCCGTCACGTCCTGAAAGACCATCACGGAGCCCATCAGTTTATCATTCCGGTCCAATATGGGGGCCGCGCTGTCTGCAATATATCTTTCAGCGCCGTCTTTGCGGATAAGAACGGTATGGTCCGCAAGTCCGACAATCTTGCCTTCCGCCAGTGCGCACCTCGCCGGACTGTCGGCCGGTTCGCGGGTTACGGCGTCAAATATCCGTAAAACCGCCTCAATGGGCTCGCCCACGGCTTCGTCGCGCGTCCAGCCGGTGAGTTCTTCCGCCGCACGGTTGATGTCGGTTATAATGCCTTTCTTGTCAGTGCAGATAACTCCGTCGCCTATTGAATGGAGCGTCGCCGACAGCAGATTCTCCGCGGCAAGGCGTTTTTGCTCTTCCTCAATGCGCTCCGATACGGCTTTTTTGATCCGGTCTTCCACTTTGTCCACCACTTTCGCTATCACAATAAAAAGCAGGACGCCGATGATAAGAACCATAACGGACACCGCGATGAAATCGCTGCGCTGGCTCGCCAGCATTTCGGTCCGGTCGAGCATGACAATCAGGTCAACGACATTTTTTCCCGCCACATCTTTTAAAGGCACTATGCGGCAGGAAAATGAACGTCCCGAGTTGTTGGAAAAAAATTCGGTTTCCGGCGCGGCTTCGGCGAGCTGTGCTTTGAGCACTAACTCCGAAGGGACCGGGATAGTGCGTCTTAGTACCGCGACGTTCGCAAAATCGTCCCAGTTTCCATCGAAGCCGAAAACTTCTTTTCCTGCTTCGAAGTTTTCGCGGGTGGTGGCATTTTTATGGATCAGGGTGACAAATTCCTTGCCTAGTATCTCTTTGAGTTCCTTGACGAGGGATCGCACCTCCATGCCGAGCTCGATGAAACCTATGGTTTTGCCATTTTCCGTTACCGGTTTAACATAGCGCAGCGTGAGGGTGCTGAGTTTTCCTACTTCAAGTCCCCAGAATTCTTTTCCGGTTTCGGCAACTCTATTCACCGTTTCTCTTGTCAAAACATCTCCGAATTCCGGCGGATTATGCATACGCAGAAAACAGGTCTTGTCCGGTTGTATGAAATAAAGGTGGGTTATGGAATAAACATCCTTGAATCTCGCAAAATGCTTACCCGCGGCCTTGAGCAATTTTTCGCGATCCTGGGCTTTCCATGCCGCTATTACCAAGGGATCTTCTATGGGCCAGTCTATTTCCTTGCTCATGATGGCGGCGTTTTGGTTCACCAGCTTATGCCATACGGCTTCGGACTGGCGGGCCAGCACATCGGTGCGGTTTTTCTCCGTACGTATGTGGTCGCGGCGGGAAATATGGAAAAAGACGGATATTAAAACCAGCAGGGCCAGTCCTACCGGAATCAGTATTTTGTGTTTTATTTCGATGGCGCAACGCAGTCTGTCCGCCGTATTGCAGGCAAAGATGTGGTTACTTATGCGGCTGATCGCATTTTTTATGCTTTGCATAAATCGTGTTCCTGTTTATCGGACAGACATTATAGGATTATAAACTCAAACCTGTCTCTCATTTTACAGACAGCAAACCGGTAATCTGTATCATTATAGTTTTTCTGCGGGGAGTTTTCACTTAACTTTTTCCACTAAGCTAAAATACGAAGACAAACTTTCAGGTTTAGAAATAATGCAGTGCTGTTTGTCTCATTTATTGTAGAATGAAGCGAAAACTATTATTGCGCCGGGGGGACCGATGGTCTCGAAAACTCATAAAGTGAACATTCGGACATTGCTCGAAAAAAATTCCTTGTTTAACTGTCTGCCCGACGATGCTTTTGACCATATTTGCTCTGGAATTTCCGTTATAGAGTACGGCAAATATAAAACAATTGCGGGCGCCAATGAGCCGGTGCCCGGATTGCTGGTGATTTTTTCCGGCAGGGTAAAAGTGTTTGAAAACGACTTGTGCGGCAACGAATGGATTGTGGATACCCGCTTGGAGGGGGATATCTGTTTCGAAACCAGCATGCTCGACGGCAAGCCTACCCAGGCAGGCGTCTCCGCTCTTACCAGGGCTACTGTTGGTATCATTAATAAAAATCTGTTTGAAACCTTTATAAGGCCGTACCCCAAAGCGGTTGAGCAGCTGGCGCTTACTTTGTGCGGGCGCGTGCGCTGGGCTCTTTCTCTGGAATATTCCCGTATCGGGAAATCCGCGGAACAGCGCATAGCCGCAGTTTTGCAGCTTCTTGCGCAGAGAAACGGAACTTCTCTGCCGGATGGCAGGCGTATAAACGCCAGCTTAACCCAAGCGGATATCGCCAGCTACGCCCTGACTACTCGTGAGTCTGTCAGCCGTTTCTTGAGCAAGGCGGGAAAGGAGGGACTGCTTAAAACTCAAAACAGGCATATCATTTTAGCGAGCTCTTTTTTTAAAAATACTTTTTGTGATAGCCGTCACTGAAAGGGTAAAGTCCTTTTTGATACTCTATATCCATACAGCATTTTTGCGGGGGCGGGTATTTGTGACAATAGCACGACCAATTCTTCTGTCTTTATTAATGCTTTTTGCCTGCGGATTTTCGTCGGCAGCTGTGATGAACGGCGGATCTTATAATTTGACACGCACCGCGGCGGGCGGCGGCTCTTCATATTCAAACGGTTCTACGGAAGTCTCCTTAAACAACACCCGCATTACTCCGTCGGTTATAATTTCCACCACCGCGGGGCTTACAGAAATTTACGACGGTATTTTCACCGGCTTGGGCGACGGGCGTATGGTCCAGGTTTCTTTGGTGCCTGGTTTTATTCAAAGAACGAACGGCGGCTGGATCATGGGTATAAAAACGAATGAGGCCGCGGGTCTGCTTTTTTCAAAAGCGATTTTGCCTTCCAGCCTGCCGGGCTCGCTTAATGTATATCACGTGCGCGATCCCCGCGCGGTTGACCAGCGGGTTCCATATTCTTCAACCTTTACTTACGTGTCAAGCGGCACGGCTGGCGTGGCAGATCTTTTTTCTTCTTCCGGAACCTGGGG
>JBAYFS010000006.1:0-25836 GCA_041667045.1 Elusimicrobiaceae bacterium | reverse complement strand
TTTGAGCTTGCCGAGTTTCTCCGCCGTGGTTCCGGCGCGGGGGAATTCGTCGGTGTCGAAAACTATGGGATCACCTTTTTTTTGCGGCAGGATTATAGGTACTATCTCGTCTTTGAATTTTCCGGCGGTGTTCGCCTTTTCTGTTTTCTGCTGGCTTTCGGCGGCGAAATTATCCAGATCTTCGCGCGTAAGGCCGTATTTGGAGACAAGGTTTTCGGCGGTAACGCCCATATGGTAGTTATTGAAAATATCCCATAGTCCGTCGTTGACCATGCTGTCCACCATCTGGATATTGCCCATTTTGTTCCCAACGCGGGAATTGGGCAGGATGTGCGGCGCGTTGGACATGGACTCCATGCCGCCCGCCACTACGATCTGCTCGTCTTCCGCTTTGATAGCTTGCGCCGCCAGTGCGACCGCGCGCAGGCCGGAACCGCAGACCATGTTCACCGTCAGCGCGGTTTTTTCGTGGGGAATGCCGGATTTGAGCGCGGCTTGCCGCGCGACGTTCTGTCCCAGTCCGGCCTGCAGTACGCAGCCCATAAGCACTTCATCAACGTTTTCCGGTTTTATGCCGTTTTTCTCAAGCAGTCTTTTGATTACCGGCACGGCGAGATCCGCGGCGCCCAGAGGGGCGAGCGTTCCGCCGAAAGAACCGATGGCGGTTCTTAGTCCGTCAATAATGTAAGCTTCGCTCATATGAAGTCTCCTTGTTAAGTATAGTCGTTACGGTAGTTTTTTAAGGGCGTCGAAAGATTCCGCGATCATGTCCGCCGCATGGTTAAGGTCCGCGTCCGTATGGCGGTAGGCTATATAACCGTGGTGGTAGGGCTGGAGGAAGATCTTGCGCCTGATTAACTGGGTGTAAAACTCGGTGCGGAGTTTTTTGTACCGTTTGTCTGGATCGGCGTTGAACGTTATATAAGGCATCCAGGGTCCGCCGGAAAAGGAGCAGTCCACGCCGGATTGCGCGCATATTTTTGATACCCGCTCGCCGAATTTTTTGCCTTTCTCGGCTATCACGTCCAGAATCTTGTCGCGTTTTAAAACCTCAAGGGTTTTAAGGGCCGCCACCTGGGCCAGGCTGTTGGGGAAGAATGTGGAACTTAAAAACACTTTTTCCCTGAGCATGTCCATGATTTCCGCTTTGCCGACCACCGCGCTGATTTCATAGCCGTTCGCCAAAGCTTTTCCGAAAACTGACATGTCCGGCGTTACTCCGAAATATTCCTGCGCGCCGCCCAGGCTAACGCGGAAACCGGAGCGGATTTCGTCGAAGATCAGGACCGCGTCGTGCTGCTGCGCCAGTTTTTTAAGGTTTTCCAGGAAACCCGGTTTCGGATACTGCACTTCATGCGCCAGCGGGTGGCCCAGCGGGGTGATGATTATCGCCGCCACTTCGCCCTTGTTTTTGTTGAGCAGGTCTTCGGCCTCGTTCAAATCATTATAGTGGAACTCGAAAATGTCCTCGTAAAGCTTTGCCGGGATTCCGCCTTTAACTTCCACGCACCAGTCGTGCCAGCCGTGGTAGCCACAGCGCAGAATTTTGGTTTTACCGGTGAATCCGCGCGCCACGCGGATGGCGGTCGAGGTCGCGTCCGAGCCGGTTTTAACGAAAACCGCCTTTTCTGCTGAAGGAATTGTTTCAATCAGCTTTTCCGCCAATTTATTCTGTATCGGCTGGGTAAGGGACATGCAAAACCCTTTACTGCGGATCTGGTCTATTACCGCGGTATCTATTTCTTCCTCCCGGTGCCCGATTATTATGGGCCCGTAGGCGCAGAGCATGTCCAGGTATTCGTTGCCGTCAATATCGGTTACTTTCCCGCCCTTGGCGCTTTCAAAGTAAATCGGGTATTCGCCGGGTACGAAATTGTAAGGCCGGCGTATTCCGGCCACAGCTCCCGGAATCAGGGTCTGGGCGTACGCGTACATACCGTCTGATTTGTCTAGTTTGAGTTTTTCCGCCATAATATCTCCTGTTGTGCGGGCAAGGAAGGGGTCCGTAAGGACTCGGGAAATTCGGTGTCCACTTTTGCATTATAACAAAATTGAATTCCGGCGCGGCATTGCGTATTGCCGGGCGCGCGTTTTCCTTCTGACCGGGATGATGACGGCAATACCAACAGGCGAGGATTTTATGTAATATGTAATCGTATCACATTGGCTTTGGAGAAAAGAATGAAACTGTTGATTCACTTTGTGCTTTTCGCAGGTCTGATGTCGCCGTGTTTTTCCCAGGTGTTGGTATGCCCCGCGAAGAACAGTGACGAGACTAAGCTTGACTGCCCCTGGGCGGGAATCGTGCGCCTTATGGACGACACCGCAAAAAAGAAAAAACCGTTTCTGCCGATTTTGAAAAAACACGCGCCCGGCATTGTCGCGCAGCTGGAACGCGACGGCAAGGATTTTATGCTTCCGCGCCTGTGGGGATCAAGCCAGAATTTTGACGAGAACTCGAAACAGCCCATCGTTGACGAACAGGTGCTTGGCGCTTTGTTTACTTTGGCCCGTAGCGTGCCCGCGCGGGGACGGGTTGTTCCTGCGGGCATTACGCATACTTACGGCTATCTGTTCAGCAATCTAAAAACCCCCTATGGCTATAAGCGGGCGCGTTGGGTTCAGCCCGATATAGAAAAAGGGCTCGGCCTTCCGGACGGCTGCTTGGGTCCGAAACCGTCTAGCGGAACTTTGCTTGGCAACGTAACTTACTTTATCGGCAGAATAGCGTTTCGGGACGATGCTCATGCGCTTCAGCTGCTTGAGCGGCTTAATGCCCCCGCCATGCTTACAGGTTTTGATTTCGGCGGCCTTGAAATAGGGCGGCTGAGCGAAACCGCAAAGATTGCGGAAAGAACGGTTGTCCTGCGAACGGATATTGTGACGTTTAAAAATCCGCAGAAAGAAAACGCGGCTCTTTTGGTTTATTCGGTGAAGGATTCCCAGCGTCCGTTTCCGCAGCTAATAAGCGCGTTTCCCGTGTCCGCAAAAACCGCGGATGATATTATGAAAACGGCGGCCGGCAGCGATATTACGATAAAGACCAGGTATAACGCGTTTGTTTTGGGATTGAGCGAAACGCCCGTTCCCGGCACGGTGGAAATATCTTCCGCCACCAAAACAAAATAGTCTGAATATAGGTCTTTTGGCGCAGTAGGCTGGTTTTATAGAACATCGGAGACTTGCTATGAGGCTTTTGCTGTCTGTTCTCTTTATTATTGCCGGGGGCATTAATGTTTTTGCCGCGGAGTCTTATCCCGCGGGTGAGGTCGTTGCTTCTCCCGCAAGTTCCGCGCTTACGCGTGAGTGGACCGTAATGGTTTTCATGAACGCAAACAATAATCTCGCTAAACATGTTGCCGCCGATATTGAGGAGATGCAGAGCATTGGCACAACCCGTGAAGCGGCGGTTATAGCCGAGGTCGGGATGCTGGGTAAGCCGGTAACGCGTTATGAAATAGGTTTTAAGAAAAGCAAAATCATCGCCCAGGCGCCGGCTATCAGTTCTGATATGGGGGATTACCGCCATGTCGCGGAATTTATCCGTTTCTGCAAAATGCGGTATCCTGCCAAGCGCTATATGCTGGTTCTCTGGAACCACGGGACGGGCGTGCTTGATCCTCAAAAGCGGGGTATGGACCCGCGCGGTATTTTGTTTGACGACAATTCCAATAATTACGTGCGCACACCGCAAATGCGTACGATTTTTGAAATAGCCGGCCCGGTGGATATCTATCTTTCCAACGCCTGCCTGATGCAAATGGCGGAGATAGGATATGAAATAAAGGACTATGTGCATTATATGGTGGGGTCGGAAGAAATAATGCTCGCTCCTGATATTGATTACAGAGCTTTGGTTTCAGCTGTCAATTCCAAGTTAAGAGATCCCCGCCTGGTTGCTGGTCATATTGTTTCCGCGTATAAGGAAACGTTCTCCGATCCGAAGATTCTGGACTACCTTAAAAAGGCGGGTTTGGGTGTAACAATCTCGGTTCTGGATCTTAAAAAAATTTCCAAACTGCCGGAGTATCTCTTTATATGGACATCGGCGGTTGTTGCTTACCGCGAAACGGCGGCGATTTCTTACGCTGTAAAAAACGCCGTGCGCTTTAACCTTTCTGGCAACGATACGGACAGGGTTATGTCCCCTTATGTTGATTTGTATGATTTCGTCAGAGCCGCTGCTTTGCATACCCGCGAGCCTAAAGTTAATGAAGCGGCGCGGAATCTGATGAATTTTATCACCAAAGAACTGGTGGTGGATAATTTGTCTTATTCCTATATTCCCCCGGCCGAGCGCCAGGCTCGTCGGCAGGTGTATGAACAGTGCCGCGGTGTTTCCATATATATGACTTTAAAAAACCCACAGCAGTCTGACTTCACGGAACTGCTTATGTCTTCGTACGATGATCTTCTCTTTAGCAAGGCGTCGGGATGGTCGTCTTTTGTCAAGTTTTGCAAATCGTCACTATAGGAACTGGCTGTTTGTTTTTTTTAAGGCCCGCGAATGCGGGCCTTTTAATGTAAAAGGAGAGAAAATGAAAAAAGTATTTGCGATTTTGTTTCTGAGCGGATTTACCGCGCTTTCTTTTGCTTCGGAACTGGGGAAAATAGTAATAAAGGTTAACAATCTGCGTAATAACAACGGGCAGATTGTCGGAGCCGTTTTTAATTCCGGTTCCGGGTTCCCCGCCGATTTTTCGGCTGCGCTGCGCAAGGAATCGGCTAAAATTACTGGTAATGCCGCGGAGCTTGTGTTTTCGTCCGTGCCTTACGGGCGCTATGCCGCTGTAATCGCGCACGATGAAGACGCGGATAATGCGCTTGACCTGCCAGCCGAGGGGGTTGGCGTTTCAAACAGCAGCGTTTCCCTTTTTACTCCGCCTTCCTTTGATTACGCAGCTTTTAAGCTGAACAGTCCGGAGATGGAAATTACGGTTTCCCCCAATTATAGCCCGGAGTTTTCAAGGCGCAATTTCCCGAAAAACAGGCTGGGAGTGAAAACAGGCGATATCACGGTCGTTTTAAGCGGTTTTTCCTCCGATGCGGGGCTGGCGATGGTGTCGCTTTATGCGGTTTCGGAAGGGTTTCCGTATGAATTCGAAAAAGCCGCTTTATCCTCATATGCGGAAATACGCGGTGGTGAATCAAAAGTGGTATTCAGGGATGTTCCTTACGGGCCGTACGCCATTGTCGCTTTTCACGATGTGAATGCCAATGGGAAACTGGATATGGTCAACGGCGCGCCTGATGAAGAAATGGGCACGTCTGGAGCCGGGGAAGTTTTGTTTGACAGCGCGGTGTTTAATGTTGACTCGGCCACTCTGGCAATGGCCGTTAATATCCGCTATGACGTTAAGGGCAGCGGCGCCCGCGTAAAAGTAATGAATCCGGCGCGGGGCGGGGATCTGGTTTTTAATATTGCAAGCGTGCCAAACGGGCGCGGCGTGGTCAGGGTTGAACTGTACGCTTCGCCGGACGGCTTTCCGTTTGATACCGCCAAAAAAACGTTTTCAGCTTTCGCGTATGTAAAAAATAACGCCGCCTCGGTCATGTTTAAAGATATTCCGTTCGGAAGTTACGCCGCGACGGTGTACCACGATGAAAACGGCAACGGTGTTTTTGACAAGGATATTTTCGGTCTGCCGCTGGAAGCGTATGGTTTTTCAAATAACAAAATAGGGTTTAAGGGCAGTCCTCCGGAATACAAAGAGGCCGAGTTTACTTTTGAAAAGGATGGGCAGAGCCTTGCTGTCGTTTTGAAAACCAGATAGTCCGGTATGAATATAAAAGCCCTCCGGTTTACCGGGGGGGCTTTGCTTTTCAAATAAAAAGCCCGCCGAGATATTATCGGCGGGCTTTTGTTAAATCTGGTGGACCTGAGGGGGATCGAACCCCTGACCTCTTGCATGCCATGCAAGCGCTCTCCCAGCTGAGCTACAGGCCCGTATTAAACTTATTATATCAAACTTTCCTTTCCTTTTAAAACCAAAGTTTTTTGCGCGCCGGAAAAAGTAGATTTTCGTCCTTGACAAATCCGGCGGTAATGCAATATGCTGGTAACATACCGGCGGTGCATTGCCGGAAAGATATTTGAGAGGTCATTACAATGAACGAAAATGCAAAACGTATTATGGAGAACCTGGCCGCCAATAACCCCGGCGAAAAGGAATTCCTGCAGGCGGCGGATGAAGTCGTTGAGTCGCTCATGCCGGTTTATGACAGGCATCCCGAATACCGGAAAGCAAAAATAATAGAAAGACTCGTCGAGCCGGAACGCGCCATTTCCTTCCGCGTGCCGTGGGTTGACGACAAGGGCGAAATACAGATTAACAAAGGCTACCGGGTTGAATTTAACAGCGCTATCGGCCCTTACAAAGGCGGGCTGCGCTTCCACCCCAGCGTTACTTTAAGCATTTTAAAATTTTTAGGTTTCGAGCAGATTTTGAAAAACAGCCTCACCGGCCTGCCCCTGGGCGGCGGCAAGGGCGGTTCGGATTTTAACCCCAGAGGCAAATCCGACGCGGAAGTGATGAGATTTTGTCAGTCGTTCATGAGCGAATTGTTCCGCCACATCGGCCCCAACACCGACGTACCCGCGGGCGACTTGGGCGTGGGCGGTCGTGAAATCGGCTACCTGTTCGGCCAGTACAGAAAACTCACAAACCGTTTTGACGGTGTGTTGACCGGCAAGGGTCTGGCGTGGGGCGGCAGTTTGGGCCGCACTGAAGCCACCGGTTACGGGCTTGTTTATTTCGCGCAGGAAATGCTTGCCACCAAGGGCGAAAGCTTCAAGGGCAAAACCTGCGTTATCTCCGGCGCGGGCAACGTGGGTCTGCACGCGATTGAAAAAGTCAACCAGCTGGGCGGCAAAGTGGTCGGCATGACCGATTTCGACGGTTCCATTTACGATCCGGACGGCATTGACGCCGAGAAGCTGTCCTACACCAAAGACCTGGTTTTCAAACAGCGCCTCGGCCTTAACAAATACGCCGAGAAATACAAAAAAGCCGAATATCTGCCCGGCAAGAAAACCTGGCACCTCAAGTGCGACGTGGCTCTGCCCACCGCCTGTGAAAACGAAATCACCGGCGCGGACGCGAAGACTCTTGTCGCCAACGGCTGCAAGTGCGTGTCGGAAGGTTCCAACATGTCCACCACTCCCGAAGGGATAACGGAATTCCACAAGGCTAAAATCCTGTTCTCGCCCGGCAAGGCTTCCAACGCGGGCGGCGTGGCGGTTTCGGGGCTGGAAATGACGCAAAACAGCATCCGGCTGTCCTGGACGCGCGAGGAAGTTGACCAGCATCTCAGCAGAATTATGAAAACCATTCATAAAAACTGCCTTGAGGCGTCGAACAACTACGGCGATCCCGGCAACTACGTGATGGGTGCCAACATCGCCGGTTTCCTTAAAGTGGCCGACGCGATGCTTGAGCAGGGACTTGTCTAAGCCAAAATTGAGTTAAAACGTAAAATAACCTGTCCCGGCGCTATTTACCGGGACAGGTTTTTAATGAGAGACTTATGGATAATTCCGGGTTATTCGACAGTGAAGTGAGCTTCGGCGGCTTTGATTCGCTGATGCCCAGCCGCGTGCTGAAAATACTGCTGGTTTCCAGTCCGTACGATTCTTCTGTTATCGCGGAGGACAGCCGGCTTACCGAAATCATCTTCAGCGAATATCTGGACTTAAGTTTGCGCTGGTCGCCTTATGTCGCGCGCGTGTCAACCGCCACCGAGGCACTGGAGAAAATACGCGGCGAAGAGTTCGACATGGTGCTGACCATGCTCCGGGTCGGCAATATGGACGTTATGGCCTTCGCCGGAGAAGTGAAAAAGCTTAAACCCGATTTGCCCGTGGTTTTGCTGGCTTACAATCTGATGGACGTCGCCGGCGTGCCCAACGAGCCGGATTCGCCGCTGGATTATGTTTTTCTTTGGAACGGTGACGCGAAAATCCTCATCGCCATAATAAAGCTCATCGAGGACCGAAGGAACGCGGACCACGATATAGCAGTGGCTGGCGTGCAGGTTATTTTGGTGGTGGAGGATTCCGTCCGGTTTTATTCTGCTTACCTGCCGCTTATTTATACGGAGATAATGGCGCAGACCCAGAAGCTTATGGCCGAAGGTGTGAACATGATGCATAAGCTGTTGCGCATGCGCGCGCGCCCGAAGATACTTTTCGCCAGTTCTTACGACGAGGCCGCCGCGCTTTACCAGAAATACAAAGACAATATGCTGGGCCTCATTTCCGACGTGGAGTTCGCCAACGCCGGAAAAAAAGATCCGGAGGCGGGCCTGAAGTTTACCGTCATGGTCAAGCGCGACCGCGCCGATATGCCCGTTCTTCTGCAAAGCAGCGACGAGCGTTTCGCCGCCGAGGCGGTTAAGCTGGAAGCGGCTTTTTTAAACAAAGGCTCCTCCACCATGCTGGAGGATTTGCGGCATTTCATAGGCGAAAATTTCGGGTTCGGCGATTTTATTTTCTGCCTGCCCGACCGCACCCGCATAGGCCAGGTTTCCGATTTGCATTCCATGCTGGATTTTCTGAAATGGGCGCCGGAGAGTTCGCTTGTTTATCACGCGGGCAACAACCATTTTTCCAAATGGCTTATGGCGCGCACGGAGTTCGAACTGGCTTACCAGCTGCGCCGCAGGAAAAGCTCGGAATTCAAAAACGCCGAGGAACTGCGCGAATACCTGGTGAGCACCATAGACGGGTTTCTTAATAAAGCAAAAAAAGGCGTCATCGTTGATTTCAGTCCGGAATATTACGACGCTAACGTGCCGTTCGCAAAAATCGGCGACGGCTCGCTGGGCGGCAAGGGGCGCGGGCTGGCTTTTTTCAATTCCCTGATGAAGAAAAACAATTTTTCCGATTCCATTCCGGGCGTGCATATGTCTGTGCCGAAAACGGTGCTGGTGGCTACGGACATGTTCGACTGGTTCATGGATCACAATCGCCTGCATTCGTATGTGGCCGGCAATCCTGACGATGCGCGGCTGATTAAAACCTTTCTTAAAGCGGACCTGCATGACAAACTTAAGCGCGACCTGCGTCTTATCGTGGAACGGGTCGGCGCGCCGCTGATAGTGCGGTCTTCATCGGTCATGGAGGATTCGCAGACCCACCCGTTCGCGGGAATTTATGAAACTTACATGATTCCCAACAACCATTCCGACGCCGACGTGCGTTATGAACAGCTGGCGCGCGCGGTCAAGCTGGTTTACGCGTCCACTTACGCCAAGGCCGCGCGCAATTACCTAGGCCGGACTATTCAATTGCAGGATGAGGAGAAGATGGCGGTTATCATTCAGCAGATAACGGGCCGGCGGCATGAAAACGTGTTCTATCCCTCGTTTTCGGGAGTGGCGCAATCATATAATTATTATCCGCTGCCTCCGATAGTTGCGGAAGACGGCAACGTTAACGTGGCGGTGGGGCTTGGCATCACGGTGGTGGACGGGCGGCAGTCGCTGCGGTTCTCTCCCAATCACCCGGACAGGCTTTACCAGTTCGGCAACACGAAGGCCTATTTTTCCCATTCGCAGAGGGAGATTCTGGCTTTGGACCTGGCGCAGTCTGATTTTATGCCGGATCGGGACTCCAATTCCAATATCGTCACTTTATTCTTGTCAGACGCGGAACGCCACGGCACTCTGGCGCCCGTGGTGTCCACCTATTCGGCCGAGAACGACCGTTTTTACGAAGGCGCCGATCGGGAGGGCGTGCGTGTCGTCACTTTCGCGCCTATTCTCCAGTCGGGCACTTTTCCGCTTACCCAAATTGTCAAATTCCTTTTGCAGCTGGGCAAGGAAGCCATGGGCTGCGAGGTGGAGATGGAGTTCGCGGTTGATCTGCCGTCGCGCAATTTCAGTATTCTTCAGATCCGTCCCATGAGCGGCATGAACAGTTCCGAGCAAGTGCCCATGAACGATTTTCCGCCTTCACGCGTGATTTGCACAAGCCGGAAAAGCCTCGGCCACGGCTGCGTGAGAAAAATAAGGGATATCGTATATGTCCGTCCGGAAGCTTTTGACGCCGCCAATACCCAGAAGATAGCCGAGCAGATTTCCGCCATAAACGAACGCATGCGCGAGGAAGACAGGTTTTATGTGCTGCTGGGGCCGGGGCGTTGGGGCTCTTCAGACCCGTGGCTCGGCGTGCCGGTGCACTGGAGTCAGATATCCAATGTCCGGCTGATAGTGGAAACAAGCCTGCCGGGGTTCGTGATCGAGCCGTCTTACGGCAGTCATTTCCTGCACAATGTCATCGCTTTGGGGATAGGGTATTTTATTGTCAACCACGCGGAAAATCCTATTGACTGGGCCTGGCTGGACAAGCAGCATTCCGTTGACGAAACGCCTTTCGTACGGCATTTGCATTTAAGGCATCCGGTGGATATAAGGATAGACTCCAGAACCGGAACGGGTGTTCTTCTCCACCCGGAATAACAGTCCGGCATGGTTTAGCAACTGCTTTAAGATTGTGGTAGAATAAGCCAGGGGGAATCCTCCGTCGGTAAAAGAGTTCTTAAGAAAAATATTTCCACTTGAGAAAAGGTAATAAACATCATTAAATTGAGAGGTCAAAATGTTTCTGAAAGATCGCATTACCGGAGTTTTAGCCCGCGATATGGCCGTTGCGCTCAAACATGTTGCGCGGGGAGATTTTAAATACCGCTTGTATATGCCTTCTATCCTGCATTACTTAATGGGAGCGGGCACGCATAACAGATTTATTTCCGGCAAAATACTGGGAGAGTTTGTAAGGGGCGATTGTCTGGATTTCAACGGTGTCCGCCTGCCTCTGCCCATGAACGCCGCGGACACGGCTTATCTGTTCGCGGATTTCCGGGACATACTTTATCACGATTTATTCGGCGGTTATTATGATGAAGGTGACGGTCCTTATGAGTGGGGCGAGGTGAAAATATCCAAGGGGGATGTTGTTATAGATGCCGGCGCCAATATCGGGATGTTTGCTGCTTTTGCGGCTAAAAAGGGAGCTACGGTGTACGCGTTTGAGCCGATTGAAAGCGTGCGCAGAAACTATCTGGAAAAGACGGCTCTCATGAATCCCGGCATTAAAGTGGTACCGCTTGCCTTGTCGGATACCGACGGATATTGCGATATATATTTAACGGACGGCAGCATTTCCGACGCCTCGCTGGTGTCCGCCCGTTCGGGCAAGAAAATCACTATCCAGACGATTACCCTCGATAGTTTCGTGAAAACGGAAAACTTGCGGGCCGTGAATTTTGTCAAAGCCGATATTGAGGGCGCGGAACGTCTGCTCCTGTCCGGGGCGCAGAACACATTGCGGGAATTCTGCCCCAAGCTGTCGTTATGCACATACCATCTCCCTGATGATAAGGAAGTGCTGGCGAATTTGGTACATAAGGCAAATCCGGCTTACCGTATTGAAAATAAATGGTCGAAAATGTTTGCCGCCACTTACTGAGCCATCCCGAAGTGACTGGCTCGATGGTTTTATGCTTGGCGTCAAGTATTATATCCCGGATTGTGCCGGAGTATTTGGGAAGGATGTTTACTGGACGGCGCTGTTGTTGACTTGCCCGAGCGTATTGGCGGCGCCGTTTATCAGGCCTTCTATGGTGTGGAAAAGTTTCGGGATATATCCTTTCAGCGCATAACCGGCCACCAAAACCACGCCCGTGACCACCGTAAGCATTAGCAGGTATTCCACCGTATTCTGGCCTTTTCTGCTGGTAAACATCTTGCAAATTTTCACCAATCCCCCATGTCTTGCGTTTACTGTGTCGAGCCGTAGTTGTTTGAATATTTAAAGAAAGGCGGGATGTTTATCCCGCCTTTCTTTCGTTTTACATAATTGTTTTCTTTTTGAATTCTTTTCGGTTCACCAGTTTGCCGTATGTATAGGTTTCCTCATACATGGGCCGTCCGTTTTCATAAAAGAATTTCCGTTCGCCTTCAAGCCGTCCGGTTTTGTAGTTTTCCGTGAGGCGGGTTTGCCCGGTTATGTAGAAATCCGTCCGCAGGCCGTGCAGATGTCCGTCCATATAGCTTTCTTCGTTCCAGAGCTGGCCGGTGTCATAATAACGCCGCCGCGTTCCGCAGAGCCGGTCATGTTCGTAATTCTCCTCGGTGTTTATGCTGCCGTTTTCGTAATACGATTTGCGCACGCCATGCAACAGTCCCTCTTTGTATGTTTCTTCCACGCTCGGATTTCCGTTGGGATAATAGGACTTGCGCACACCGTTGAGTTTGTTGTTTTTGAAGAAGGCCTCTTCCTCGAAAACCTTGTCTTTGAAATAATTATGTATCTTCACCAGTCCGTCGAGCATTCCGTTCTGGTACGTTTCTTCGGCCCAGATGCGGCCCAGTTCGTCGTATTTAATGCGTTTGCCGTTTAACGCGCCGTTCTGGTACAGTTCTTCCACTTTTATTTTGCCGTTGGGGTAGAACTCTTTGACGACACCGTTGGGAATGACGCCGGCCTTGTCGGCCACTTCTCCGGACGGGGCTATTATTTCTTTGGCTATTTCATCCGCACCGCGGTAATAAGTGCGGACATTGCCTTCCACTTTGCGCGTCGTAAAGTTGTCCGTCGCAGGGGTTGCGGCGCGCGCGGGCTGTTCCGGCAAAGGCCCGGCCGGCTCGGTTGTTTCCGGGACCGGCGCGGCAGCCGGCAAATCCGGCATAACCGTTTTTTGCGCGGGCTGCGCGGGTTCCGCTTTATAAGGGTGAGCAGATTCCGTTTTTACCGGTGCCGTGTCCGGAATTTCTGTGAAAGACACCAGCTCTCTCGCGTTATACATGTATTCCAGGCGCGGATTGCCAGATTCGTAATACTCCGTTACCGTGCCGTTCAGTTTCCCTAATTTATAATGTTCCTTCAGCTTGGGTTTTCCGTTGGGGAAGTATTCCACGCGGATTCCGGTAAGGAATCCGTCCTGGAACGCTTCTTCCGTAACGGGCAGCCCCGTTTCGCAGCTGACCGTAAGCTGTCTGCCCACAGCTCTGGTCCTGGAAAAATTTTTTTCCGTCACAGAAACGGCGTTGTACTCCGTAACTTCTCCGTCCGGAAGTGCGCCTTCCGTTTTCAGTGTGCGGCCCTGCCTGTCAGTTATCTGGGTAGCCAGAAGTTCCGCGCGGAAGTACATCTTTTTCCGCCCGGCGAGTATGCATATTGTTTTGTTTTCCGGCATAGTAGCCTCGCTCCGATGAGTTTGACGGACAAGCCGTCCCGTCTAGTATAATAAATACACGGCGAATGTGCAATTTCTGTTGACAAATTTTCGCCAGTGTGCTACTTTTGTAGTAGGTGTTATTTGCGCTCGCGCAAATTAAACGTGTTTTTACGGTTCGCAGTTATTCCCCAAATAAAAATAAAATCTTCCCCAAAACCAAAGTTTTCCGCCTGCTCGTTTTCAGCGGGCGGTAACTAAATGCAAAAGGAGACGCCATGAGCGAGATAAATCTCACGGATGAAACATTTAAGCACGAGGTTCTTGAAAGCTCCGTTCCAGTACTGGTTGATTTCTGGGCGCCTTGGTGCGGTCCCTGCAGAATGCTTGGCCCGATAGTCGAAGAGCTTGCCGCGGAATACGCCGGTAAAGTCAAGGTCTGCAAACTTAATACGGACGAGTGTCCGGAAACCGCTGTCGCTTATAAGATCTCGGCTATTCCCACCGTGAAATTTTTCAAAGCCGGGCGTGAAGTGAGCGGCACCGTGGGCGTCCAGCCCAAGGGCGAACTGCAAAAGATTCTTGACGGGCTTTTGTCTTAACCGCGGATGAATTTCTGGCGTTTTTTAGGTGTTGCGGCGATAGCGGCCTTGCTTTGGTTCGGCCTGCGCAATAATGCCGCGCCCGCTTTCCGGGTGGCTTCCGAAAGCGGGAAAGCCGTCACGATCGCGGATTACAAAAATAAAGTTCTTCTTCTGTTTTTCTGGATGCCGGGCTGTTCCGCCTGCGAAGCTTCGTTCCCGGCGGTGAACAGAATATTCAGCCAGCATGACGGTGTTCTCTGTTCGGTTCTCGGCGTGGTTTCCGGCGCCGCCCTGGACGACAATCTGAAGGCTTACGCCGATAAGTTCAGTTTTACGTTCCCGCTGGCCGCGGATTTGAAGTATGAGGCCGCGCGCGCTTACAAAGTCCGGGGATTTCCGACTTTCGTTCTGATAGATAAAAAAGGCAAAGTCCGCAAAACGTGGATTGGCTACGGACCTCAGGTTGATTCCGAAATTAACAGCGAAATAGCTCATCTTAAAGAGGAATAATTCTTTCCTAAATGTTCTCCGGTAAAAAATTCTATGCGATAGACGCGCATGGCTTTCTGCACAGAGCCTATCACGCCTTGCCCGGCTTTACCACTTCCAAGGGGGTTGAGGTGGGCGCGGTGTTCGGTTTCGCGCGCCTTCTTATAAAGCTTATGAGGGAGATAAAGCCGGATTACATAGCCGTCTGTTTCGATTCTCCCGCCAAAACCTTCCGGCATCATCTTTACCCCGAATATAAAGCCAACCGCGCGAAAACGGACGATGCTTTGGTGTCCCAGCTTGCTCTGGCGCGCGAAATCACCGAGGGGCTGGGATTTAAAGTCGTGGCAGGGGAAGGGCTGGAAGCGGATGATTTCATGGCCTGGCTCGGCAGAAACGCGGCGGCAGAAGGGTTGTCCACAGTTCTGGTCACCACGGACAAGGATATATGCCAGCTGGTTTCGGACAATATTTCCGTCTGGCCGGGCGGAAAGGAGCCTTTGCGCGGCGCGGCATATGTGAAGGAAAAATTCGGCGTGCCTCCGGAGCGGATGGCGGATTACCTTTCCATCGTGGGCGACAGTTCGGATAATGTTCCCGGCATCCGGGGCGCGGGTCCAAAAACGGCGCTTGCTCTTATAAACGAATTTGGCGCGCTTGAAAATATCATCGCGGCGGCGGACGCCGGTGACACGCGCATGAAGCCGAAACTGGCGCAGAGCATAATAGCGAACCGTGAGAACGCGCTCCTGTCCAAAAAACTGGTAACGCTGGACGCCGCGATTCCGCTTGAATTTAAGCTGGACGATTATGTCGTCCGGCCCCCGTCTTCACAAACGCTTTTTGCG
The DNA here is from genome assembly GCA_041667045.1 of Elusimicrobiaceae bacterium. Lineage (GTDB taxonomy): Bacteria > Elusimicrobiota > Elusimicrobia > Elusimicrobiales > Elusimicrobiaceae > JAQVSV01. Next base: position 10,737 of record JBAYFS010000006.1, on the reverse strand, counting down.
ATGTTTCAGAAATATGAATTCCGCGATCTGGCCGAAATGGCCAAAACCGCCGTTCCTAGAGTTGAAACGGCGGCGGGAACTCCGGCGGATGAAGTGTTTTCGGCCGCGTCAGTCGCGGTCGAAATAGTTCTGCTGTGCGAAGGTGAAAATCTTCTTTTGGGCGTTGCGGGCGGCAAATTCTGCCTGCTTAAACGCGCCGAACTGACGGCGGAACAAAGCGGTTCTCTGGCCCGGCTGCTGGCGGACGACAAAGTTCTGAAAATTTCATGGGATATCAAAGCCGTAATGCACGCTCTGGGTTTTGTGCCGGAGCCGGGGCGGACGGTTAACAGTTTTGACACGATGCTTGCGGCTTATTGCCTTAATCCGTCCATGCCGCATTTTGATTTTGAAACGCTTAGCGTAAGTTATCTGGGCAAGCTGCCGCCCCAGGCCGAGGGCGGGCAGAAACTCGCGGTGGTGTGCGAGGAAATTTTCAATTTGCGTGAAAAACTTACGGGCGAGCTTGAGAAAAACAGCCTGTGGAAATTGTTTTCGGAAATGGAAACGCCCGTGGCTTCCGTTCTTTGCGGTATGGAAAGCGCGGGCATAAAAATCAATAAGGTTCTTTTGCAGAAGGTTTCTTCCGAACTGGATGCCGTCGCGCGCGCCGCGGAGAGCGCCGTGGCTCTGGCGGCGGGACATGATTTGAATATCAATTCGCCGAAACAATTGGCGGAGTTTCTGTTTAAAGAGCGCGGCATTGATCCTGTCCGGAAAAACAAAACAGGTTTTTCCACGGATGAGGAAGTGCTGACCCAGCTGGCCGGCGAATATCCCGTGGCGGCGGAGATACTGAAATACCGCGAAGCGGTGAAGCTTAAAACGGTTTACGCCGACAATCTTGTTTCCTCAGCCGACGCCGCCTGCCGCGTGCATACCTTTTTCGACCAGACCGGCACCGCTACGGGCCGGCTTTCCAGCGCGCGGCCCAATTTGCAGAATATTCCCGTCCGCTCCGCTTACGGCAAGGAAATCCGCCGCGCTTTTGAGGCGGAAGAGGGGTTTGTCCTGCTGGCGTCCGACTATTCCCAGATAGATTTGCGCGTGCTGGCCCATGAAAGCGGCGACCGCGCGCTCATAACGGCCTTTGAAGGCGGCGGCGATATCCACACCCAGACCGCGGCAGACGTGTTCGGCGTAATGCCCGGCATGGTCACGCCGGAAATGCGCCGCAAGGCCAAGGCGATAAATTTTGGCATAGTTTACGGGCAGACGGGTATGGGGCTGTCCCGCGGGCTTGATATTCCGCTGAGCGAAGCGAAAGCCTACATCGAGCGTTATTTCCAGACTTACACCGGTGTGCGCGAGTGGATTGACCGGTCCGTTAAGCAAGCCGAGGAAACGGAGCGCGTTCACACCATGTCCGGGCGGGTCAGGTTTTTTCCGGAAATAAAAGGTCCCGGCAACGCGGCTGCGGCCGCGAAGCGGGCCGCCATCAATACTATCGTGCAGGGTGGTTCGGCCGACATTATCAAAGAGGCCATGCTCAAAATATATCCCTGCCTGGGCACATACGGCGCGCGGATGCTTTTGCAGATTCACGATGAATTGCTGTTCGAAGTTCCGCAGGCCAACGCCGCGGAATTTTCCGCCGCGGCGCGCCAGGTTATGGAACACGCGGTGGTTTTGAAGGTTCCGCTTACCGTCACCATAAAGCGGGGCCGCAACTGGCAGGATATGGAGGCGATGCCCCGATGAAGCTTATCTTCGCCCGCTTTTCCGATTTGCCGAGAGTGACCAAAACGGTTATCGCGGTGTCCTGCGCGATGTATGTTCTGGACATGTTCCTGGGGCCCAGGATTTATGTCTATCTCGGTCTTGTGCCATATCTTTTAACGCATAAGTTCTGGCTGTGGCAGCCGGTAACGTATATGTTCCTGCACGGCGGGTTCTTCCATATATTTTTCAATATGTTCATGATGTGGATGCTGGGCGGGCTGATTGAAGGGGCGATCGGGTCCAAAAAGTTTTTGATTTATTTTCTGGTTACGGGGATGGGCGCCGCATTGTTCAATGTTCTGTTCGCGCCCAATTCCATGGTGCCGGTTATCGGAGCGTCCGGTGCGATTTACGGGCTTTTGCTCGCCTTCGGGATGATGTATCCGAATGCCACGGTTTTTCTTTACTTTCTTATTCCGGTTAAAGCGAAGTATCTGGCGGTTGTGCTGGGCGTGATTGAACTGGCCTCCAGTTTCTTCTCGTCCTACACCGGCATAGCAAATCTGGCGCATCTGGGCGGACTGCTGACGGGATTTTTGTATCTTAAATTAAATCCCGAACTGCTGGGGTCCTTTAAAACCGTCACGCCTGTCAGGCAGGAACCGGATTTCGTTTCAAAAGAAGAGGTCGACGCCATTTTGGATAAAATCCGCCATAACGGTATGGATTCGCTTAATTTGCGGGAGCGGCATATACTGGAAGACGTTTCCAGAAGGATGCACGGACTGTGACGCTTGAAAATTTCAACTGGGTGAAACCGGAAGATAAAATTATGGCGGGGCTGACCGGTACGGTCGCTTCCGGGAAAAGCACGGTTTCGAAAATGTTCGCCGAGCTGGGCGCGCGCGTCATTTGCGCCGACACTCTGGCGAAGGAAGAATTGCTGCCGGGCCGCGCGGGCTGGAAGTTTCTGGCGGATACTTACGGCGGCGTTTTTTTCGGCCCTGACGGGGCAACGGATTTGAAACTGCTGGCGCAGAAAGTTTTCGCTGACGAAAAAATGCGGAACGGACTTGAAAGTGCGGTGCATCCAGCCGTGCTTGCGAACGCGCTCAGCATAGCGCGCGGCGCGCGCGAAGGAGTTGTGGTTTTTGACGCGCCGCTTCTGTTTGAAAGCGGCATGAAGAAAAGTTGGTTTGACTGCGTGATCTCTGTTTCCGCCCATGAGGACGTGCGGCTTGAGCGCGCGGTTAAACGCGGCTGGACGCGGGAGGAGTTTTTCAGACGATCCGACGCCCAGCTGGACGGCCAGGAAAAAGATACGCTGGCTGATTTCGTGATAGACAATTCGGGCACGCCGGACGCTTTGCGCGCCCGCGTCGAGGAAGTTTTTACATTAATCCATTTGAGGGAAAAATAACCAGGAGCTAACAAGGTATGCAACAAAACGGAAACGGTAACGGTAACGCAAACAGAAACAATAACCGCCCTTACGGCGGCAGAAATAACAATCCCCACGGAGAACACAGGCGGCCTTATCACCAGCCCCGGCATCATAGTCCGCACCGGTATAATCCGCAGGTTCCGGCGCCGATGCCCGGCCAGCCCGGCGAAATGGGTCCGCAGGACTCCGGCAACGGACAGCAGGGGCAGAATCCGTCCGCCCAGACGGAAACCGTTGTTCTGCCGAAGAAACGGACGGATGTTTCCGAATTATCCAAAATGACAGTTTCCGATCTTGTTAAAAAAGCCCGCGAACTCAAGATTGAAAGTATTTCAGGCCTGCGCAAGCAGGAGCTTATAAGCAAAATAATTGAGGTCGAGGCGAAAGAGGACGGCGTTGTTTACGGAAGCGGCGTCCTGGAAATACTGCCCGACGGGTTCGGCTTTTTGCGTTCGCCCGACAATAACTACCTTTCCGGTCCGGACGATATTTATGTGTCCCCTTCGCAGATCAAGCGTTTCTGGCTGCGCAAGGGCGACACTTTGGAAGGCGCCATCCGGGCGCCCAAGGAAGGCGAGCGTTACCACGCCATGCTCCAGGTTCAGACGGTTAACGGCGTTGACGCTCTGGAAAACAAATACCGCCCTCTGTTTGATAATCTGACTCCGCTCCACCCCAATGAACGTTTTGTTCTGGAAATGGAGAAAAACGAGCTTACCACCCGCGTGATAGATTTGATCTGTCCTATCGGTAAAGGCCAGCGCGCGCTGATTGTGGCGGCTCCCAAAACCGGAAAAACGATGGTGTTACAGAATCTCGCCCACTCGCTTAAGAAGAATAACAAGGACGTGGTCCTCATGGTGCTTCTTATCGATGAACGACCCGAGGAAGTTACCGATATGAGCCGTTCGGTTGACGGCGAAGTTATAGCCTCTACCTTTGACGAGCCGGCGGACCGGCATGTTCAGGTCGCCGAGATGGTGCTGGAAAAAGCGCGGCGGCTTGTCGAGCAGAAAAAAGACGTGATTATCCTGCTCGATTCCATAACCAGACTGGCCCGCGCCTACAACACGATCGCGCCGTCCAGCGGGCGTGTGCTTTCGGGCGGACTGGAAGCCACTTCCCTGCAGCGTCCGAAACGGTTTTTCGGCGCGGCGCGCAATGTCGAGGAAGGCGGATCTCTGACCATTATCGCAACCGCGCTTGTGGAAACCGGAAGCCGGATGGACGAGGTTATTTTCGAGGAGTTTAAGGGAACCGGCAATTCGGAAGTTTACCTTGACCGCAAGCTTTCCGACCGCAGGATTTTCCCGGCGATTGACCTTAACCGCACTTCGACCCGGAAAGAGGAGCTTCTGCTGTCGCAGGACGAACTTAACAAGGTATGGATACTGCGTAAGGTACTCGCCCCGCTTAATCCCGTTGACGCCATGGAACTGTTGATTCAAAAGGTGAAAGTCACGAAATCCAATAAGGATTTCCTGAAATCCATGGAAATGGGCGGCGTGGGATAACAGGATTGGCTGCATGAAACAAGAAAAGCCGGAGCGTTAAACGCTCCGGCTTTTTCTTAATTGTTTCCTGGTTCTATAAATGAGACTTCCCCCGGCGTATGACGGGGGAAGTTCAAAACAGTGCTAGGTGTTTCGGCTTATTTACAGTTGAATGTCGTACCAGCTGCGCATCTGATAGCTGAACGCGAAGTCATATGACTGGGAGCCGATGTTCACCGCGATGATGTAATTATTGTATTTGCCGACATAAAGGCGTGATCCTTCCTGGTTTACGAAGAACCATTTTCCGTCTTTGTCTTTTGAAACTGGTTGCTGTGTGAAATATAACATCATTGATGGGCGCGCGAGCGACGCCACGACGGTAGGCCCTAAAATGCCGTTGCTGTTAGCATCGTCCTGCACGACGAAGGTCGCAAGCACCGTTTCATTGGTGCGATACTGCAGATTCACATAAACCTGGTCCGGTTTGCGCAGAAGTTCGGACGGTTTTGCTATGGGCGAAGACAGTTTAAACATGGCAACAAGAGCTTCATAGGCTGTCATTTTAGCGAAGTTCGGGGTGGCTTTTGTTTTTTTGATTTTCGCCATATCCTGGGCAAACGCTTTCAAAAGATCCGGCGGCAGGGTGTTCGCGGGGGCAGATTCGGCGGCGAACAGCGGACTGATGCAGGCCGCCATGAGCGTGAGAGTCAGCAGTTTTTTCATTTAGATCTCCGTTAATCCGTAACTGTTACTTACAGTTATTCTACATCTTATTTGCGCCATGCGCATGGGACTAAAGGCCTAGCCCCTTAAGCTATTTGGTCCCACGGGTGTTTATCTGGGTCCGGGTTATGGTATAATATCTTATAGATTTAGCACGCAACGAGGTAGAGAAATGAAAAAGGATCTTCATCCGAAATATGTTATGGCGAAAGTGATTTGCGCCTGCGGCGCGGAGTTCACCACCCGCTCGACGAGAAATGAAATAAAACTGGACATTTGTTCCGAATGCCACCCGTTTTTCACTGGCCGGCAGAAAATGCTTGATATCGCGGGCCGCGTTGATAAATTCAACAAACGCTTCGCGTCCACTCAGGGCGAAACGCTCAACCGCAAGCCCCAGAAATCAGGCGCGAAGGCGATACAGGCGTCAACCGTTCTGTCCACCACCGCCCGCAAGGATGCGGTAGCCGCAAAGAAAGTCGCGGAAGCCAATTCCAAAAAACGCGGCCGCAAACCCGGCAATTAGACCGTATTTTTCCTGAAACAGACCCCTTGTCTTTCAAAGGGGTCTGCTTCTGTTTTATAAGGTATTGTGTTATGCCTGCTGCGAGGGGTTATGGATTTAAGCAAATTTTTTTCGGAATATGAGAATCTCGAAGCGGAACTGTCCAAAAACGGCATCACGCCGGATGAGATAAACCGTCTTTCCAAACGGCATTCCAAACTCAGGCCGGTGGTTAACAAGGCGCGGCAGTATGAATCCGTAAAGCAGGGCATTGCGGACGCGCGCGCCATGCTAAATGACCCCGAAATGGCGGAACTGGCCCGTGAAGACCTGGCCCGGCTTGAAGCGGAATTCCCTCCGCTGGAGCAGGAGCTGAGGCTTTTGCTTGTGCCGCCGGACCCCAAAGACGAAAAAAACGTGTATATCGAAATCCGGCCCGGAGCGGGTGGCGACGAATCAGCCCTTTTTGCCGCCGAACTGGTGCGCGTTTATACCAAATTCGCCCAGTCCAAAGGCTGGCAGCCTGAAATTCTGGAATATACCGACACCGGTCTTAAGGGTTGCAAATACGCTTCCCTTTATATAAAAGGAGCGGATGTTTATTCTTGGCTGAGGGATGAAGGCGGCGTACACCGCGTTCAGCGCGTGCCCGCCACCGAAGCGTCGGGCCGGGTGCACACTTCCACCGTGACTGTCGCCGTTTTGCCGGAAGTAGAGGAAACAGGAGACGTTGTCATAAAACCCGCCGATATCAGGATGGATACCTGCCGCGCGGGCGGCGCAGGCGGGCAGAACGTCAACAAGGTTGAAACCGCAGTCCGCATAACCCATTTGCCTACGGGGATCGTGGTGCAGTGCCGCCAGGAGCGCAGCCAGCTGCAAAACCGCGAGCGCGCGATGAAGATGCTGCTAGCGAAACTGACCGCTATGTCCGAAGAGGCGGCCAGCGCGAGCCTAACCGACGCGCGGCGCGTGCAGGTCGGCACGGGCGACCGGTCCGAAAAAATACGGACTTACAACTTTCCCCAGTCCCGCGTTACGGACCACCGGCTTGAAATGTCCTGGTTCAATATTGACCAGATTATGGAAGGAGAAATTGAGGACATTCTCGACGCCTGCCGCAAAGACCGCATTGAAAAACGACTTGCCGAGGCCGGCGTCTGACGGGGAGCTGAACCGGATGCTGCATATTTCCAATTTATATCTTTCCGCTGGCCAGCTGCTTAAAAAGGCTTCGGAATATCTGTCCGGCAAGGGCGTGGGCGAGCCTTTTGAAAACAGCGAACTGCTGCTTGCCCGCGTTATGGGAAAAAACAGGCTCACCTTCCGGGCCTTTCCCGATTTGCCCGTAAACGCGCAGCAGCAGAAGGAATTCACAGTTTTGCTTGAACGCAAAGCCGCTGGCGAGCCGTTGGCATATATCCTTGGCCGCGCGGCGTTTCTCGAGCATGAATTTATCGTCACGCCGGATGTTTTGATTCCCCGCCCCGAAACGGAGGATATGGTTTTGCGCGCATGCGAACTATTAAAAGACCGGGAAAATCCGTCCGTGCTGGATTTATGCACGGGATCCGGCTGCATAGCGTGTTCCGTAGCCGCGCGGGTGAAAAACGCGGCGGTGACTGCGTCCGACGTGTCGCCCGCTGCTCTTGAAACCGCCCGGCGGAACGCCGCCATGCTGGGCGTGAGCGTGAAGTTCGTTTTAAGCGATATTTTCGCAGACATTTCAGGCCGGTTTGACATGATAATCAGCAATTCTCCGTATATTCCGTCGGGCGAACTGGCGGGGCTCGCTCCGGAAGTGCGCCGCGAGCCGACGCTGGCTCTGGACGGAGGGCCGGACGGCATGTCCGTGGTCCGCGGAATAGTCTCTCGCGCGCCGGAATTTCTGAAACTGAAAGGCGTTTTACTGCTGGAAACAGCCAGCGGGCAGCGCAAACCGGTATTGGCCATGTTCGATCGCAAGGTGTGGCGCAAAACCGAGGGAATATCCGATGTCAACCGGCTGGACCGTTACATCAGCGCGGAACTTTAACTATAATAAAGGAAACTGCTGTTTCTGGAGCGGGTAATGTATAAATACGTGATAGAAGGCGGACGGCCTTTGCAGGGAATTGTTTCCGCGTCGGGCGCGAAGAACGCCGCCCTGCCGCTGTTGTTCGCCACGCTTTTGACCGACGAGGACTGCGTGCTTACCCGCGTGCCTGATCTGCGGGATATCAAAACCACTTTCCAGCTGCTAGAATATCTGGGCAAGCGGGTGAGCTATTCGCGCGGGCGGGCTGTTGTGCGGGCGGGGAAAAAACTTTCCACCGCCGCGCCGTATGAACTTGTAAAGCAGATGCGAGCCTCCGTGCTCGTGGCGGGTCCGCTGCTGGCGAGATTCAAGCGCGCCAGCGTGCCGCTGCCCGGCGGCTGCGCCATAGGGCTGCGGCCGATAGATATTCACCTAAAAGGGTTCGCCTGCCTCGGCGCCGCCGTTTCAACCCATGCCGGAAACGTTGTGCTGGAGGCCGAAAAACTTTCCGGCTGCCGTTTTAAAATGGGGTTCCCGAGCGTGGGCGCGACGCAGAATATGGCGATGTGCGCGGTCTTGACGCCTGGCGTTACGGTTATCGAGAATATCGCGCTGGAGCCGGAGAACGACGATCTTTATGACTTTCTGCGCAAAATGGGCGCGCGCATAGAGCGCAGCGGCAATAAGCTTACCGTCCGTGGGGTTGAAAAACTGCGGGGCGCCAGACATGCTGTTATAGCCGACCGCATTGAAGCCGGAACCTATCTTATCGCCGGCGCCGCCACGCGCGGACAGGTGACCGTTGAGGACTGCAACCCGGAACATTTGCGCGCTGTTCTGGAAAAACTTTCGGAAACCGGCGCGGACGTTACGGAAACGGAAAACAGCATAACGGTGGACATGCGCGACCGGATTCCTAAAGCCGCGGATATCAAGACTTTGCCTTATCCGGGCTTTCCCACGGATTTGCAGGCGCCCTGGATGGCTTATATGACGGTTGCCGAAGGAAAAAGCATTATCGCGGAAGATATTTTTGAAAACCGGTTCATGCATGCGCCGGAACTGGCGCGCATGGGAGCCATGATCGCGGTAGACGGGAAGAACGCGCTGGTAGAGGGCGCGCCCGAATTGTCCGGCGCGAGCGTGATGGCTTCCGATTTGCGCGGTGGCGCGGCGCTGTGCGTCGCCGGACTGGCCGCTTGCGGCAAGTCCGAGGTTCTCCGCGTTTATCATATCGAACGAGGCTATGAAAAAATTCATAAAAAACTTTCCGCGCTGGGGGCGAAGGTGCGCCGGGTAAAATATTGAGGGGGGAGCCATGGACAAGATTAAAGTACTTTCAGACATAAGCAGGCGGGTAAATGAAACCATGTCCGAAAATCCGGATATGGTGTGGAATTCTTTCCTTTTCGGCGTGTGCGCGGCGCTGAAATGTCCGGCGGGCAGTTTTTTCACGGCAAACGCCGAGACCCGGCAGCTCACGCTCAAATTCGTATATGGCGAGCATTCCCAGGAAATACGGAATCTTGTCATCGCGTACGGCAGCGGTGTGGTGGGCTGGACGGCTGAGCATCAGCGCTCCGTGATAGTAAACGACGCGGACCAAGACGACCGCTTTGAAAAGATAGTTGACGATTCTACGGGTTTCCACACGAAAAATATCCTTTGCGTGCCTGCCTTGTCGGCGGGCAGGCTGCTGGGCGTAATCGAACTGCTCAATCCGCAGAGCGGCAAGTTCACCGAAGAGGATATGGAGCTTGTGGGCTTTCTCGGCGTCGGCATATCCAAGCTGGCCGGCGGCTCTTTTCTGAAAACCCCGCAGGATGGTTAAGCGTCATGGAATTTTTGCCCGCTTATTCCGAACTCTTAAAGCGCCAGCTTTTAAAAACGCGGAATTCCTTTGCGGATGTCGGGCGGACTCTGTCCGCTTTGGGCAATCCCCACCATAAATTAAAATTCGTTCACATAGCGGGAACCAACGGCAAAGGAAGCGTCGCCGTCATGTGCGCGAACGCGCTTTCGCTGTCCGGCGAAAAAACCGGCCTTTACACGTCCCCGCACCTTGTAAGCATTTGCGAACGCATCAAAATAAACGGAACCGATATAAGCGAGCGCGCTTTCGCGGACGCGGTGGGCGCGGTGCTGGCCGCGGAAACCGTCACGCTTACCTATTTTGAAGTTCTCACCTGTGCGGCTTTTTTGCATTTTGCGCGCAACAACTGTTCTTTCGCCGTACTGGAAACAGGCATAGGCGGACGGCTTGATGTCACGAATATTATTGCGCGGCCGGAAGTTTCAATTATCACTTCCGTGGGGTTTGACCACGTTGACCTGCTGGGCGATTCCATAGAAAAAATAGCGTATGAAAAAGCGGGCATAATAAAGAGCGGCGGTATTTGCGTCTGCGCCCAGGTTCCGCCCGAGGCTTTGGTGGTGATCAAGCGGACGGCGGCTGAAAAAGACGCGCGGTTAATTTACGCGCCGGACGACAGCCCGTTTGACTTTCATGATTTCGACTGGCACCGCAATTCCACTCTTTTCCGGGACGGGTCCGGCGGCATCCACGCCGTTTCCGCTTTGGGCGAGCCCTATGTGCTAAACGCGCAAACCGTCGTGTCCGCCCTGTCTGCCTTGGGGCTGGACCGGAACAGGGTTCTTGATTCCCTGGCCGATTTCGTCTGGCCCGCCCGTTTCCAGGTTCTGCGCGTAGATAACGGAACGGGGCATTGCGTCAGTATCGTGATAGACGGCGCGCAGAACCTGGAAACGGGCGGGCCAGACGAAATCGGCCAGGGAATCAAGAACCCTGTTCCGGTCCAGCCCCAAGGCAGACAGGGCGGACACGACGGTT
>JBAYFS010000005.1:0-27053 GCA_041667045.1 Elusimicrobiaceae bacterium | reverse complement strand
GCCAGGGCCGCCGCCAAGCAATTTACGGCTCCGGGATATCCGCCGTTATTCACATGAAACAGTTTAGCCGACTGTTTTGCGATAACGGCACGAAGCACCATTACGGCATAAACAAACAGAATCGGCCACATAAGCCGATATATCACCCGCAACACCAACGCCTTAAAACCTTCAGCTTTGCGGCTGTCAGGCTCGGTACCGTATAGCGCCGAGGAAATATCAGGCAGTTTCACGGGTATAAGCCTCTCCTCAGGAAATCCTGCTTTAAATTTGCGCAATCCGGACAGATACCGTTTGGAATACCGGTATATTAAAACAAAATCGAAATTTTCCAGGAAGATAGGATGTGTGACCGTTTCAACTGTGGATTTTTCACACCCGCCGAACATATAGCAATCGGTGTAAAAAATAATTTGAGGTTTTTGCATAGGCAGGCGCTATCTACTGGACTTGCCGTGGTTGTTTTCCGCAGGAATGCTATTAATCCAATCCAGTGTCAAACACAAACCGGCGTCAAAAGAAGTTACCGGTTTCCAGCCAGTAAGCCGCTTTATCCTTCGGATATCGAGTACATTCGCTTTCACGTCAGAATCACGAGCAGGTTTTTGCACCAGAACCGGAATTTTGCCTGTCAGCGCGGAAACGGCTTTTATAACTTCCATTATAGACAGTCCGTGACCGGAACCAATATTAAGCACGGTGTTTTTCACGCCTCGCTCAACAACGGCAGTTATAGCGTCGACCATGTCATCTACATAAATATAATCCCGAACAGCTTTGCCGCCGCCAAAAACGCAAATCGGGGCGCCGGACAGCGAATGCGCCAGCAGTTTGGGCACCAGCCCCTGCCGGCCTTCCGGATTCTGGCCAGGACCATAAGGATTGGCTATGCGCAACACCAAATAATCCGCTTTGCAATGACGGTGGAAAAGATAAAGGTATTTTTCCACGGCAAGCTTGGCAATGCCATAAGAAGAAAGCGGCTCAGTTGGCATCGTTTCGGAAACCGGCAGCAGCGCGCTGTCGCCATATACCGTTCCACCCGATGAAACAAAAATAATTTTTTGAATCCCTTGTTCCACTGATACCCGAAACAAGTTTACGGAATTAGCGATATTCGCCGCGGCGTCCTGACCGATCTCTTCAAACGGAGTTGCGGGAACGGTTGTCCAGGCAAGATGGAAAACAATATCTTGGCCGCGCAGAGCTTTTTTCAGATCAGCGCTGTTGGCGTAATCTCCTTTGATAAAGACAGGGGGTCTACGTGACTTTACGGAAGGGGCAACTCTATCGAAAACGGTGACGCCATGTCCGGCAGCCAAAAGCGCCGCGCTGATGTGGCTGCCCAAAAACCCGGAACCGCCTACGAGTACACAGCGGTATTTCATTTAACCACCCGAAGATAAAAAGTCAGCTGGTCCAGAGGAATCAAATGGCTTAAGTAGTTTTCATATCGCAAAGGCCATCGGTTGGCGATAAAATTTGCCGGAGCCTGAATGAGGCCCATAAGTCCTTTGGCCTTCAGTCCTTCGTTAAACCGGAGCGCCTGCAAAGAGAATTCCGCCGTACTGTAACGGTAAATGTCATGCTGGTTCGTTCCCTGGATAAAATATGCGAACGATTCCGCCGAAAAGAAGACTTTGTGCGTGGGATCCGCGTAAGCCCATTTGGAGCGGAAATACGGCACCGAAATAACCACCAGCGCGCCGTGGCGGCCCAGGCGGTGAATTTCTTCCATAATGGCTATAGTCCCGGATAAATGCTCCAAAACATTATCGGCGTATATTTCATCAAAAGAATTGTCCGCAAAGGGATAGGGCACCACTTCCAAATTATGGATAACGTCAGCTGCGGAGCGGGGATTTATATCAATGCCTACGGCATTCGCTTTTTTGCGAGTGCCGCAGCCTATATCAAGAGTATTTCTAATGGTATTATTTTCAGGAGCCATTAATAAGTAAAACGGATTGCCACCGCCCGTCCCATGTTAAATCCTAACAAATTTCCTAGTGAAAATGAAGATGAATCTCCCCCGGCTTACGCCGGGGGTTTCTTTTTGCACAAACTGTCGTTTGCCCCGCCAGCGGGGATACACACTCCATCCCCCTGCTCACGAACCGGGTTTTTGTGAGCGGAATTTATAAAACCTGACGGGATACGACTCTTAGCGCTTTATTTAAATAGTATTTTGGCCACGGAAATATCGAACTGGTTTTGGATATAGTCGCAAAAAAAAGAACTGTCGGGACAGCTATTGCTTCTAATGGCGCCGACCAGTTCTGATTCCGTTGAAAAAACCGGAACTCTTTTATCCGATCCGTCAAAAGGATTGACCAGCGGATAATTCAGTAAATCCAAACCGTTTGTTGAGGGCTCGAATATAAAATAATTTACGCCTGCGGACATAGCCTCAAGAAACACCGTTGATGCAGGTCCGATAACAAAGGACGCTTTTTCAAGGCTTTCCGATAAACTATTTTTGTTTATAGTGAAGAAATCCGTTCCCAACTGGTTTTCATACCACGCGGCGGACTCCGAGGGATGCAGCCGCAAATCAGCCGCCGTTATTCCAATCTCTAACAATGCGCTTTTCGCCATCTGCAGATATAAAAGACAGTTCCCCCTGTCGGACAACACAGTGCCGGAACTGTGCTGCGCCCCGCCCATAGCTTTTGTCAGCACCAAAGCTCTCCCCTTTTTGCCGGTTACGATTGCTTTTGAGGGGGGAACACTGGGCCGGCCGGTCACGAAAATTTTATCAGCATTAACGCCGGCCTTCACATAATTCCGCTTTATCTGTTCGCCCCAGACGAAAAGATAATCGGCGCGGTTGTCATCTTTGTCGTTATATCTGCCGGGCAGACCGTGCAAAAAGACAGCGGAGGGTTTGCCAAGTTTCTTAAACAATTTTACTGTTTCGCGTTCAAAAAAAGGCATGTCATAAGCCAGCACACAAGCCTTGAAATCCTGAGCGATTACGAAATTTTCATATGCCGCACGAAATTGTTTCACTTTTTCAAAAAAAGCGGACGCCAAAATGTCTTTAGCCTGCCCGAACGAAAGAACGTTTTGAATTCCGGAGATCAAGGAAAACAATTCCTTTCCAAGCGTTTTTTTGGAAGCAAGCCATGGCGCCTGGGATACTGAAAACCCCAGCTTTTCCAGCTCAGAACCTACGGAAAAATATGCCGAACATATTATTTTGTCAGAACCGGACAGTGAAATATTTTTCGCGGCAACGCCGCGAAGCAGTTGTTTGATCCCGGCTTTGACCCGGACAGCCCGGCTGGCCGACTCAAACGGATAGCCGAACTGTCCGCCGTAATGATAAACGCGGCGGTCCAAATCAAATTTCAAGCTGTCCTTGATATCCCGCTCACAATCAGAACCGACATTCAGAAGATAAGGTACATATGAAAAATTTTCCATATTATTCCGCACCATTTATAAGCAATATCATAAGTTTGTCCGCGGCAAACCGCTTCCAAAAGCGTTTTGCAGTATTACTTTTGATTATTTATTATACACTTCTTTTTCTTGAGGCTGAAACGTTTGGAAGTAATTGCTACAATGGTAATAATATGAAATTGGAAACCGTTCTTATAACCGGCGGCACCGGCCTTATGGGCAAGGGAATAGAGGAAACCGCTCCCACACATGCAAGCACAATCATAACCCATCTGCATGAATATACGCCCGCCGGCCGGTCGAAATACATTACGGCCGACGTGCTGGATAAAGCCGCCATGCGCTCCATTTTTGAAAAATACCGTTTCGATGCGGTTGTGCATTGCGCGGGAATCGCTAACGTTGATGTTGTGGAGCGGAATCAAAGCGAAAGCGAAACAGCTACGATAGCCGGCACCAAAAACATCGTGCATCTGTGCAAGGAATTTTCCTCTTACCTTATTTACGTGTCAACAAACGCAGTATTTGACGGGCGTAACGCGCCTTATGGCGAAGACGCTCCCGTTTGCCCAATCAACGCCTATGGGCGCATTAAAACCGCCTGCGAAAAACTTGCGGCAACGGAACTGGAAAACTGCTCCATAGCACGCCCGATTTTGATGTATGGCTGGAATCGGCCCGAAACGCGCAAAAACCCGGTTTCCTGGATGGTTGAAACTCTTCGGACCGGAAAACCGCTGAAATTGGTAAACGATGTTTTTGAAAATCCGCTCTACAACATTCAGTGTGGAAAAACCATCTGGGCCATGCTGGAGAAAAAGCCCAAAGGCGTTGTGCATATTGCCGGCAAAGATATAATGAACCGTTATGATTTCGGATTGAAGGTAGCCGAAGTTTTCGGATTAGACAAAAATCTTATTATCCCAGTAGACAGCAGTTTTTTTCCGGAAATAGCGCCAAGGCCGAAAAATACGTCTTTCATCACCCGCAGAATGGAAAAAGAACTTGGAATTGACCCGATGCCTGCGGAAACCGCGCTCAAAGACATGCTTAAAACAGAACCGCGATAATGCCCGGCACAAATCTGGAAATATTTTATGAAAACACCTCCTCCGACAAACCGGCGGTATCCGTAATCATCCCGGCCTACAGATCATCCGCCTTCATAACCAAAACGCTGGACACTGTAAAACACCAAACCTACCGTTCTTTCGAGCTCATAATCGTGGACGATGGCTCGCCGGATGACACCGCTTCCGCATGCGCAGCTTACATGCGCGCTAACAATCTGGCCGGCATGGTAATCAGGCAGCCAAATAAACGCATCGCAGGGGCCAGGAACACCGCCATTGCCCATGCCAAAGGAGCTTATATCGCTCTTTTGGACCATGATGATTTCTGGCTTCCTAAAAAACTTGAGCGGGTTATGGCGGCATTCGATAAAAATCCGGCGGCTGGCCTTGTAACTCACGATGTCAATATCGTGGAAAACGGAAAAGTTATCAAGCATTACCGTTGCGGCGCGAAAACAAAAAATATTACAGAACACCTGCTGTTCAAAGAAAATATTTTAACACCATCATCAACGGTATTTAGAAAAGAACCTGCCGTAAAAATAGGCGGCTTCAGGGAAACCGCGGAATTTAATTCCGTAGAGGATTATGATTTCTGGATACGGATAAGCCGAGAAACGGAATTTTATTTTCTGCACGAAACGCTAAGCGAATATCAACTGATAGAAACAGGCGCTTCTAAAAAAATAGATACGCACTTGGGCAACCTTGAAAAACTTCTTATAGAACATTTCGTTTTGCTCTACGGAAATAATCCGTCCCCGGAAGTCACAAATAAAATCAACAAAAGGATGTCCATAGTCCACCGTTCCTGGGCCAAAGAGCTTATCAAAGCCGGGCGGACGCAGGAGGCGCAAGCCCATATTGCGAAGATGAACAGCCTCTACCGCTGGTATTGGAAAAATATCTTCATAACAACACTTTGGCTGTACAAATCGGCAGCGGGATAGAAAGAAACGTCGGCAGTTGTTTATGGCACACCCCGTGAAATTTGTTGAATTATTCCTTTTTTTAAACTACAATATAATGAGTTTCGGGGCGTAGCGCAGCCCGGTAGCGCGCACGGTTCGGGTCCGTGATGTCGTGGGTTCAAATCCCACCGCCCCGACCACCTTTAAGACGGCTTTCTCAGATTATGAGAAAGCCGTTTTTATTTCAGGGAGGGGGAAGCCGCCGTTCCGCGGTCAGCGCGCAGCCGCCCCGTCAATCCGGGGATTGTCCCGTGTTTGAATATATTGTAATATTAAAAGGCTACAGGGAAGGAAAAAGTGAGTGACGCCATCCGCAAAAGTTTCAAGGCGCAGGGACGGGTCCAAAACATAGGATTCCGCTGGTTTGTGCTGGAAACGGCGCGGGGTATGAAACTCACGGGCTGGGTACGGAACTCGGGTCCGGCAGTGGAAGGAGAGGCGCAGGGCCCCGCCGGAAACGTGGCGGCTTTTCTGATGGAAATACGGGAAGGGCATCCCCAAGCCTGCGTGCGGGAATTTGAGACCGGAGAACTTCCCCTGAAAGAAGAAAACGATTTTCAAATAAGAAGCAGTTGGTAAGGAGTAAAAAATATGACGGACAGCACAGATTCCGTTTCCCAATATTTCAAGAGCATCTACGAAGTGGTTTCCGACATCAGCCGCGAGGAAATGCACGAGCTTTGGAAACGCGCAAAACGCGGGGACAGGCGCGCAAAAAAGCGCATAATGGAGCTTAACCTGAGGCTCGTTATCCCGACCGCGAAAAAGTATTTCCGGCCCGGCACGGAGCTTATGGATTTGATAGAGGAAGGCAACCTGGGCCTGCTCCACGCGATTGACAAGTTCGACCCCAAAAAGGGATATCGGTTTTCCACTTACGCCACTTACTGGATAGAGCAATATATCCGCCGCGCGGTGGAAGAGCAGACCGGCACCATCCGCATTCCGCCCCACGCCTGGGAAAGCCTGCGCCAATGGCTCAAGCAGTGGGACGTGCTGCACGGGCAGCTCGGCCGCGATCCCACACTTTCCGAAATGGCGAACGAAATGCAGTGGTCCGCCCGCCAGGTGAAAGCCGTGATGGAAGCGTCCGAAGCGGCCAAAGGCATCGGCTCGCTGGGCGCGCCGATCAACGGGGACGACGACGCGCTTACCATTGAAGACACGCTGGTGGACACCCAGCACGGCTCGCCGGACGAAGCGCTTTCCGTTTTAAAAACCCACGACGAATTCAACCACGCGCTCACCCAGATAGGCGAGCGGGAACGCTCGATTCTGGAGTACCGCTACGGCCTCACCGGCAAAAAACCCATGACCCTGGAAGAAATCGGCAAAACGCTCAGCCTCTCCCGGGAACGCGTGCGCCAGATTGAGGAACGCGCCGTGCTGCGCCTGCGCCGGGTGGCCCAGCGCATGGGATTGATAGAAGTGAACGAAACGCGCTATGACGCGCCCAATCTGCATCCGGGCCAGCTCGATTTCAAAAAACACACCAATATTTTGGGCGAACCCACAGTGCATCATCCGCTCCGCAAACTGGCGCGCCAGGCGCGCCGCAAAAAAACCACCGAAGAGCAATAAAAACCATGACAACAAAAACCGTAACCCCAGCCGATATCCTTTCAGCCATGCGTTCCGTGCCGGATTTTCCGCAGAAAGGCATAATATTCAAAGATATCACGCCTGTTCTGGCGGACCCCTTTTTGTTTAAGGGCATGATAAAACTTTTCGCGGACCAATACCGCGGAAAGGGTATCAAGAAGATCATCGGCATAGAATCACGCGGGTTCCTGCTGGCTTCCGCGCTGGCCTGCGAACTTAACGCGGGACTGGTGCTGGTGCGCAAGAAAGGGAAACTGCCGGCGGAAAAAATATCCGAGACTTACGCCCTTGAATACGGAACCGACACGCTTGAAATGCACAGCGATTCTGTCGGCAAAGGGGAAAAAGTCATAATAATAGACGATGTGCTTGCCACCGGCGGCACGGTTTCGGCGGTGGTCCGCATGGTGAACAAAATGCAGGGCGATCTGTACGGCGTGGCCGTCCTGATGGAACTGGAATTTCTCAAAGGCCGCGCAAAACTGGACGGCGTTAACCTGTTCAGCATGATCAAAAGCTAGGAATTGCATTTAATAAATGTAATATAATAACACAAGTGCCCCCGTAGCTCAAATGGATAGAGCGGCTCCGTCCTAAGGAGAAGGTTGGTGGTTCAATTCCGCCCGGGGGCGCCAAATTTAAGCGAGAGAACAAATGTCAAAACACTGGATTAAAGAAGAATTGAAAAAAGACGGCCTGACACATAAAACCGAACAGGTCGTTTTCTGGATAAAAAACAACAGGGAAAAAGCGATAGGGGCGGTTGTCGCCTTCGTGGCGCTCATTCTGCTGGCTACCTATATAAAGAATCAGGCGGAAACAAAGCGCGAATACGGCTGGGAAGAACTGGCGAAAGCCGAGCAGGTCGCGGGCAAAAATCAGGACCAGGGCCTTAAAATGCTGACTGAATTTCAGGAAAAATTCCCCGGCACGACCCCCGCGGAATACGGACAGCTTTATAAAGCCGATCTGCTCTACGGCGAAGGCAAGTATGACGAAGCATTGAGCGCCTACCAGGCCCTTGAGCAGAAAACTGGCGACAAGAACCTGAAACCTTTCGCGATTCAGGGCCAGGCGGCCTGCCTTGCCGCGCAGAAGAAATATCCGGACTCGGTTAAAGAGTCCCAGCGGCTCATCGCAGCGTATCCCGAGCATTTCCTTGTTCCCGCATCCTATATGTTCATAGGTCAGGTAAGCGAACTTGCGGGCAACAAACCGGAAGCGGAACTGTCATATAAGAAAGTGACCACCCACTTTACCGACACGCCCTGGGCAAGCCAGGCAAAGGACAGGCTGAACGCCATGGCCGGCATCGTGCCGCCCGCGGCGGCGCCGCAGGCTCCGGCCCCCGTTCCTCAGGCGGCAGCGCAGAAAGCTCCGCCTCAAATACCGAAAATGACCCCACAGCTCCAGGCACAGCTCGAGGCATACAAAGCCTCGCTGGCGGCGTCCAAAGCCGCGGAAGCAAAAAAAGCGAAGCCGGCGGGGAAATAACCGCTCCCGTTGACTCAAATAAGTCTAATTTGATAGGATTTTAGTGAATAAAGGGGCGTGCGAAAACACGAAGGGTGACCTTAACTCCTTTAAACTGACTAAACGGGCCCCCACGTTACGGGGGGAAGTAAAAGCGTACTTAAAATCTCTTAATGAAATAAGGGATTATCCTATAGGAGGAACCAAGTACATGAAAAAACTGTTAGGATTAGCCATGGTCGGAATGCTTGTCGCATCCGCCATTCCAGCCAAAGCGGAAATATTCAAGAACCTTCAGACGAAGGGCGAACTTGAAGTATACGGTGTTATGACGCATAACGTTACCGACCTCAACAGCAGCCTCGGCGACGATTATCGCAACACCTACAACAGAATCACCTACGGCGCGGCGTTTGATATGCTTGACGATCTGCATGCAAACCTTACGTTCGTCAAAAATGACAGAATGTGGGGCGAAAACGCCCAGGCAATCAGCGGTGCGGCCGGCAATTCCATTCTGGAAAACATTTATCTCCAGGAAGCGAATATCGTTTTAGACGATCTGTTCGGCCTTAAAGCCAAGATCGGCCGCTCTTTCTACGGCAACGAAGGCGATATTATCGTGTACTACGGCAACCAGCATATGGTTGACGGGCTGCCCACCAGCTCCGTTGATCTCGCCAGCTTCGTCCGCGAAGATTCCATCAAAGGAATGGACAACGCATTCGAACTGACCTACGCGAAAACCCTTGCCGCCGCCGCTCCTCTTCAGGACACAGGCGCTAACTTCTGGGCGGTCAAAGACGTCCTCCGCTTCAACAGCGACATGGACATGGGCCTTTTCATCTACAACCAGAGAACAGGAAACAACAGCCCCGTCATTGACGGCCAGAACCTTTGGGTTCTTGACCTGAACCACCACGGCAAAGCCATGGGCTTCAACTGGGGCGCAGAACTTGCCATGAACCTCGGCACTTGGGACAAGGCGACACAGCCCACCCGCAACTACAAAGGCTGGGCGGCGAAACTGGACATCGCGTATGAAGCGAAAGTCCAGAACATCGGCCTTACCCCCCGCTTCATGTTCGCCTACGGTTCCGGCGACAATCAGGGCGCTAACGGCGGCGGACAGAGCGACAAAAACTTCCGCGCGCTTAACCCCAACTTCCAGCCCGGCTACATCTTCGGCAAATCCAACGGCAATTTCGCCAGCGCAGTACCCGGCGTTCAGCCCTGGACCGACAACAGCCTGAGCAACCTGCAGGTGTGGAACCTCGGTGTTGACGTTGACGTGACGGAAAAACTCTCCTTCATCGTTGACGGATACAACTTCTGGGTCAACAGCCTTGCAGCTGGCAGTTTCGGCGGCAACCGCCACATCGGCGCGGAACTTGACCTTACCGGCAACTACGCCTACGCCAAGAACGTAGACCTGGGCCTCTATGCGGCCAAGTTCTACCCGGGCGGTCTGCTCGCGAATGCGAACAACGGCGCCATCAACTCCAGCTACAAAATCGGAAGCTACGTTTCCGTCCGCTTCTAATTGACAGCTTGAGTTTGTTTGCTTTGAAACCCCCGCCTTTTGGACGGGGGTTTCTTTTTTAAACCGAAATCCGTCCGTTAAAATTTGATAGAATTTGAAGAACGGTTATATAATGCTTTCATTGAATATAAAGAAAAATACATTGATTCTTGCCGCGGCGGCAATGCTCGGCGGGGGGATTGCGCACGCAGCGAAGCTGGACCTCACGTCCGATGTGGGCGTCAAAGCCGTTTCAATCAGTAATATAAATTTCGCCACGCAAAATCCGGGCGGCGATTTTTTCTATCTGCAAAACGCGTCCCTGGGAATAGCCGTAAAAGACCTGCACCCCAAAAAAGCTTCCGACATGACAATGGATGTTTACATAAAACTGCAGGCTTACGGAATAGCGGGCTCAACCGTGGCTAAAAACGCGCCCTATGACGCGATAGCGGAACGTTTCCCTAACTCAAATTTTACCCCGTATATGGAAAACGCCTATATGCGGGTAACACGACTTTTTGACACCAACCTGACTTTCAAAGCCGGCAGAATGCCCTATATCCTCGCCACAGGACTGACCCTGTGCGATGACAACATGGGATTTACCGGATTCACTCTGGCTTCCGAAAGGTTATTCAATCTATTCGATCTGGAATTTTTCACTTTCCAGCCCAAAGCTTCGGACAGCAAAGCCAACAGCGTTAACCTGTTGGGCGCGTCGGTCAAAATACCGGCGGAAGGAATATGGGAATTTTATAATTACTGGGAATTCGACAAAAACCCCGGAAAAGCCGCAGCCAACGTGGCGATAAGCGGACGCACCCTGCAATTCACCGGCCTGAGCTATTCACTTAAGTACGGTTTTCTGACTTTTAAAGGCGAAGGCGTTATGCAAACCGGTTCAGCCAGCAAAACGAACAGTTCTGAGCAGATTAAGTATAACGCATCAGCTCTGCTGCTTTCCGGCAAATGGGTGCAGCCGTTCGGGCAGTTCGGCACAGGAGAAGTCCGCATCACTTACGGACGCGGCAGCGGAGATAAAAACGCATCGCCTGATATGGATGAAGCCTTTTTCCCGGATTACGGGCACCGTTATAGCGGACTTGAACGCTCCGGATACGGAGAATTGTTCGCCGCCAGCCTCTATGACGCGTTCGGCGGGGACCCTACAACCAAAACCGGCATGCCCGCGGGCTTAAGCGGCATTCAGGTGGTGAATATGGGCATAACCATGCCGTCATACCGGAATGTATTCCTTGATGTGGATTACTATTCTTATGAAGCGGACCGCGCGGTAGGCGCGTCAAAAAAGCTGGGTACGGAACTTGATTTCCGTCTTACTTACCCCATAGGCCAGGCGTTCAGCATTAACGCGGTTTACGCGGCCTTTTCACCCGGATCCGCCTATCCCGCCGGAACCAGTTCCGCAAAGAAATTCGCTCTGGAAGCGCTGGCCAGATTCTAAGATTATATCAACCTTCTTCAAAAATCCCCCGAACCGTAGCCGGGGGATTTCTTTTTCTATTGCCACCATATTTCCCGGCTACGCGAAAAGGGGCTTTTGCAGTATCGTTCCCGGCGTCGCTGGGATAGCATAACAGCTTCCAAATCCAATACCCTGCGGTGGGGGGAGGCTTTCTGCCGCGCTATGCGGGCCAGATCTACTCAACGGATTGTTGTGATAATGAACAACCAGCAAACTGCCCGGTCCCCATGCTTACGCACCGGGTTTTTGTATGCGCGATTCAGTAAACCGATGGTTAGAGAATTTGAGACAAGCACCCCGGTATTTACTTGGGAATGAATAGCCAGTCATGCCCAATCAAAATCCACGTGGCAACCGCGCGGAATTGGCTAGTTGAAAATATGCGATTCGTTACCATTGTAACAATCATATAAAAGTACCCGCAAAATTGTGATCCTGTTTTGGCCTGTTCATGGCATTGCGGAGGAACCTATTTTATAACGCATACGCCACCGCCGCATACCTAAAACTAGCAAGTTGCAGAAAAGCAAGCGCATAGAATCTAATACCCGATATCAGATTTCGCAAACACAAAACCATCCGAAAAGTCCGGACAGATCGGAAAAAAAGGGGGGGAAGCAAGATCCCGGCCGGAAACAGCCTGCCTGGAAGCACCGCGGCGGCATATCTCCAGCCTGAACCGAAAAAGCAATTTAATGCCAATATTGAGCTATCCGATTAAAGGACACCAACCACGCACCTCAAAGCCCGATTCCTCAGGGAATTATTCACATGTTGCCAACAGCTTTGACATATGCCATGTTTTATATGCCATATCCTTGACATATGTCTGACATAAAAGTATTATATGTCAACAGGTGTTCATAAGTTGTTTGTATCTTTCGGGGAGAAAGCCGGGGAACTGCCCCGTTCCGCGAGGTTTTATGACTGAAAGCAATTTCAGATTTAAGTTCAAACTGCCCTCAGGAGCGGAATTTGAAGCGGAGGGAACTCAGGATTTTATCAATAAGGAAAGGGAAACTTTCCTCCAGATTCTCGACCAGACCAACGGTTCGACACCCCGCACACACGGCATAAGCAGGACGCCGTCACCCCCTTCACCAGCACAAAAAGCATTTGCAAAGAAAGAGCAAAACAGGGAAACAGGCAATATCGTTACCTCAATAACGAATAGTAATTCCCAATGCTCTGAAACAGACAATAAAACCGCATTCCAGGACGCACAAGAGCTAAGCCACCCCGTTGCTTCAGACAATAATGCCTACTCTCCCCAAACATGGAGCAAGGTTATCATCATAAAGGATAACAGTATAATTCTGAAAACAAAATATCCGGGCATATCGCCGGAAGAATCGGCGCTGATCATAATGGCCGGAGCCAAATTGCTAAGCCAAAAAAACGGCCTTACCGCGCTGGAACTGGCAAATTCCCTAAGAAAGTCCGGTTTTCTCAAAGGCCGCCTGGACAGAATCCTCCAACCGGAAATAGCCGGAGGGCGGATAACCAGTACCGGAACCAAGCGCGGGAGAGAATACAGTTTAACGAATTCAGGCTTTGTCCGGGCGTGCAAACTCACTGTCAAAATAGCCTCCGAATCGGAAACCTAAGGTATCCTTTTTATATTGAGGAAAGTATCCCCGCCAAACAGCGGGGATTTAACATTCCCCATACCTAGATGGGGGGGTGCCCCGCAGCCTGAAGGTTTTAGGACCTCTGTTTTCACAAAAATGGGACAAAGCGATATGCCCCAGTTTGAAAAAGGCCATACCCTAGCTACCCTGTTTGCAAAATTGGCAGATTCCCCAAATTTGCCATATATGCGAAAATAGCCCAAAGTCATACGGGAAGATAGCATACCCACCAAAAACACCTATTTAAAATCTGACACAAATTATCAGATTCAATCACCGGCGCAAAAATTCTTACTCTGACGGAATAATTTCAGGCCTGGCAACATTTTTTGCCGATGAGAGTAAAATCGGGTTTAAAATCACCATTTTAAACCCGAAAATTAACTTACGATAAGATATATTATGTTGCATTGTTGGAATTTTCCTATTATATGCCCTGTCCTATTTCAGCAGTTATATTTATCTCTGTTTTTCCCAACAAGTCGGATAAAAAATACTGTTCCTTATCTGAAATATGCGATATGTATTTCTAGCACTATATTTAAATATGAAATATGACATGAGGACTTATATTTTTATCATGAAACTTTTGATAAAAATATCTAACATTTGGAATTAGATTTATTTGAAGAATATTTTTCATTTCCATATTCCACTAAAATTGAAAAGCTGATCCAACAGTTTCCCCCCTCCCCGGATCTTGGATACCTGAAAATGGCAAAATGTTGAATTTAATGAAAAATGTAAGAAATTAGTGAAGTCGGGATGCAATTCTTCGATTATGGGTTTGCCCCAGGCTGTTTGGGGGGATACCTAGGGTATGCCTGCAACTAAAATGAGGGAAATCGCTGATTTAGGCCCAAAGAAGGGGCTTTGAGGTGGAGCGGAAAAATTTGACCGTGATCAGCTAAAAACGTGGTTTGCGGCGTGTTCCTACTTAATGTATACATAGCGACACTGGTTTGATAAATATCCCCTGCAAGCATTCCCGCAGCCGCCAACACTTGGTAGTGCTGGGTATCTTGGAATTACAGAACGATCTATAATATGTATACATTTATGTATACATTTAAATGCCGCGTAATTATGCAACAATCAACTGTGCTATGTATACATTAAAGAAAACTGTAGGGAAACAAATCAGCGCTGGGGTTCGCGCCCGCGTAATGATATAATAGGAGAAAGTATCGGTAGCCGGAATGGAAAATTCATAATTTTGGAAAAATTCAAAAAAACAGAACATTACAGTCAAAGCGCCTTTTTAACAGGTTTTTTA
Source organism: Elusimicrobiaceae bacterium (assembly GCA_041667045.1). Classification (GTDB taxonomy): domain Bacteria; phylum Elusimicrobiota; class Elusimicrobia; order Elusimicrobiales; family Elusimicrobiaceae; genus JAQVSV01. The sequence continues at coordinate 12,608 of JBAYFS010000005.1, read as the reverse complement.
AGGATTTTATGAAAAAAACTGCGTTTTTACTTCTTTGGTCAGTTCTTGCGGCTCCCGCTTTTGCGGGGGGGAAGCCCGCGCCGATAGTGTTTTTTAGCGATTTCGGACTGACTGATGACGCCGTTTCCCAATGCAAAGGCGTGATTTCCGGAGTTTCCCCCCTCATTACGGTCACGGACGGCACTCACCAGATTCCGGCCTTTGACATAAAACTGGCGTCTTTTTTCCTTGCCCAGTCCGCCCATGCCTGGCCCGCCGGAACGGTTTTCCTGGCTGTAATTGATCCCGGTGTCGGCACAAAACGGTCCGCGATAGCCTTAAAAACCAAAAGCGGACATTACTTCGTGGGGCCTGATAACGGCCTTTTCACCATGCCTGCGCGGGAACTGGGGATTGAGCGGACGCGGGTCATCCGGAACCCGGCATTTACGCGCAAAAACATCACTTCAACCTTTCATGGACGTGATATTTTCGCGCCCGCGGCGGCGCATATCGCAAAAAACCCGGACGATTTCGACAAAATAGGTCCGCAATTGAACGCCCCGCTGCTAATCAATTGGCCGGCAAGCAAAACAACGGACACCGGCATTGAAGGCTCCGTTTTGTTTATCGAACCGTCTTACGGGAACGTATGGACCGATATTTCACAAGAGCAAATGGATAGTTTGGGTATCGCCAAAAATCAGGATTTGGCTGTGGAAATAGGCGGCAACCGTCTGCTTGTTCCGTTTAAAAACACTTTCGGCGATGTCTTGAAAGGCCTGCCGCTGGCTTATATTAATTCGCGGGGACTGCTGTCTTTCGCGGTGAATACCGGTAATTTCGCGGAGAAATACGGCGCAACCGATGACAGCACGGTCAAACTAGAATTATCATCCGCGACATTTTCGGACATGGGCCTTCTTGCGAAAAACAACGTGTTTTTCGACCTGCGTTACGCCACCGACAATAATTTCACGGGGGAAAAGATATACCCGTCAGGTAAATGCTATCTCCGCAGAAACGCCGGAGCGGCGCTTTTGAAAGCTTCGGAAGCGGCGGAAAAAGAAGGGTTCGCGCTGTGCGTGCTGGACTGTTACAGGCCCGCCTATGTCCAGGAAATTTTCTGGTCCATTCTGCCTGACGAACGCTATGTGGCTAATCCGCAAAAAGGGTCCAGGCACGGACGCGGGCTGGCGGTTGATGTCAGCGCCTGCGATCTTTCCGGCAAATGGCTTGAAATGCCCACCGGTTTTGACGATTTCACGGGTAAAGCTTCCTCGGACGCGAAAGACGTGTCCGCGGCAGCGAGGAAAAACCGTGAAAAGCTTCAAAAAGTAATGAAACAAGCCGGTTTCGACATTTTCCCGACCGAATGGTGGCATTTCGACTATCCCGGATGGGAACAGACTCCGGTAATGAATTTCCCGCTAGAGTAATTCCCCCCTCTCCCAGGCAAAAACCCTCTTAAAATCCGAATTAGGCCCGTTTAACGCCATATTGGCACATGCCAAACAACTTTCTGCTGCGAGCAAACACAAACGTGGCTTTATTTGATAAAGTAAGCTATGAAAAAAATCTACCCGATTAAACTCCGGCCCGGTGATGAGATAAGAGTTGTAGCTCCCTCCCGAACTTTAGCCATAATATCGGATGAGGTTCAGAAAATAGCCAATAAACAATTTGCCGAAATCGGCTTAAAATTATCTTTCGGGAAACATGTGCGGGAAAAGGATGAATTTCTTTCATCAAGCATAGAATCTCGCGTGGAAGATTTACATGAAGCGTTTGCCGATCCAAATGTCAAAGCTATAGTGACGGTGATAGGCGGATATAACTGTAACCAACTGCTGCGATATTTAAACTGGGACATTATTACCAGCAATCCCAAAATTCTCTGCGGATACTCTGACATAACCGCGCTGAACAACGCAATTTATGCCAAGACAGGTTTAATCTCTTATTCTGGACCCCATTATTCTTCTTTCGGGCAAGAGCTCTTTTTTGACTATACGCTTGAGTATTTCAAAAAGTGCCTGTTCACTGACGCTCCGTTTGAAGTGACGCCAAATGACAAATGGAGCGACGATTTGTGGTTCATGGACCAAAAAAACCGCAATTTGATTGATACGGAAGGTTTTATCAGCCTCAGCCCGGGAAAGGTAAGCGGCACGATTATAGGCGGAAACTTATGCACGTTAAATTTATTGCAAGGCACGGAATACTTCCCTGATTTGAAAGATTCCCTGCTGTTTATTGAAGATGATGAAGAATCGCTGCCTCATAACTTTGACAGAGACTTGCAAGCCCTCATCCATCTTCCCGGTTTCAGTGGTGTAAAAGGCATAGTCATTGGCCGGTTTCAAAAAGCCAGCCGAATGGACATCGAACTACTGGAAAAAATCATTGAAAGTAAAAAAGAGTTACATAATTTGCCGATATTAGCGAATGTGGGGTTTGGGCATACGGACCCTAAAATCACCTTCCCAATCGGCGGAAATGCCGCTATGGAAATGCGGCACGGCAAAGTCAAATTGGAAATTCTGAAACATTGATAATTGCCCGGACAAAACAAAACCCCCCGCCGTTGTTTCGTGGCGGGGGGTTTTTATTCTGCTTCAGATTATTTATTGTTTCTCGCGTTTTTAAACAGATCGCCCAGCGTAACCGGAGGCGCTTCTTTAAGGTACTGCGCCACAATCTTGCGGTTCTGCATGGATTCGAAGCGGTTAATGGACAGCATGAGCTTGTACGTCTTATAGTTCACGCCGATAACAACCGCCGAGACGGTATCGCCGACCTTGGGCTCGGTGTCCAAAGCGTAATCTTCCAGGGCGACGAAACCTTCAACGTCAGGGCTGATGGACACTTTTATGCCCGTATCGCCCACTTCGGTGACTTTGCCTTTGACTATGCTTTTGGTCGCGAATTTCCTGCGCAGGATATCGGCCGGGTTCGGATACAGCTGTTTAAGGCCGAATTCAAGGCGCGGGGTTTCCTTGTCCAGTTTGAGCAATTTGGCGCGGAGGCGCTGTCCTCTGCGGTATTTTTCAACAGCGGCCTCAATGTTGTCCCAGGCCACGTTTTCGTAGCGCACAAAACCTTCAATGCCGTGGAAACGGAGGAACACGGTATCTTTGGAGGTTTTCGACACCACCACGCGCAGGACATCGCCTTCTTTAATATCCACCAGCACTTTATCGCGCCGGGAAACTTCGTCTTCCTCGAGCACGCTTTTGCGCGACACGATGAGACGGTTTTTTTCCTTGGAAAGTTCAATCAGCTGGCAACGGATTTTGGCGCTTTCCGGAAGGTGGTGTTTATACGCCGGATGCAGTTCGGAAAGAGAGAGCGGCATGAAACCGCGGATGTTGAAAACTTCTACGATATAACCGCCTTTCACGGTTTGCAGGATGGTGCCTTTAACGCGCGCCTTCTCTTTAAGAGCGTCCGCGCACAACTCCCAGCCCTGGGCTTCCGCCGCGCGCTTGTGAGAAAGAACGGCATGCCGGTCCTCGCCGCCGCGCTTTTCAAGAATCGCCATTATTTCGGAACCGACAACCGGCAGATTCTTCTGCCCGCTAAAATCGCTTAAAGGGATCAGGCCTTCCTTCTTCTCGCCGATATCAACCAAAAGGTATTCCTTGTCGACCTGAATGACTTTTACCTTGACCAGCTCGTGGCTTTGCAGTTTTTTGCGGAAACCGTCCTGCTCCGCAAAAAGGTCCTCCATAGTCATTTCTTCCTGCTCAGTCACCGCTTCCACAGGAGCCGCCGTGTTCGTTTCCTGGTTATTTGCTGTTGTTGTCATAAGTTCTCTCTTGCGCCCGGTTCCGAACCGGAACGGACGCGTTGCCTCCGTTATAATTTTTCTATCTCGTCCATCACCTTCAGGGAAAATAGTTTGTAGCTTTCCTTCTTGTCAGCCTGTCCGTTTTCGCTTATAAAATCGCTCCACGAAAAAGGCTTGCCGAACTTCACTGAAATTCTTGCCGGGTAAGGAAACCTGTCCGAACCCGTAATATGCGCCGGTACCACCTGAGCGCCGCTTTTGCAGGCGATAAAGCCGATGCCGCTTTTGGGCTCCAGCCTGACATTCGCCGCGCGCGTTCCTTCCGGAAAAATCGCCACGCATTCGCCCGAGACGAGCGCTTCCACGGAACGGCGCAAAGCGTTCAAATCGCCACCTTCACGCTTGCGGTCAACCGGGATAGCGTTAATGCTTTTCATCACGCCGCCGATGAATGGCACCCTGAAAAGTTCAACTTTCGCCATGAACCGGACCGGCCTGATTTTCGTCACAAGCACGTCCAGCGCGGGCGGGTCGGCTTCGGATAAATGGTTGCACGCTATTATCAGCGCGCCTGTGCGGGGAATGTTCTCAAGTCCCTCGCCGCGGAGCCGAAACACCGTCTTCAGAACCGCCGCGCATATAAATCTTATCAAATCAGGGAACATTTTTCTTTAGCCAGCGTCAAAATACCGTCGGTAACCTGCGCGATGGTTTTGTCGGTAGTGTCAATATAAACGCAGTCCTGCGCTTTCATCAGGGGCGCGATCAGGCGCCCGGCGTCGTTTTTATCCCGAGAAATTATGCCCCGCAATATCTCATCGTAATCGGCGGGCATGCCCTTGCCTTTCAGCTGCTCGAACCTGCGCGTGGCGCGTGCTTCGGGTGCGGCGTCCAGATAAATTTTCAGTTCCGCGTCCGGAAAAACCGCCGTGCCGATATCGCGGCCTTCCATAAGAATGCCGCCGTCGCGGCCCAGACGGCGCTGCTCGGCTTTCATGAAATCGCGGACCTCGTGGTATTTAGCGATCTGGCTGGACGTGCGGCTCACTTCCTCGCTGAAAATCCGGTTGTCCATAAGCTCGCCGCAGAGATAGGTTTTTATGGCCGCGCCGTCCGTCCGCCTGAAATCCCAGGAAAGTTTTTTGGGCATCGAACCGACCGCCGCTTCGTCTAGAGGGTTCACCCCGTCAGACAGGACCTTCCACGCCAGCGCGCGGTACATCTCGCCGGTGTTAATGAAGCTGTAGCCCAGGCTCTCCGCCACGATTTTGCAGATGGTGGATTTGCCCACCCCGGCGGGCCCGTCAACAGCTATTAAAAGGCCGTTTGTCCTCAAGCTAAACCTCCGCCGATTCGGAAACGGGGCGCAAAGCCTCTTCCGATGCGGAACGGCTTTTGCGCAGCGGGCGCACCCATTTGGTGAAGCTGGAGGGCTTGAGCGAATACTCGTGCACCAGGCGCACCACTTCGGTGAGCGGCAGGAATTCCTCCCAGTTAATGCGCAGAACGCGCACTCCGGCGTTTTCCATCTCGCTGATAAACTGCTGGTAATTCGCGTCCAGCGCGCGCAGATATTCAAGAGTGATGCCGGTTTCCATGTTGCGCCCGCGCATTTTGATGCGTTCAAGAGCGCTTTCCGGGCGGCATTCAAGGTAAATCATCAGCTGCGGAAAAACCAGCTCGCGCAGGACCATGTTGTCGAACAAATCGAGATAGGTGTTGTAATCCATATCGCTGATGATTTTATCCGGGTGATGGTTGAGCATTCTGGCGAAAATAGTGTCTTCCCAAATAGTGCGGTCCTGCACCACGCCGCGTATTTTGCCCAGGCTTATCCGGGAAACGAATTCCCTGTGCTGGCGGAAACGGTGGTTCAAAAGCCAGACCTGCATCATGGTTCCGTATTTCGCCATGTCGCCGTAAAAGAGGTCCAGGTAGGGATTCCCCTTAACCTCCTCCATTATAGGCTCGAAATTCAGAGCCTCAGCCAGCTGTTTCGTGAGAGTTGACTTGCCCACCCCGATAGTTCCTGCGATCCCGATGTAACCTTCTGCGAACATAGTGCCCCCGGAGTTATTTATTTATATTTACGTCTGGCTCGATTCCGCGGACGGCGAGCAAAACGTCGTCCGGGTTGGAAGCCGCGGCAAGGATATCGTCCAGTTCGACGAGCCCTTTTTTGTGCAATTCGACCATAGCCTGGTTAAAAGTTTTCATTCCGTAATAGCCGCCTTTCTGAATGGCGCCGTTCAATTCGCCCAGCTTGTTGTCCTCGATAAGCTTCTGGATGTGCGGAGTCTTGACCATGACTTCCACCGCCGGCACGCGCCCGCCGCTTTTGGCCTGCAAAAGCCTCTGCGAAACGATGCCGATCAGCGTGTCGGCCAGCTGCATTCTTATCTGCACCTGATGGTGCGGAGGGAACATGTCCACGATTCTTGAAATGGTCTGCGAAGCGTTGAGCGTGTGCACTGTGGCAAACACCAGGTGGCCAGTTTCCGCCGCGGTCACCGCGGCGTGCATGGTTTCCACGTCGCGCATTTCGCCGACTAAAATAACGTCCGGATCCTGGCGCATGGCGGAGGTGAGCGCGTCCACGAAATTGGGCGCGTCGGAACCGATTTCGCGCTGGCTCAAAATGGATTTCTTGTCTTTATGCACGAACTCGATGGGATCTTCGATCGTGATGATGTGGTCTTCCATCACGTTGTTGATGTGGTCTATCATCGCGGCGAGCGTGGACGATTTGCCCGAACCCGTGATCCCGGTGACCAGAATAAGGCCGCGCTCATGCTCCGCCAGTTTCCGCAGGACATCGCCGGGCAACGCCAGATCCTCCATCGTGGGGATTTTAGCCGGAATATGCCTTACGGAAATGCAGATTTTAGCGCGCTGGCGGAACACGTTGAAGCGGAAACGCCCGAAATCGCGCCCGTCTATGGAAAAATCGGCCTGCATCTTCTCGCTGAAAATCTGCCTGGCGCGCGCGTTCATGCAGGCCTCGGCCAGTTTTTCAACCTCGTCCGCGGTCATCCTGCTGCCCTCAAGCGGCTTGATGTCGCCGTGAATACGGATATAGGAAGGCCCGTCACTGCGGATATGCAGGTCGCTGGCAGAATGGTCCACCATGGTTTTGAGCAGAACGCTTAGTTCTACAGCCATAAAAACACCCCTTAAAAAATTACAAACCTTTCTTTTTGCCGCGCCTTAAAAACGCCGGCACCAAAAACTCGTCGCGCACGGTTTCACCGGTTTCCGCTTTCTGGGATTCGGCGGGCTTGGCGCGGTCCGAAGCGGACGGGAAACGCTTTCTGGCCATAATCTGACGCTTGGTGACGTCGCTCGAAAAACCCGTCGCTATCACGGTAATGCGCACGGTGTTGGGCGGCATGGCCTCGTCGTAAGCGGTACCGAAAATCAGAACCACGTCCTTGCTCGCGGTTTCACGGATGAAATCAACAGCCTCACGCTGTTCCATAAGGGTGAGGTCGCCTTTGCGGGAGGCGAAATGCACGATGAGCCCACGCGCGCCTTCCAGTTCCGCGTTTTCAAGCAACGGGGATTTGACCGCCTCGCGCGCCGCGGCCAGATGCTTCCCTTCGCCCGATTTCTGGCCTATGCCGATCAGGGCTGGGCCGGACTTGCTCATAATCCTTTTGACATCGTTGAAATCTACGTTAACCTGGCCTTCCCGGGTGATAATGTCGGTTATGCCCTGAATGGCCTGGCGGAGCACGTCGTCCGCCATCAGATAGGCGTCCACGTCGGAAGTGTTTTTGTCTATTATCGAGAAAAGCCGCTCGTTCGGAATTATCAAAAGGGAATCAACATGCTTGCGGATTTCGCGGATTCCCCCCTCCGCCTGCTGGGAGCGGTAGGGGCCTTCGAAATTAAAAGGGCGCGTCACCACGCCGATAATAAGGACGTCGTCGCCGCATTCCTCGCGCGCTATGCGCGCCACGACCGGCGCCGCGCCGGTGCCGGTTCCGCCGCCCATTCCCGCGGTCACGAAAAGAAGGTCCACACCGCGCACGGACTGGCGTATCTGCTCCTGGGATTCTTCGGCCGACTTGCGGCCCTTGTCCGGATCGCCGCCCACGCCCAAGCCCTTCGTGAGCGTTTCGCCTATCTGTATGCGGTAGGGGGCGAGGTTGCGGCGCAAATCCTGCGCGTCCGTATTCAAAGCCAGGAAATCCACGAAATCAACGCCAGCGTCCACCATGCGGTTGACGGCGTTGCCGCCGCCTCCGCCGACACCGATAACCTTGATTTTAGCGTTCTCTCTGTGAAATTCGAAAAAGGTCTGCTGTTGTGCCATAAGGTTTAGTTACCGCCAAAGATATCCAGATTCTTGAAAAAATCCACCAGCCGCCCTTTCAATGGTGCCTTTTTTGCCGCGCCGGAATCAACACCGCAGACGGGCCTCAGGGACGGATAAAGCAAAAGCGATACGGCTGTGCTGTAGGCGGGATTAAACAGCCGATCGTCGTCGCAAACAACCAGATCCCGCTTAACGCCGGCTATGCGCACTTCTGAGACGCCAAGCGTCTGCGCGCACAAATCGTCCAAACCTCTCAAAAGAGAACCGCCTCCGGTCAGAACCGCCACGCGGATCAGATCGCCGAAACCGGACCGCATAACGTCTTCCCGCACCAGTTCGAGCATTTCCTCGATCCGGGGCTTGACTATGTCAAGCAGGTCGGAAGCCTTGATATCTTTCGTGTCCGCGCGGTCGGGCAGGGAAACGGGGATCAGTTCGTCCTCCACAAGGTGCGCTTCGCAGGCGACGGCGTATTTTTCCTTAACCGTTCTGGCTATTTCGCGCGAAGTGTGCAGGCCCCAGGCTATGTCGGAAGTTATCAGGTCGCTGCCATAGGGAATTTCCTTGGTGAAACAGACCGCGCCGTTGATATAAACCGCCACGGAGATGGTTTCGCCGCCGAAATCAATCAGCACGCAGCCAAGCTCTTTTTCCTCGTCGGTCAGCACAGAACCGGCAAGGGCGATGGAACCGGCGAAGGTTTCCGACACTTCAAAACCGGCCTTGTTCACCGCCTTGACCAGATTGTTCAGATGAGAATTGGAAACCGTCACGATGTGCACGTCCACTTCCAAAAGCGAGCCTTCCATGCCCTGTGGATTGGGAATGCCTTTCTGCCCGTCAATGGTGAAACTCTGGGGCACGATCTGCAGAATATCGCGGTTATTCTGAAGCGAAATGGCTTTGGCGTTATCAAGCGCGTAAAGCACGTCTTCCGGCGTTATCTCTTTGTCCGAGCGCGAAATGTTGTAAGCGCCGTGGCTGTTTTTTGATTCAAGGTGGCTTCCGCGCACGCCGAGGTAAACCGTTTCCACCGTCACGCCGACGCTTTTTTCGGCCTCCTCGATCGCCTGCTCTATGACACTGGCGGTTTCCTGAATGTCCACCACCACGCCGCCCTTCACGCCCTTGCAGGGCAGCGACGCCCCGGAAACTATATTAAGCGTATCCGTTTCAAAATCTTCCGCGGACAGAACGCATGTAACGCGCCCGCCGCCGAGGTCTATACCAGCGATAATTTTGTCCTTAGCCATGAGAACTCCTAATAATAAACTTTCAGAATGATACCGGCGCCGAACCGCTTTCAGCGGACGGCGGCTTCCGCCAGCAGAATTTTCCCGTCATCAAAATACGTAAGGTCTATACGGTACGGCGCGGGGAATTTCGCCGCCGTTTTGTTATACACCTGCGCGATGCGCAAAGCTTTTTCCCTGACCGTTCCGCTCTCGCTCCATTTGACCTTCGTGCCATCGGCAAATTCAAGCGAAACCGCCCGCGCTCCGGCATAAACCAGCGTAACCGGCGGGCTGGGAAACAAAGTGAAATTCTCTTTTATATCAGCGGCAAGGCCAACTACCGCCTTATCCAGCGGCGCGCCGGCGGTTTCGGGGAGAAGGACCAGGCAATTTTCCGCGGCGGCCGCGGCGTTGGGCTGGTAAACGCTCCCGTCCGCGTCAACAAACAAGCCGTCCGGGGTTTTGGCCACGGGCGCGCGCAGCGTGGGCACGACGATAAGTTCATGCGTAATCCAGTCGCGCGATACGCGCACGTCTTTCAGAAACGGAAACTGCTCTTTAATGCCCTGCGCGTAAGCCTTGCAGTCAGCCCCGGAAAACTGGACGCCTTTTTCGAAAGTTTTATAAGCGGAAATCTGTGCGGACAGCTCCGCGTCGGAACAGCGCACGGTGACTTTTTCCAGCTTCCACCTGGCCCACTGGGGCACGGAAATACTGGTCGCCAACGCCACAGCCACCCGCGCCTGATAAACCAGCAGGCCCGCGAAAATTGCGAAAACAAAAACAAAAAACAGCCGTTTCCGTCTCTGTTTTTTGACTTTGGTGCGAAGCGCTACTTTTCGTTTTTTTATTATCATTTTTCCGCTTGGATCAAGGAAACGGGCGGCATACGCGCCGCTATAACATTATAATAACTTTCAGCCGCATATTCAAACCGCGGGAAACGCCTTCTAAGAGCCTTCAGGCAATCCCGCTTTCCGGGAAATAGCCACGCCCGAAACAGGCGCGAAAAACACTGCTATTTTCGAGCGGACAACGGAATTTTTCAACGAAATTTCCGTCTGAGAACGAACTTGCCTGTTGGAAAAGCGAAAAAATTTTGTTATAATTTTCTTAAGTAATAAGGTGTGCGCCCGTAGCTCAGTGGTAGAGCATCCGCCTTTTAAGCGGGGGGCCGTGCGTTCGACCCGCACCGGGCGTACACCATAATTAAACAGTTTATGCGATAAATTTCCCAAAAGCCAGACACCCTTGAAAGGGTGTTTTTTTTTACCGGAGCAAGCCCCCCACCCGCTATGAAAGAAAAATTTCTAGTTTACGTTCTGCTCGCCGTTACGATGGCCGCCGCCGCTTTTGCCATGTGGCCATCTTCAAACAATGATATCCTCGGCTGGGACGATAATATTTACGTAACCGAAAATCCCGCTATCAGGGATTCCTCCCCCTCCGGCATTGAACGCATATTTACGCAAACCCATTACGGGCTGTACAAACCGGTGGTAATACTCAGCTTCGCGCTTAATTACAGGTTTTCCGGCCTCAATCCCAGGCCATACCACATTACCAATATAGTCCTGCACACGGTCAACACCGCGCTGGTATTCTGGCTGATTGTCCTTCTGGCGGCAAACGTGCCCGCCGCCGCCATTACCGCGCTGGTGTTCGCCGTGCACCCGATGCACGTTGAATCAGTGGCGTGGGTCACGGAACGGAAGGATATGTTGTACTCGCTGTTTTTTCTACTGTCCTCAATTCTATATCTGATTTACCTTAAAAGAAAAAGCCCTACCGCCTACATAGGGTCGGTTCTGTGCTTTGCCCTGTCGCTTACAGCGAAACCGATGGGAATCACGCTGCCCGCCGTGCTTTTCATCTATGACTACCTGCTGGGCCGCACTTTCGACAAAAAGCTTTTTCTGGAAAAAATCACCTATATCGCGGTAACCGCGGTAACGGGAATCCTGTCTTTTCTGCTCCTGACAAAAGCCAGCCAGATAGCCGTCAGCTATACGGTTACGGAAAAGTTTTTCTTCGTTTTTTACGGTCTAAAATTCTACGTTTCAAGATTGTTTTATCCCGCCAATCTCTCGGCCCTGTATCCGTTCCCGGACAGGACACTCGGGCACCTACCGTACGACTACTATCTGGCGCCCGTCACCGTTATCGGAACGGCTTTGCTGCTATGGAAATATTTCAGGCACAACAGGCCCGTCATGGGCGGGCTGATGTTTTACATAGTAACGCTGGCTCCGGTACTGCAGATAGTTTCGTTCGGACCTGCTGTTGTTGCCGACAGATATACCTATATTCCCTATATAGGCCTGCTTTTGCCTATAAGCGTGTATGCGGCACGCTATGGCGCGAAATTGCTCGATGAGCGGAAACTGAAAATCGTCCTGCCGCTGGCCTGCGCCGCGGCGTTGCTGCTCTCCGTGTCAATTTACGCCAGCCGCAAACGCTGTGAAATGTGGAAAGACAATATCACCCTGTGGTATGACGCCGCGTCAAAATATCCGAGCATCAGAACATTAATCCAGCTGGGCGGATTTTTCGCTAACGACCCGGGGATGCGGGATGAAGCGGAAAAAACATATAAAGCAGCCGTACAGCTTGCCGGAACTGTGCGCCTGGACGATCCACAGATAGCGAACGTTCTTGAAAGCTACTGCATGCTGGCAGTGATTGAATATGGCAGGGGTGAAACAAAAAAAGCGGAAACGACCTTGTCCCAGATCACCAAACTGACACCGAACTGCCCCACGGCATGGATGTCGCTTGGCGAAATAGCCGTGGAAAACAAGCAGTACGAAAAAGCGCTTGTCTATTACGCCAAAGCGTCGGCCTCATCCGCGCACGCCAGCAAGGCGTATTCCAGAATGGGGAACATCTATATAACCTTACACAATCCGCAAAAAGCGAAAGAGTATTTCAGCAGGGCGCTGGAACTTAATCCCGACAACAAACAGGCAAAAGCCGCTCTCTCCAGATTAAGCTAAAAAATCAATAGAACAGACGAAATCGTCGGATTGTTCACATGTTTTTCACATCTCCGCCATAGTAAGCACACCACGCGGAGGTAAAATATTACTAAGAAGTTTAAAGGAGGAAATATGATTACCAAAAACAAAAAGGGTTTTACCCTTATAGAATTGCTGGTTGTAGTTCTGATTATCGGTATTTTGGCGTCCATTGCGGTGCCGCAATACATGAAAGCCGTTGAAAAATCCCGCGTTGGCGAAGCCACTTCCGCTTTAGCCAGCATCCGCACATCCGTTGAAAG
>JBAYFS010000004.1:0-27282 GCA_041667045.1 Elusimicrobiaceae bacterium | reverse complement strand
TCCTCTTCCCATTCTCCGGAACCGTGCAGGCTTGAATAGTTTTTCTTGCCTTCTTTTTCCGTTACCGTGGTTATATAGCGCAGGCGCAGTTTCACGTCTTCAGGAATAACCTTGGCTTTAACGCTTTCGGCGAACGAATTCATCGCCTGTATGCCGTAGGGACACTGGGACATCACAAAAATTTCCAGCGTTTTTTCTTTGGCCTGTTTGTTCAGAAAGATCCCGGGCCGACCTGAATTAGAAACAGAGATCAAACCGCCGTTTTTAATCAGAACGCCGCTTTTTATGTTCGAATCCAGAATCTTGTTTACAGCCGAATTACTTGCCACGGCATAAAAGGGCAGGAAGTCTATATTAACCCCGTCAAACTCCTTCATCTTTTTCGCCTGGGAAACCGTCACCTGGGTGAACACCGGATCAAGCGGCTCTAGAAGTTTCTTAAACCCGCCCGCCAGCTGTTCGTTAGCCTGCCCGAAATTGCCCGAATCGGCCACCACGGCGAACATTTTGGCGCGGTTCTCCGGAGCGACCTTCGGCAGCGCCGGAATGGCGGCCCGTTTTTCGGCCGGCAAAAGCCCGTTGACATATTCCAGCACGGCTACAACCGAAAAATCGCCCGTATAAGGAACCCCGTTAATAAACACAGCAGGGAAATTGAGAGCTAGTTTTTCCCGCTCCTCAAAAGCTTTTTCCAGCGCCGCGTCGCCCTGTTTTTCAACCGCGGAGTCCAGCGCGGCCGGGTCAATGCCGGCGAACCGCGCGGCATCGCGCCAGCCGTCCGGCCAGGGATTGAGACTGCGGCCCGACATGTAATTCCACAGTTTGCCCTTGTACAGTTTCTTTATCAGAACCAGCCGTTTCGCCTCCTCCAGTCCGTCGCCTCTGGACTGGCCCAGCTTCCAGCCGCCTTTTTCGTCTTTGTAGACAAGAGGAACCACTCCCATTTCAAGCTCGCCGGGCAGTCTGGAATTTACCGCGTTAAGCAGGAAAAAAATCTGCCAGGTCTGCGGAGCCAGAGTCTCCATATAAAAATCAACTTTCGGTTTTGCCGTTTTTGCGGCGAAAACCCCAGGCAACACCACAGCCAGCGCCAGAAGGACAGCGCTCATTTTAAGTATTTTTTTCATTTTTTCTCTCCGGACAATATCTTTTTCACGTTCCCGGACAGGGCGGCCAGGTCAAACGGCTTAAGCAGATAACCGTCAACCCCGGCGGCTTCACCCTCGGCTTTTTCCTCCGCGGTGAAAGCCCGTCCCGTCATGACAAGAACATGCACATCGCAAACCATCTTCTTAAGATTGGCGCACACCTGATGACCGTTGCCGTCAGGCAGCTGGTAATCGGTGATGACTACTTTCGGGCGCAACGAAGTGCCGGCCCGCAAAGCGGCGAGCGCCGAGTCAACACAGGAAGCCGATATATCGGAAATCTCGAAAATCTCGCAGAGGCTTTCCCTGAGATTGACATCATCGTCAACAATTAAAACTCCCCTATCCGCCACTGTCCATCCTCCTCTCGAATTTGTAACCGACGCAGGGAATGGTCACGAACTGCTCTTTTAATCCATCCAGCTTGCCGCGCAGCCTGCTCATGTGCACGTCCACCGTGCGCGGCGAGCCGAAATAGCCGGGCCCCCACACCTGCCGCAAAAGATGGATCCTGTCCAGCACCCTGCCGGGATTGCTCAGCAGTGCAAACAACAAATCAAACTCTTTTACGGTAAGCTCCAGCTCTGTTCCGCCATACACCGCGCGCCGCCTGGTAAGATTGATTTCCAGTCCGTCCACGTTAAGCAGTTCATCGCTGGCGGGAAAAAACATCCTGCGCATAACGGCCCTGAACCGTTCCGTTATTTCCGCCAGATTCTGGCCCTTGAAAAAACAGTCGTCAGCGCCGGCTTTGAGAAAATCAATAACACCCGAACCGGACCCGGCCACCCCGAAAACGGCGACCCGCAAAAGCAATCCGTTCACGGACAGCCGCCTGACTGCGTCGGGGCCGTGCATTTCGTCAGACACCACCAGCGCGCGGCACGAGCCGCCTGCCAGCAGTTCCGCCGCATGCTCCATTGACCGCGCTAACACTGGAATCGCGCCCGCTATTTTCAAAGGTCCGACGGCGAAGCATTTATCGGAGCACAGCAATACGCTCTTAATCTCTTTCACAAAGAAAGCTTAGCCCTCTTCTTCCGCTTCGCCCACGGCCGCAAGTTCGAAACGGATGCCGCGCATGCCGAACAGGCCGCAGAAAATATTGTAAATAAACGCGCACGCGAGTATGATGGCCATTATTATAACCATGTACAGCACGGTGTAAACGGCGACTCCGGTCACCCGCGCCGTTGTGGTCATCGGTTCGATATACGGACTGGGAGAAATGACAAAAGTCATCAACCCGGCTATACACCCTATCGCAAGCACCACCAGCGGCACCGCTGAAAAAACCAATGATGTCAGCGGAATTGATTTGATTTCATATTTCATTGTTATCTCCATTCAACGGCTTTAACTGTTTCAAACCTGTTGGGCCAGGCGTTTTAAGGGTGTGAACAGAACCAGCGTGCGCTTGATATTACCTTCCGCCTGCACCTGGATGGCCCGCACCCGGCACTCAATACCCTTAAACATAACGTCGTTTTGCATTATCTGGCGCGGCGTGTCCATAGCCATGCCGATAATGCGCAAAACATCCTGCTGCTGGCTGTCTATAATATCCAGAAGGTGCTTTTTCTGGTCCGGACGGTCAAGATCCAGATCGAAATTGGCGAACAGGACGTTATTATCCTCATCCACCACGATAGCCTGGGAGCCGTCCGCCACGGCTGTTGACAAAACGGCCTTCCACCAAAGTTCTTCGTCCGACTGGCGCTGGCGTTCCCTGTCGGTCACGGCATCCAGTTCAAGACGCACCTTGCCCAGCAGGCCGCCGATCGCGTCAGCCAGTTCGCCGATCTCGTCTTTGCGCGCGGCGAATTTTATGTCAAAACTCTTTGTGGAAATAGAGTCTATGCAGTCGCGTAGCGAGATGATCGGGGCCACTATAAAAAACCGCAGGTATATCCACAGCGGCAAGCCCAAAAGAATCAGCACGCCGATGGCGCCCAGCACGTACTTATTCATAGCGGAACCGATTATTTTGGAGGAACTTTCCTTCGAAACCTGCAGATTCAGTATCCCTATGACGACTTCGCCTTTGGCTTTCAGCGGAATAGCTATATCAAAGAACGGATCTTTTTTAAAGGAACGGACTTTCGGCTGCCCGCTCTGGTACGCCTGGTCAATGGCGTCGGTTTCCACGCCGACCTGCTTTACGTATTCCTCATAATGAATGCCAATAAGCTGGCCCTGTTTGTGCCAGCGGATAAACCCGTTGCCGTTCAGATAAAGGATATCGGCGATGCGCTTGTCGCCGCCGAGCCAGTTCATCACGTCGCCTTCCTCGATAGTCGGATACTGTTTCTGGCGGAGGATCCCTTTTATCAGGTCCGGAGATTTTATCCGCACCATTTCTATCATGTCCTGCTTGAGCTTTTCTTCAAAAGTCCAGCGGAACAGGTTGTAATAAAAAACCCCGCCCAGCGCCATTACATATATGCCGACCACAAGAAAACAAATTATCCACTTTACCGAAATCTTCATACGTTGTGCACCACGATATCCAAAATAATTTCAGGGTAAAACCGCCGCTACTGCGAGTACATTTCCTCTATGCGCTTGAGTCCGGCCTCCGGCTCGGGATTGGTGGGGTCAAGCTGTTTAGCTATAGTCCACTCCTCGCGGGCCTTGTTATAATCGTTCTGCTGGAAAAACAGGTAGCCGTTCAGATAATGCCGCTGGGCGGCTTTCTTGTTTTCCGCGCTGGGCTCTTTGCCCGGCAGGGTAGCGCCGTCGCCGCTGCCCAGCTCCTTCTGCAGCTTGGCCTTGCGCTCGTCTTCCTGCTCCTTGCGCTCGCGTTCAGCCGCTTCCTCGGCGGCGCGCTGCGCCTCTTCCGTTCGGCGCTGCTTGGCTTCCTCGTCGCGGCGCATCTGCTCTTTGGCGCGCGCGACAAGCAGATTGATATACCGGCCGTCATACCCCCAGTCTTTGGCCTTGTTCCACTGCTCAATGGCCTGGTTGTATCTTCTGGCGGCGTAGGACTTCTTGCCGTTATTTATAAACCCGCCGGCGATTTCGCTTTTCACTTCGTCGGCCAGCTTTTGGGCCTTGCTGTCGCCTGGCTGTATTTCCAAAACTCCCTTGAGCGACTCATACGCTTCCACAATTTTGCCCTGCCCGTAATAGTCCAGCGCGGCCTGCAACTGTTTATTGGCCTTGTCTTCGCGCAATTCGTTTTCCACCTTGGTGATTTTTTCCACGATGGACTGGTCTTCCTTGCGTAACAGCAAGGCGTTGTACCACTGGTTGAGCGCCTCGTCAAGGCGGTGTTCGGAATAGGCAATATTGCCGCGGCGCACATGCTCGTCCGCTATTTCCCGGCGCGCCTTCTTAAGCCAGTAGTTGGCTTTGAGATTATTGGGAGAAAGCTTAAGCACGTCTTCCCATTCCCGCGAAGCCTCCACCAGTCTGCCCTGCTTATACAAAGCCAGGCCCTCGGAGAATTTTTCGTCAAGCAGCGCCTGCTCCGACATAAAGCCTCTGCGGGATGAGCCCAGCTGCCCGGAAGCCTGCATGAGGAGCTGCGCGTCCTGGAAATTAGGGTCGATAGCCAGAATCCGTGCCGCGATTTCCTGGCTGCGCTCATAATCGCCCTCTTTATAAAGCCGGAAAGCGTTTTCATATATGCTTCTGAGCATATGCCACTGAATGCGCTGTTTCTCCAGCTGGATGGTCGTCAGGTACTGCTTCTTTTCCTCGACATTGGAAAGCGTTCCCAGATTCACGCGCTTTAAATCTATGAAAAGGCTTTCTTCGCTTCCCTTGGGCGCCGCGGGGGCGTTTTTCCCGATACCGACATTGGCTCCGTTTTCAATAACGGGCGAGTCATCCTGCGCGTAAACGCCGCAGGATAAGAAAGACAGCAGGAAAAATAAAATCAGTCTAAGTTTCATAACGCCATAAGCCTACATTGAAAGTGACCCGGACAGCAGATCCATAACCATGGGTCCCAGCATCAGGATGAACACTGTCGGGAATATGAAAATGAACAGCGGTATAAGCATCTTCGTGGAAGCCTGGGCGGCCAGTTTTTCCGCGCGGGTCAATCGGCGGAAGCGCATGTCCGAAGAAAAGTTGCGCAGCAGTTCCACAAGGCTTGTGCCCAGTTCATCGGACTGGATGATAAGCCCCACGAACGAACGCAGTTCCTGAATGTCCGTGCGCGACGCGAACCGTTCCAGCGCCTCGCGCCGCGAATAGCCCAGCTGAACCTCGTTGAGCGTTTTTTCGATCTCGAACTCAAGCTGGGTCTTTTTATCCGCCAGCCTTACGATACGGTCGAAAGCGGTTATGTAATCAAGGCCCGATTCGATAATCAGGGCCGAGAGGTCCACGAACGTCGCGAAATTGCCCAAAATTTCATTTTGGCGGGCGCGTATTTTCGCGTTATTCAGAGCGTCTGGTATAAAGAAAAACAAAGGTACAAGCAGAATGAAAAACGGCGAACGGGTAAGAGCGATTCCTATGCCCGGAAACACCAGCGCAAAAATAATCTTTTCGTGCAGAATGCCGAGCGGGGTCTTGTTTTCCGGCGAGCCCAGCAGCATATGGGTTTTTTCGAGTGACGCTTTTTTATTGAGGGTAAAGACGAAAAAGTAGTCAATCTTGTCTATGATGCTGCCGTTGGGATTGACGCTGGCGAACGCCGATGTTTCCTTGCTTTTGTATTTTACAAGCGAGGAAATGGAATTTTCGTCTTTCTGGACCGGCGTGAAAAGACGCTGGAGCAGAACGAAAACCCCTATCGTGCTGACTACGCCCGCGGACAATATCAGTAATCTCGTTATGTCCATAAATATGACCTTTAAACCTTGATTTCGCCCAGTTTCGCTACAACCTTCATGCCTATCCCTATCCAGGTCATCGCGAATACAAGCACGGCTACGCCTATGGCACTGGTGTAAAAACGGATCATGGTTTCCGGCTGGAACATGAACATCACGCCGACCATAATCCACGGCATTATGCCGACCACTATAGACTGGATTTTCTGCTGTGCGGTCAGCGATTTTATTTTATCGTCCAGCTTCGACTCCTCGCGGATATTTTCCACGATGCGCGCGAAAATCTTGGTCAGGTTTCCGCCGACCTGCCGCTGCAGCACGATGGCCTTGACCATGTAGGTCAGCATGCGGCTTGAAACGCGCTCTTCCATTCCGGCCAGCGCGGCTTCAAACGACGTTCCCAGCTGGTAATTTTTAATAACCAGCCCGAACTCGTCCGAAATGGGCGGGGTAAGATCCTTTGACACAAGTTCAAACCCCTGCACGATGTCCATGCCCGATTTAAGCGAGTTGGAAAGCAGAATAAGCGCGTCCATAAGCTGCGCGTCTATTTTTTTGCCGCGGCGCGCTTTGAGGAAATTCAAAGTCCAGGACGGCATGTGCAAGCCGACGTAAATGCCGATGATGGTGAAAAGCACCAGGGCGATCAGATTAAACGTTAACAGGCCCAGCAGAACGAAAATGCCGGCCGGAACCAACGCCAGATACTGCACCTTAACCTGCAAAAACTGCCGGTTAAAATCATCCGTCCATTCTTTGCTGCGCTGGATATAATGGTCAACGTAGTCGCGCATTCGCTCGCGCTCTTTCTGCATATACAGGAACGCGCCGCCGAACACCACAATCATGCCTATAATGGTCAGGAGATATCCCATTATGGAACTGCTGTCTCCCTTGCCTTCTTCCTGGGCCTGGCGCGGCACGCGGAAAAGTTCGCTGAAAGCGTCCTGGGTTAAAACCGAAATGGCGGTAACCGACGCGGCGTACCGGTCGGAATCGTTGCTGGACAGCGCGTCCGAAAGGCTTTCCATTTCCTTGGAAATAAGATCAAACGTGGCCAGAATGGACCTGCCCCTGCCCCCGAAAGAACTGAAAAGGCGCGCGCGGTAAATCCTGTCCAGCGCAAGCTGGTAGCGCACGTTAATGTCCGCATATTCCTTTATAAGCTTAGAGGGAATAATGGCGTCGCCCTTCTTATCGCGCGGAAAAGTTTTTTTGGTCACATCCGTGAAACTGTATAAAAGCGCGACGGGCGTCTGCCACAAAGCGGCTTCGCTCAGTTCGCCTTCCGCCGGCTCGCGCCACACTTTCCTGCCGGACATGGCCTTGACTTCTTCGTCCATCCAGTTGGGCATGGCGACAGTCCGCTCCTCGCCGTTGCACTCCACCTTGGCGTTTATCACTTCAGGGTCGCGGTTAAGCTCAAGGTAATAATAAAACAGCTGTATTTTGCGCTCGGCGCAAAGCACCTGCTTTATTTCCGGATCCAAAAGCACCGTGGCGCCGGCGCGCGCGGCGAAAACGCAAAGCCCGCCCGCCGCCAGAACGGCCAATACCATCTGTTTTAAAATTCCGCTGAAAATTTTATTCCTCATACCTGTTCCGCTATGCGGAGACTCCGCGCTGCTTTTTCTGTTCGGCATTCCAGAACATTTCAATAGGCACGTCAATGCCCTTGGACTTGAATTCGGGATAGAATTTGGGCGGCTCGCCGGTGGCGTAGAATTCGCCCACGACCTTGCCCCGCTCATCTACTCCGGTCTGCTTGAAACGGAAAATATCATGCGTCAGAATCTGGTTTTCCTCGCGGCCCGTGATTTCGGTGACGGCTGTCACCTTGCGCGTGCCGTCCGCGAACCGGGTCAGCTGGACCACCATATGCACGGCCGACGTTATCATTTCGCGCAAAGCCCAAATCGGCAGATCCGCGCCGGCCATAAGACACATGGCCTCAAGGCGGGTCAGCGCGTCGCGCGGCGTGTTCGCGTGAATAGTGGCCAGAGAACCTTCGTGTCCGGTGTTCATGGCCTGCAACATGTCCAAAGCTTCAGAACCGCGGCACTCGCCGACCACAATGCGGTCAGGCCGCATACGAAGGCAGTTTTTAACCAGATCGCGGATGGAAACTTCGCCTTTCCCTTCCACGTTGGGCGGACGGCTTTCAAGCCGCACCCAGTGTATCTGCTGGAGTTTCAACTCGGCGGTGTCTTCCACCGTGACGATACGCTCGTCTTCCGGAATGTAACTGGACAGCGCGTTTAAAAACGTTGTTTTTCCGGTTCCCGTTCCGCCGGAAATGATGATGTCCTTGCGCAGGATAACGCAATACTTCAAAAAGTCCATGGCGTCGCGCGAAATAGTGCCGAACCGGTAATAATCTTCCGGACCGAACGGTTTTTGCGAGAACCGCCGAATCGTCAGCGCGGGGCCGGAAACCGCCAGCGGCGGAATAATGGCGTTAACGCGGGAACCGTCTTTCGTGCGCGCGTCCACAAGCGGAGTGGATTCGTCTATGCGCCGGCCCAGCGGCGCAACGATTCTTTTGATGACCTGTATGATATGGTCTTCGTCCCGGAAGGAGTATTTGGTGAGTATCAGCTTTCCGGATTTTTCTATGAAAACCTTGTCCGGCGCGTTGACCATGATTTCGGTTACGCTCGGATCGCGCATCAGTTCTTCAATGGGACCCAAGCCTAAAATTTCGTCCAAAAGCTCGTTTACGAAGCGGACGCGCTGCTCGCGCCCCAGCTGCAGGTTAGGCTCTTTTTGCAGCAACTGGTCAGCGATGTTGGAAACCTTTTTGCGCACTTCCTGGTTCTGCGCCGTTTCTTCCGTTATGCGGATACGCTCAAGTTCCAGCGATTTTACGACCTGCTTGTGTATCTTCTGTTTAAGCTCGTCCCAGAAAGGCGGCAAATCGGAATCTTTCGGTTTTGCGGGGTCCTGCCCCCCGGCGGAGCCGGACTGGTGCGCGCCGGCGTGCGGCGATGCCGAACCGATAGCCGACGACACGGCCCATATCGCGCCGGACGCCCTTTTGAAATCCTCGTCCGAAACGGAGGTGGCCCAGTTTTTTTCAAGCGGCTGGACGTTCATGAGCTTGCCCAGCACCATGCGCAGGCCTTTAACCCAAAGAGTCTGGGGGTTTTCAACAACTTCCAGTTTCAGGTGGTTTGCCAGCATGGGAATGCTGTCTTCCCACGGCAGGAAGGCCAGCACTTTCTTGTTAAGCTGGCCGAAGAACTTCTCCACCTCTTCAGGATCCACGGAACCCGGCAGGTCATAGCAGTTGCAAAGCACTTCAAAGCGGTCGAGCGGAAAGTGCATGTCCCGGTAATCATGGAACAGCTGGGCGGTGGAGTCCAGATTTTCCCTGCTGGCCCGCGTAACCCAGAAAACCTGGTCCGCGACGTCAAAAGCGAAAGTCTGCATGGAAAAATTCGATTCCACGTCAAAGAAAATGTCGAACGAGTTTGACAGTTTCGCCAGTATTGGCATCAGCACGCCGGGAGAAATGGAGTCGATTTCCGAACGCTTATAAGCCAGCGGCAGAACGCCAACGCCCCATTGTGACATGGGCAGTTTTCCTTTCAGAAGTCCGCCCGCGACGCTCAGAGACTGCGCGCCTATGCTGCGCACGAGATCCGCCACGGACGGCGGTTGCAGACGCAGATACCCGCTGTGCTCCTGCCTGACCAGCGGATCGAGCGGCACGATGAGCACATTACGGCGCTGAATCCCCGCCCAGGCAAGGGCGAGGTTCATAACAACCGTGGTTTTCCCGACACCTTCCTTGGGACCGACCACGGTAATTATACGAGGGACACTCTCCAGCGACATACGCTCTCCGTCAAATTAGTTAACAATCTCAACCGTTACGAACAAAAACAGGGATCTCTGCTCTTCCAAAACTTCGGTCTGCCTGAACAATAACCCGATAAGCGGTATTTTCCCCAAAAACGGCACACGCGAATAGCTAACGTTTCTTGAACTGGATTTTAGGCCGCCGATAACAAGGGTTTCCCCGCTTTTCAATTCAACCTGAGTGTTGATCTGGCGCGTGAGCATGGTGGGGATTGTGGTGCCGGATACGATAACCGGCTTGGAATAATCAGGCCGGGAAACTTCCAGGCGCACCTGCACGTCCACCAGCCCTATTTTGGGGTTGGTTATGACCGGCAGAATATTGAGAACAACGCCAAACTTCTTCATGTCCGCGCCCAGGCCGCCCTGCGCGTTAGTATAAGGAATGGGCAATTCGCCGCCCACCACGAAATCGGCCTGCGTCGCGCTTTTCGTAATAAGCTTGGGGTTTGAGATAATCTGCGCTTTTCCTTCCTGCTCCATCAGTTTCAGCGTGGTCGCCAGGCCGGTTTTGCGCTCGAACTCGCCTATCGTGAAAATTCCGGGAATTGATTTTTCCGCGAAATCAAACGTGGTATTCCAGGAAAACCCGATATTGGTGTTAAGGGAACCGCTTATTTCGACGACATCGGCGCTCACCGCCACAAGGTTCGTCGCCCGGGCGAAGGCCGACGGCCCCCCTGTTCCCAAAAGCAGAACCCCGACGACGGATAAACGCGATATTTTGTTCAATAGTTTCATTTTCGTTCCATGCGTTACCTGAATATTTTGCGGAAACTGGCCATTTCAAGCGGATGCCGTTCCATATCGCCCAGGCCGCGCACGGTTATGGACACGTCGCCCTGTTTCTGGGCCAGCGCGAGATACTGGGCTTCCGCCGGGTCCAGCGACAGGCTTAACACGCCCTGGTCGGAATAGGCTTTGGCCTCGTTAGTTTTGCTCTGCTGGTCTTTCGCCTGCCGGGCCGTCATGCCCTGGCCGAGATCGCCGCCCACGCCCAGAACCAGAATATTCTGCAGGATCGTGGCGGTGACTTTTTCCTTGCGTCCGTCATTCATGACGCCTTCGAAGGTCACCAGAATGTCTATGCGGTCGCCCGGTTTTATGAGGCCCAGGATATCGTTCGTGACTTTAAGCGAAACGCCGCGGTAGGTCGGAGAAACCTTAACGCTCAGACCCGCTTCGGGGCTCAGACTCATCAGCGAGGACTGCGTCACCTGGTTGCCGCGCGGAATGCGCACGGAAGTGACCAGATTGGAAACCAGTTTAATATCCGAAGGGGACCGGACTTCATAAGCGTCCTGCTGCATGAACTTGCGGGGCACGGCTATAACCTCAACCAGGTCCTCGGTAATGACGGTGCGCGCGGGCAAGTCCGTGCGGGCTATGATCACGTTCGCCGTTTCATAAGCCTTGCTCAGGGCCATTTCCTTGCTGCTGATCGCCATGAAATATATAACGGCGGCCACAAAAGCCACCAGCAACGGCATCATCAGTCCCTTCTTTTCCATAATCCATCCTCCTAAACCATCAAATTAAAAGCTGTCATTTGGCCCAGAGCGGAACGCCTACGGGCATTTTCATTGTAACCGTTATTGCCGTGCCGCTTTCGCCGCCGCCCAAAACAACCGACGAGAACGGAAAAAAATACTTCGCGTTAAATACGGCTGATACTATCAAATCCTTGTATTCTATATCCGGAGACTGCGGGTCGGACTCCGCCGTGTCGTAGCGGATATCCAGTTCCCCTTCCTTGATATTGAAAGAGCCTTTTCTGGGCTTGCCCATCATTTCCGAAAACAAACGTTTCGCTTCGTCTTTAAGCTCGGCGGTGTCCCTGTAATCCTCTCCGGGGACCCTGGGCGCGGCGATAAGCGAACATATCCGCGCCACTTCGAAGGTGGCATGATGCGCCAAAATAAACTGGTACGACAGCATGCCTATTTCCATTATGAGAAAAACCATCAGCAGAAATATCGGCAGTATCAATAAAAGCTCTACCACCGTCTGACCCTTGCGGTTGTTTCTCTTCCGGCGGAAAAATCGGCGCATGTTAAGCCTGAACGGCGGGACGGATTTTCACCTCCGCCCCGCCATGCAGAAATTTTTAATTGCCGCCGCTTCTTCCGAGCGAATTGGCCGCGCTGTTGATCATTCCCTGGATGGTATTGAAAAGCTTGGGCATATAACCTTTCAAAGCATAGCCCGCCACCAAAACCACGCCTACGACAACGGTAAGCATGAGAAGATATTCCACAGTGTTCTGACCTTTTTTGCTGTTCAGCGCGTTACGTAATTTTCTCATCATTCCTCCTGGCATAATAAATAATATTCCTTTTATACTGATTTTTCCGCCGGCACAAAAGCCCGGCGCAAAGCATTCACTTCACCGACCCGCCCCAGTCATGCCCGTACTGCCGGACAATCATAGTCGCGCCGCCCCGGAATATGTTCACCAAAGCCCTGCCGATGATCCGGTACATCGCGGCGAAAACAACCACCAGAACCAGCGAAGTAAGTATATACTCAATCGTTGTCTGGCCCAGCCTGGAGCGCACTCTCCGCGAAATCGCCATACATTAAAACACAAATCTGAAGCCCAGCTGATTAACCGTTCCCAGTGCGCCGTAAGGCGTGAACGCGTAATCTATTCCGACTCCGTAACCGAGCATCTGGCTTGTGAAAACTCCCATACCGAACGAGATTTTCGACGTTTTGTCGAGACTCAGGTCTTTAAGAAAATTGCTGTTGTAATTCTTGCCGTGGTCATCAGCGTCAAAATAACCAAGCCGCAAGCTGAATTTGCCCACCTGCGTCGTGTCTTCGGGGATGGTGATTTCCACCCCGACGCCAGGCCGGGTGCGGTTATCGGACGCTTTTTCAAGCTCGCCGGAAATGGAGAGATACGGACCGAGATTCAGCGCCGCCCCTACACGGGAGAGCTGAACCACTTCGTCTTTATTGCCGATATTCTGCAAAGCCGCGCCGAAATGCAAAAGCGACCCGAAATGCAGCTGCGCGCCCAAATCGAACACGATGTTCGAATATTCCGTGCCGTCGTTGTTTTCCGCCACGCGCTTAATGGAACCGCCCACGGAAAAAGCCTCAACGAAGAAAGACCGCGCGATGGAAAGCGTAACGAAATTATCTTTTGCGCTCACCGTATCGCTGGGCTGGGGAATATTGTTGACGTCTCTCGCGTCAAAACCGTCAATAGTCATGTACGAAGCGTTAAGCCCTATTACGGTCTGTCCGAGGGGATAGACATACGCGAAGTAATAACCCTTATAGTCCTGCACCCAGCTTAAATAGGTGAAATACATTTCGCGCTGTTTGGAAACACCCAAACCCGCCGGATTCCAGACCAGCGAGTCCGGTCCTTCCGCCAGGGCGCAATATGCGTGGCCCAGAGACTGCGCCTTGGGTGAACCTATCCCCAGTTTCATGAAGGAACCCGCGGCCGTGCCCGCATTGGAATCTATCGCCAGCGCGGAACCCGCGCCGAACGCCAGCAGAGCGCAAGCGATTATAATGAGAATGTGTGCTTTTTTTATAAATCTGATTATCATGGTATCAGTATCTTCTTGACAGTTTGGCACACCTGGCGGTTGCCCTGAGTGCTTTTCAATTCCAGAACCGCGAAGTAAACACCGCGCGCGACAGCCCTGCCGCTCGCGTTCACCCTGCGCCAAATGTGCTCAAGATTCGGATAGCTTGAGCTGGGGGTCTGGTAACCCCAGTCATATTGGTAAACAAGATCGCCCGCCAGATTATACAGATTCAGCGTGTAATAACCGGGCACCGGCACTCTGGTAATGCGGAAAGTGCCCGAACTCTGTCTTATGGGATTGGGATAAAAACTGGTAGTCGCCGCGAAGGAACCGCAGGGATCGGCATCCTCGCCTTTGGAAACGGCGATGGTATTGGCCGTGACATAAGCACGGGGATCCGAAATATAAGCCTTGTTTTTGCCGGTTACATTGCCGGTTACGGAATCAATGAGCGCGGTATCCGTCGAGTTGACCAGGCGGAACACGTACAAACCATCCGGAACGGGCGTTAGAGAACGGTCCGTGCCGTCCCATATTTCGTCAATCGGTGTAAAAGGAGGGCGCACACCGACAATAGCTTTAACCAGAGACTGCTCATATGTGGGAGTAGGATTTCCCGACGAATCAAAGCTGGTGCCCGGTTTAAAAACCTGAACCGCCACTTTCATGGGAACCGACAGCTGATAACTCACCACGCCGAACGGTTGCGTAGCGCTTATGTCGGTTATCCCCAGATCATAAACTTGGAAAGGATTGACCTCAAGCGTTTCATATTCTGTAGTGGGAGTTTGCAACGCGGTATCAGGATAGTTATAGGCCACAAGCTGGATCTGATAAGCGTCCGGTATCACATAATCGCCATATTCGTCACGGCCGTCCCAGTATACGGAATTGACAATGTCGGGCGAATAAACCGCGCCGGGCTCTATATAACGGCATACGAAATTCCTAAACCTTGGCGGCAGGCAGTAGGTCTGGTTGATGGCCTGCACGGTAACGGAAGATACGCGCGAAACCTGAAATTTAATCTGGTAAGGCGGAAGCGTAACGGTTTCGCTGGATATTTTATTCGTCGGTATCGTCGGGACCACGTCAACTTTATTGAAGTAAACAGGCCCGCGGGCTATGGGCATTTTCCCGACCATGCGGTCCGTGGGATAAACCTTTGTGCTTATATTGCCGGTGGTATAATCTTTCACCGGACCAGAGCTATAGGCCACGATAGCAAAAACATAATCACCGTCTCTGGCCATGGTGTCGTTGTAAATTCCGTCCCAGCTTTCCGTGACCAGAGCGCGGTTGGGCCGCACGCCCTCAATGACTTTCACCGGATTGCCGACATTGACCGGCCAGGTGCCGGTTGTGGGAATAACAGTTCCGGGCTCGTAGATTTCAATGCGGGTCTGCATTGTCTGGCTCAGGCTGTAGGAAATAGTCGCGAAATCGGTAGTTCCGCCTAAAAGGGAAGTGGCTTTAACGTCCACGATTCGGAACAGGTCAGCGGTGAATATAGCCGTTTTCCGTGTTTCCTTTTCAGGAAACATCGCGTCCTTGGCGACGACTTCCGCCATATAGTTGCCGGAAGAAACATAATATCCTGAATTGTCCCTGCCGTTCCATATTTCCATATTGACGAAATTGGCGGAGCGGGATTCACTGTTAACCAGCGTCCGGACAAGAGCGCCGGTTGAGGTTAGAATATTAACGTTCACAGTAGCGTCGCGCGAAAGGGTATAGGTGAAGTAAAACGGGTCAAGGCCGGCCACGGAAGGAGTGGACCCCAGCACGCTGGATGAGGTGCCGATGGAGGATACGGTCACGTAGCCGCGGGAAACGGGGAGGATATTGGCGTAATACTTGGCGGTGCGCACCGCGCCGCCGCTGCCATCCGGAATTTCGGCCCACTGCACGCAAAGGTAACTGCCATCGTACACCGGTTTTCCTGAGTTATCACGTCCGTCCCACTGAGAGTACACCATGGTCCGGAATGATTTATGCTCAGAAAAAGTTCTTATCGGACTGACCGGATTGCCGGACGGGTCCGTCACCGTGGGGGACGTGGTAACGTTATTGACATCGGTCAGCTTGCTGTCCGGCGGATAAATGTATGTGTAAACCGTGGCGGATTCCGTCAGCATGTAGGAGATCGTGGCCTGCGAAGTTGAAAGCGCGGTAAGCCCGCTGATAGCGAAATCAGTCATCTGCAGGGGGTCTATGGAAACCTGCCGCTGCACGCGGAAAGCGTCATCCCTGCCCCAAACATCGTTGGCGGTAGCGTCTATCTGAAGAACATAGTTACCCGCTGGAAGAAGTTTCCCGTTTTCGTCTCGTCCGTCCCACGAGTCTCCGTTCTGCAGAGTTCCCTCGGGAGTTCCTTCGCCGATTCTGGATACGCCGTTTAAAAGAACGCGCCTGACCGTAAGCGTACCCGAGTTGGAAGCGGAATAAATACCCATGTTCACAATCGCGTCTTTGCTCATTCTGTAAATTATGTTGTAGGGGGCGGCGGCTACTGGCGTTTTAATGCCGACCACGGTCGGCGTGCTCTGTATGGCGTGCACATTCACCACATCCACCTGAATGGGGATCTGGTTCTGGCCCGGATAAGCCGAGGTCTGCTCAATGACAATGTTTCCGATATCCGGATCCGAACGATTTGTCGTCACCGTAGCGCGAAAGCCGAACTGCCCGTTGCTTTTCCCGAACTCGCCGTTTAAATTGTAATACCCGTCCCAGGCCGTGCAGTACGTCCCGATCTCATACGGAGCGCCGCTTGCCGTCCCTGTGCAAATGCCGATATTGTACATGAAAAAGGTTCTGAGCGGCGGTGTGGAACCGGGATCCAGAGGATTGGACCCCTCTTTATACTTGAAAACTTCAAATTTCAGGTCGTCTATTCCGAAAACGAGATCGCTGACGCAGGTCACCGTAACGCACAGAGCCAGACAGGAACCGGGGTAAGTGTCATGCAGGACGTTTTCGCTGACAGGCGCTCCGCCAGTATAATAGGTGCGTTTACCGGTGGTCTGGTCGAATTCGATTCTCGCGCCGGTCGCCCAAGGGTTCATTCCGTCGCCGGTTTCTCCGTAAGAACGGTTCGCGGCGTCGGTGCGGTAAATGCCTACGCAATAGGGGTCATAAGTGGGGTCAGCGCTACTGGCGGCGGCGGAGAAATTAACAGCCATACTGGATATAAATAACTGCTGGGCTTGCGACACGCAGGGCAGGGAAATTAACAGAAAAAACGCGGGCAGCAGGGTTTGCAGTAAAGAGGAAAGGAGTTTTTTTATCATATTTTAGTAACTTAGTTCTATTTATTGACTATAGAAATTGTATATAGTAACAAAGGAGCCGTCAACTGTTTTGCGCGTTGTTTTCCTCTATTTCGCCATAAAGCGCGAAACCGCCGCCGCCCCGGCTTTTAACAAGATAAAGCGCTTCATCCGCTTTTTTAAGCAAGTCATCCGCAGATGCGGAATCGCCCGGAAAAGTGGCTATGCCCTGGCTTATGGTCACCCGCACCTCCGGTTCACTGGAAAACTGCACGGGTATTTTTATTTCCTTGACCTCTTCGTCCAGCCGACGCGCGATGGCGCGCGCGTCCGCGGCATGGGCCTGCGGCAGCATTATCTGAATTTCGTCGCCGCCGTAGCGGCCCGGAAAATCTATTTTGCGCAAATTGGACATGATAACGCGGCTCACTTCCTTTAAAACCTTGTCGCCCATCTGATGGCCATAGGTGTCGTTGACGTCTTTGAATTTATCAATATCAATCCAGATGAACGCCATAGGCTGGCCGAACCGCTCGGCGCGGTACATTTCCTCGGCGAACCGCTGGTTGAAAAACCGCCGCAGAGGCAGGCCGGTCAGTTCGTCATACTGCGAAAGCTCCTGCACCTCTTCAAAAAGCATGGCGTTATCAATGGCAAGGGCTATCTGTCCGGCAAAAGAACTGAGCGATAAAACGTCATCGCGTTCGATGGGCTGCTGGGAAATCAGATTATCCACGACCAGCAGGCCCACTCTTTTACCCTGCACGGTAAGCGGCAGGTAAAGCACGGAATCGCGGTATTTATCCACAATGGTGGATTCCGACCCCAGCACGATATCGGCAAAACGGTGAGTGCCCGGCAAAAGAGGAATTTCTTCATGGCTGAGGCTGCGCACGTGGCCTTGGATATCGGTGCTGAGCTCGCCTTTCAATTTCTGGTCTCGGCTGTTTACAAGGTAAAGCCGCACGCGGTCGAAACCGAAGTATTTCTGTATGCCCTGCAAAATAAACTTCATGTTATCGTCGGAACGCATGGAGGAGGCGAAAACCGCCGTCAAATCCGTCAGCGCGGTAAGCCGCCGCACCTGCCTGCCGTGCATGAGATCCAGCTCCGACTGCATTATGTTGTGGGCCAGCTCGTCCGCCAGGCCGCGGGCCAGCTCTTTTTCCCTTGTGGAAAAAGACCAAGATTTTTTCAGGCGCTCCATGCGCAGAACGCCATAACGCATGGACCGTTTTTTTCCTCCCGGCGCGAAACTATCAGGCTGCGGCCATTTAAGGGGCACATACATCGCCGGATAATTAAGATTTTGCGAAATATGGATGCCGCCCATGGTCAGCACGGAAAGAAGCGGCGAATTGTCCGGCACGTAAATTTCTTCCTCCAGTTCCATGCAGTAATCGCCGCGCCAAACCAGCTGCAGGGACAGAACCGAACTTTTTGGTTCCCACTGGAAATAAAAAATCTGGTCCAGCTTGAGGTGCCGCGCGATGGTGCTCAGCCCTTTCGACAGCAATTCCCGCGGCCCCTCGATTGAGGAGTTAAGCTCTTTATGGAATTCGTAGAGAATCTGGGTGGACTGTTCAAGCATAGCTAGCCGCCGTAAAGGGCGATAAGATAATCCATCTCCTTGGAAACGCTGAGCATCTTTTCCCTGAAAAGGGCCGCTGAATAGGTTCCGCGCGCTATTTTCCCGCAAAGGGAATCAAGCGCCTCGTCCAAAATTTCGAAATACGTGCCGGTAATGCTGAATGCAGGCACCGTGCCAGCGTCCCCCACGATATGAGCGTAGGTGTGTACCCGGCCGGGCGCGGAAAAAATAAATTTCTCAAACGCGGCCATCGTGCAGGGAAACGCGCTCACCGTTTTAGCATATTCCAGCTGCGCCTGCTGCTGAATAAGCCGGGTAAGCAGGCCGCCGGCGGCTTCCTTCTCCTTGGAAAAACCCATAACGGCCAGATTGTAGCTTGACAAAAAACTGTGCGAGCCGAACAGGCCGCCCGGCACGGACAACGTTTTAAGCGGGAAAGTTTCGCTTCCCTCCGCTGAAAAAACCGCGTCCGCCTGGCGCCGGGAAATGCACATACTGGCTTTACCTTCAATCATGGTCCCGCGCGAGCCTTTTTCGCGCAAAAGCGGCATATGGCCCTTACTGAACAGATCGAGATACGATTCTATGCCCCGCAGAGTTTCCTCGCGGTGCAGAGCGCTGCGGCTGTTGTCCGCCGTGAAAAGGCTGCCGCCGTTGTTCCAGATACTGGGCAGGATATCGCGGATATTTACAGTTCCGCGCAGATTGGAATTTTCTATGGGCCAGTAATCGCCGTCCTTTCCGCGCCGCGCGCGGAGCAGGCGGCAGGCTTCCAGAAAACCGTCCCACGTGGCAAGCAGCTGGTCCGGCTTGTGGGACACTTCTTGCAGATGGTCCACACGGTAATGCAGCGCGCTCACGTCCATTAGCCACGGCACGCTATACGGCACTTTCGTCCTGCGCCGGTAACAGTGTTCCACCAGCGGGCCGATCCATTCCGAAGGATCGAATTTCAAACCTATTTCGGTAAGCGGCTCGAAAATTTCCATGCCCGCGAAAAGCGGGGTCCAGTAATGGGGAATCTCTATGACATCCGGAAATTCCTCGTCGTCCGGCCTGCGCTGGTAGTTAAAAAGCGCGGACCACATCCGCTGGCGGTTGACCACCTGAATTGAAATCCGCGGCGAATATTCCGGGGCGAACCGGTCCAGCAGGCCGCGGAAATCCACGCCCGTAAGCAGTCCGGAATTAGGAAGCACCCAAATCTTCAATCCGCCCTCCAGCTTCTGACTTTAAGGCAGGGATCAATTTTCACCGAAAGATCGCGGCAGGCGGGCTCGATAAGTTTTTTATAACCGGCCAAAGCTATCATGGCGCCATTATCCGTGCAGAATTTCTTTTCCACGAACCGTACGGACAGGCCCCGTTTCCTGGCTTTTTCGGTAAGCGTTTCGCGCAGCGCGGAATTGGCAGACACGCCTCCGCCCACCGCGATGTGCCGGACTCCGAACTGGAGAGCGGCTTTTATCGTTTTAGAAACCAGCGTGTCAACAACAGCGGCCTGAAACGAGGCGCAGATGTCGGCGTTGTTGATTGTTTTCGCGTCGCGCAGATAGTAGCTCACCGAGGTTTTAAGGCCGCTGAAAGAAAACTCCCAGGTGCCCGGCATGAAAGGCCGCGGGAACTCCACGGCGTGGGGATTGCCTTCCTTCGCGTATTTCTCGATCAGCGGGCCGCCAGGATAACCCAGGCCCAGCAGTTTCGCTATCTTGTCAAAAGCCTCGCCGGCGGCGTCGTCCCGGGTTTTGCCTAAAATTTTATACCGGCCCGGCCCGCGCATAAGCCACAACTCGGTATGCCCGCCCGAAACGGTCAGGGCTACAAGCGGATAGCTGAGCGGATTGTCTTTCCCTTCGGAACTTAGTTCGCAGGCGAAAATATGCCCCTCGAGATGGTTGACACCTATCAGCGGCACGCCGTACATTTCAGCCACGGCGTGGGCCGCCACTTTTCCGACAAGCAAAGCGCCCGGCAAACCGGGTCCGCGCGCGAAAGCCACGGCGTCCACGGGGCGGTTTTCATGGCTGGCGTTTCCCCTTTCATAAGGACTGCCCGGATAAGAAAGCGCGGTGTGTATCACCGCCGCGATCTTTTCGGCGTGCGCCCGGCTGGCCAGCTCCGGCACGACGCCGTTATACCGCTGGTGCAACTCTATCTGGGAATAAACCTCGCTGGAAAGCAGCCTGCGGCCGTCTTCGAGGACGGCCGCGGCTGTTTCGTCGCAGGTTGTTTCTATTCCTAAAATGCGCATTTTTAAACTACTTAGCTGAACCCGTTGCCAACGCGGCGAACACGTCGCGGGCTTTAAGAATTTCCTGGGCGCGCTCCAAAGCCTCATCGCGCACAAGATCCTCTTTTTTCACCGCTGAAGATTCGCCTTTCGGCGTATAAACTTTTTCATACTGCCTGAATATTTTTACGAGAGTAGCCCGATCGGGATTCACTTCGATATCCGGGGTAATTCCGCCGGTATTGTTCTTCACGTCGCGGTGGATGGATTTGCCGGACGGAGTGTAATAGCGGGCCACGGTGAGCCGCAGCCCAGAACCGTCCGCCAGCGGAATTATGGACTGGACGCTGGCTTTTCCGAACGAGCGCGAGCCTATCAGTACCGCGCGTTTGTTGTCCTGCAAAGCCCCCGCCACTATTTCACTGCCCGACGCGGAGCCGCCGTTGATAAGAACGACCACCGGCAGATCGGAATAAGGAGCAGACATGTCGCTTCTGAATTCCTGATAATTTTCCGGCCTGCGGCCTTTGGTGTAAACGATCATTTTGTTATTGTCGAGGAACATTTTGGAAATGTCCACCGCCGAAGTAAGCAGTCCGCCCGGATTGTAGCGCAGATCAATGATAACCGCTTTCATGCCGTCTTTTTTAAGTTCGGCAAGCGCCTTGGCAGTTTCCTCGGTGCAATGGCCGGAAAAATCCAGAATGTGCACGTAGCCGATATTGTTTTCCAGCATTCTGTGCTGAACCACTTCCTGCACAATCAGTTCGCGGGTAATCTCCACTGTTTTAAGAAGCCATCCGCCGGTAACGTCATCGTCTTTTGTATCCGCTTTTTTCTCGGCCGGTTTGGCGGCTTTGGCGTCCGCCTTGGGCTCGGCGGGCTTATCTTCGGGAAACGGCTCGCCGCCCGGCTCGCGCGCCAGCGTTATTTTAACCTTAGTGCCCGGAGCGCCGCGCAATTTCTTCACAATGGCGTCTTCGTTCATGCCCTTGGTGCTTTCGCCCTCTATTTCCACGATCTTATCACCCGGCAGAATGCCGACTCGGTAAGCGGGCGTTTTGGGCAACGGCGTGCTGACGGTTGGTATCTTGTCCACAATCATGAATTTCAGCCCCAGGCCGCCGAACTGGCCTTCCGTATCGCTTTTCACCTTGGCGTTGGTGTCCGGTTCCATAAACTGCGAAAAATCGTCCAGCTCGCCCACTATGCCTTTGGCCGCGCCGTAAATAAGCTTCTGGGTGGCTATTTCGTCCACATAGTTATCGCGGACCAGGCCCAGCACCTGCACCAGAACCTTAAGCTGCTGGTAAGTGTCGTCAACAGCAGAAGCGTTTGTCACCAGCATTGCCGCCAATACGGCGGAAGCAAGAAATACCGAATATTTACCTAGCTTTCCTTTTGTCATAGCATCTCCTCAATGTTTGTTCGCAAGCCATTTCAGCGGGTCAACGGCTTCCGTGCCCGCCCGTATTTCAAAATACACCGCGCCCTTGGCGCTGTTTTGCCTGATCGCCGCCGTCATTGTGTCCACGCCGGCACGGCCGATAAGAGAACCTTCCCGCACCGCCGCGCCGCGCGACACGGTGATGGAATCCAAAAAACCGTAAACGGTAAAAAACTGCTTGTCGGGATGCGACACGATAACCACGTTCCCGTAAGAACGGAACGGCCCCGAATAAATAACCGTGCCGGACGCCACCGCGCTGACCGCGCTACCCTGCGAAACGGAAATAATTATCCCGTCCCGCTTGACCCAGGTGTGCAGGGCGGGCACTTCCTCCCGTCCGAACTTGCCGGCCACCGGCCCGTCGGCCGGCCAGGCCAGGCTGTTGCGCGCGATTTTTATGCCGTTTTGCGTAATCTTTTTCTGGCCCGTTTTTACACTGGCCTCATATTTCTCAAGAAAATTCATCAGGCTCTGGGCCGAATTTTTCAGTTCTTCCAGTTCCGCCTGGGTCTTGTCATACTGTTCCTTGGTGCGGTTAAGCTCGTCGGCTTTGGAACTGTATTTCTTGCTGTGCTCTTTTTCTTTCTCGGAAAGCTTTTGGGAATCGGCCACCAGTTCGCGGTTCTTCTGCTCCCACGTTTCCATGGTGCGCATGGCACTAACCTTCTGCTGGGAGAACCCGTCAACAATGATTGTCTTGTTATAGATAGCCGACTCAATAAAGAGGCGCGAGACAAGCTTGTCCGTTCCGTACGAACCGAAGGAAGACCGCTCCCGCACCACATATTCCGCGATCTCGCCGCCCAACGCGTCCTTCCAGTAAAGCTCGGCGGAGGAAAACGCTTTCTGCCTCTTTTTTGTGAAATCTATTTTTTTCCGAGCCGCGCTGATATTTTTCGTAACGTCGTTTATGGCCCTGCGGGTGGCGTCTTTCTGCTTCTTCAGAAACGACAGGTAGCGGCGGATGTCCTGCTCCTGCCTCTTATATTCGTCCAGCTTCTTTTTCCGCGCCTCGACCTGGGATTGGATGCGCTTAAGCTCCTCCCGCCGGTCCTTGACTTCCTGGGCCGCGGTGAAAGGCAGAAAAGTTAAAACCAGAATAAAAATCAGCGCGTTTCTTTCCATCTGAACATTGACCAGCCTAAAATAGCTCCGCATAACAGAACCAGCATTTGCCGCCACAAAACGGGAAAGCTCCACCACATGGGACTCAGGTGCTTCATCGGGTAAACAAGCGCGAGCATAACCGCCCACGCGGCGCTGGCGCCCAGAAAACCGGAGAACATCCAGCCCAGCGACTGCCGCGGCTTATGCAGGAAAGGAATGTGTTTCGCCGCGCTTAATTCCACAAAGAACGCCAGCAGGAGTATCGCTATCGCCGCCAGCGCCAGCACCAGGGAAAGCAGGCCGTCGTAAAAATCGGCCTGCAAAATGGCGTAAATCTGTTCGGGATTATAAGAAACGCCTGAAATACCCTGCATTTTGTCCACGATGTTGGTCTTGAGCCAGGACCCGGCGTTACTGAGCGCATTGTCGCTGGCTTTAATCGTTATCATGCGGGGCAGGGGATTTTGTCCGAAAGTCAAAATCGTCCGGGCGAGTTCGGGATCCTCGCTGCGAACCGTTTCGAAACTTTCGTTTTTGGAAACGTATTTCGCGTAAGTAACGCCCTGCACCGCGTACAGCTTGTCCTCAAGCTCTTTTATTCCGGTTTCCGGGAAAGATTCATCTACGGTGAGGATTATTTTAAAATCATCCCGCAAAACCGCCGAAATCAGCTTAACCTGTCCGCTGAAAAACAAAACCGTCTCGCCCAGCAGGCACACGCACATAGCCAGCAGGAAAACTATTCTGTACCCGCGCCAGACGACACGCGTCAGATCCCTGTGGGCGCGGGCGAAGAAACCAGCAGGATGCGCGGGAGCGTTTCCCGCGATATTACTTTCCGGGTTTAAATGATTTTTACCTTGCGTTCCGTTCATACTATATAATTATATAAATTTGCGCGCATAATGGAACCATTTCCGGACCTGAAAGCCGTTTTTAGCCGAATAATGCCGAAAAACCGGCTAATCCGGCCTTAAACAGCGAATCAATGAAGGATTTATATCAGTTTTTGCAGCGCGGACAGGAAGGCCTATAATTTTGCCAGTTCGCGGGAGTCTTCCAATTCTATGGGTGCCGCGTCTATGGACGCGACAAAACCGTATTGCGCGGCCCGGTTAAGCATATGCAGAGGCAGCCGCCCGGACACCTTGACGAAATATTCGGCGGCCCCGTTTCCCGAATCGGGCACGGGCAAACGCCGGACATCCAGCGTTTTATTAAAAGCAAAACCGGTGCGCGCACGAAGCTCCCGCAAAGCGCCCGTCATAAAACCGCGCGGCTCGTAACCGGCCGGTATTTTGAAAGAAACCACAACGGGCAGGTTAAACGCCGAGGAACCGCGCGAAAACTCGGACGACGCTTTCCCGACGCGCAGACCTCTTACAAAACCCGTATTTTCCAGTTTCGCCGCTTCCGCCACGGGAAGCCAGCCCCGTACCAAAATAACTTCTCCGGATTCGCCCAAATCTTTTATGTACGGCTTAAAACGGAACCGGGACGCCAGAATTCTGACTTCCTCCAGCGCCGACGCGGCGTTCCCCTTAAAACCCGGATCAATCGCCAGCACGGCGAATTCATATTCGCAGGAACCGCAATCGGTCCGCTTAAACCCCAGCGGCGGAACAGCGCTGGAAAGCGACCCGCGCCTTGCGCTTTTATAAGCAGGTAAAGCCGGTCCGCTCACGCCGCCCGCGGGAGCGTTTGCTTCGGACACGTTAATATCCCTAAGCGTTTGGGAATCGGCGCGGTACGCGCCGCGCGTTTCCGACGAGGATATGCCGGGCACGACAACGCTGGGCAGATCAGGCATGGGCACTTGCGGCTCTTCGTAATTTTCGGCCGCGGCGGGGCTTGGCGGCAAGGCCCGCCCGACCCGCGGGCCGAAAGAGTCCCTGTATTGTTCCCGCTCGGGCTGTTTTTTCGGACGGGCGGCGGAAGTTTTTTCCGGCGTTTTCGTTTCTCCCGGCACGGAAAGATAGCCGTAGTTGATCTCCACGAAATTTTCCACCGAAGAATCCAGATACGCGTTCGCCGACCCCGCTTTCGACGGAGCCGACAGCCTGACGCCGGAAACTGCCGTCGCGCCGGAAACTTTGTGTGTTTCCGCCGCGCCAGCCGGCAACGTCAAAAGCAAGATGAAAGCAAAATACCTGTTAAGCATTTTTATGAAAACTTCGCGTTTACCGGACAAATCCCCTCTGCGCTCATTATAGCGCGCCGCCCGCGCGATTACAAGCCCTGTAACAAAAGTCACCTAAACCGAATTACGGACTTTCGCCAGCGCTTTTCCGAAAAGCTCAAAATATTTTCCGGCGGACAAATCCCACGAACTGTCGCGAGACATCGCGTTTTTAACCAGCGCGCTCCACTTCTTCTCGTCCTTATAAAGCGTAAGAGCCAAGGCCAGCGAATCGGCCAGCGCGCTTTCGTCAATCCGTTCAAGCAGGAAACCGTCCGGCTCGGAATCAACGCCGTAACCGCGCACTGTATCAACCAGCCCGCCCGTGCGCGACACAATGGGCAAAGCCCCGTAACGCATGGCGATAAGCTGGCTTAAGCCGCAAGGCTCGAAACGCGACGGCATGAGAAACAAATCCGCGCCGCCGTAAATCTTGTGGGCCCAAGCCTCGTCGTGCGCGTTGCGGTAGGACACCGCCTGCGGATACTTCGCCGCCAGCGCCTCAAGCTCCGCCTCCATTGCCGGATTGCCCGTGCCGATAAAGAAAAACTGCAGGCGCGACACATAGCTCTCCACGGTTTTTATGATGATATCAACGCCCTTCTGGTAATCAAGCCGCGAAACCATGCCGACAGCCGGGACATCCGGTTTAAATTCCAGTCCGGCTTCTTTGCAAAGCAGCTGCCTGGCCAAAAATTTCCCTTTCAGAAACGAGCGGTTGTCATACCCCCGCGGCAGATAAGAATCCCATTCCGGGTCCCACAGTTCGGTGTCAATGCCGTTTAATATGCCGACGCAGTCGCCGGCCCGCGCCGCCAAAACTCCTTCAAGCCCGCGCCCTTTCTCCGATGACTGTTTGATCTCGGAGCAATAGGTGGGGCTTACGGTGGAAATCAAATCCGCGTACACGATGCCCGCCTTGAGGAAATTGAAGCCGTTGTAATATTCCATTTTGTCGGGCGTGTAATCGGGCCAGCCGAAACCGGCCTTGAAATACGAGCTCTTCGGGAAAATGCCCTGGAACGCTATGTTGTGGATAGTGAGGGCGGTGGCGGTACGCGCAAAAAAAGCGTCTATGGAATAAAGGGTTTTGAGGTATGCCGGGATAAGCGCGGTCTGCCAGTCGTTGCAATGAATAACGTCCGGCTTGAAACCGGCGAATTTCGCCCCTTCAAGCACGGCCCGCGCGAAAAAGGTGAACCGCTCGTCATTATCGCTGAAATCGCCGGCCTTCGTCTTGTACAGTTCAGCGCGGTCGAAATATTTACTGTTCTGCACGAAATAGACTTTGACCTTGCCCCATTCAACATAGGAAAGCGAAGCTTTTTCCACGCGTCCCGCGATGGGGATATTGAAAGTGCCCGGCAGGGCTTTGAGCGAAAAATTTCCCCCGCCTATATTGCGGTAGCGCGGCAGGAAAACGGCGACTTCGCTGTCCTTCGTTCTTGAAAAAACCTGAGCCAGCGCGCCGGCCACGTCGGCCAGGCCGCCGGTTTTGCAAAAAGGGAAAACTTCGCTTGAAGCAAGTAGAATGTTCATTTTTTGTCCTGTCCGTTGCCGTTGTTTAAAAGTTCCGCGGCCCGTTCGGGCGGAATCGGATTGATGTAACAGCCGGTACCCCATTCGAAACCCGCGGTGTGCGTCAGTTTTGGCATTATTTCTATGTGCCAGTGGTAATAGGGGGTTTCAGCTTTCTGTATGGGCGTGGTGTGCACCAGCAGATTCAGCGCGGGATCGTTTAACACATTGCGCAGTTTTGTCATCACCGCTTTTATAGTCGCCGCCAGATCGGCGACCCCGGCCCCGTTGATTTTTTCAAAATGCCCTTCGTGCGCTTTGGGCAGGATCCATGTTTCAAACGGGAACCTGCTGGCATAGGGCTCAAAAGCCACAAAAGCCTCGGATTCGGCGATAACGCGTTTTTTGGTACGCAGTTCTTCGCGCACCATATCGCAGAACACGCAGCGTTCCTTGTATTCAAAATGCCGCTGGGCGCCTTCCATTTCCTGCGCCACGCGAATAGGAACCATGGGCATGGCGATAAGCTGGGAATGCGGATGGCTTAACGACGCGCCCGCCGAACGCCCATAATTCTTGAAG
>JBAYFS010000003.1:0-27334 GCA_041667045.1 Elusimicrobiaceae bacterium | reverse complement strand
GTTTCCGCCTGCAAAAATTCCTTTTCGGAACCGGTTAAATCTTCCCGGCTGCGCGTAATGTTGCTTTCTTCAAGGGCAATGCGGCTGGCGCATTCCATTTCCTTCTGGGCGGCGCGCAGAATGTCGGTGGAAGCCTTCTCGTTGTCCTGGTCAATGCCGCGCATTTCCTCTTCGGACGCGCCGATTTGCGCGTTCTTTTCGTTATAGCGGGCCTGCAGGGGCATTATCTGTTCGGACAAAACGGCTATTTCGGATTTAATGCGCGAAATCGCCGGAGAGATCTCCTTCATGCGGACGGAAGAAATCTCGTCCTCACGGACGGAATTCTCTATCTGGCGCACCAGCTCGGCGGAAAGGTTGTCGCAGTTCTTGATATTGCCTTCCAGCAGGCCGATGCGGTATTTGATGCCGGCGATCTGCTCGCCGAACTTGGAAAATTCATTCTGCTTGTGCGTGAGGTTAAGGTTTAAAGCAGCCACCTCGCCTTCCAGTACGCTGACGCGGGTCTGCCGGTCCGACATGGCGTTCTGCATCGGCTGCAGTTTCTCCGCGCAGGCGGCCAGCGCTTCGCTGTGCCGTTTGACGGCGTCCAACGCGAGCGCGATTTCCGCTTCACTCAGTTCCTCTTTATATTTCTGGTAGCGCTTGGCTTTGCGCGCTTCTGCGTCCAGCTTCTTTATCTGCTGGTCAATTAAAACGACGGAATCCATAAGCCGGGCCAAGTCCTGATCCACTTTTTCAAGTTTGCGCTGGGCCTCGTCCCGCTTGGCTTTATACTTGGAAACGCCGGCGGCTTCCTCGAACAGCTCGCGCCGTTCCTCGGGCGTGGCGGAAAGCACGAATTCAACGCCGCCCTGGTCGATAATGGCGTAGCCTTCGCCGCCTATGCCGGTGTCAAGGAACAAATCGCGGATATCGCGCAAGCGGCACTGGACCTTGTTTAGAAAATATTCCGATTCGCCGGAGCGGAAAATACGTCTCGTAACCGTAACCTCCGCGAAATCTATCTGCAGACGGCGGGATTCGTTGTCGAAAATCATGTTCACTTCCGCCATGTTAAGCGGAGAGCGTTTCGCGGTTCCGTTAAAAATTATGTCTATCATGGAGGGCGAACGCAGCTGCTTCCATGATTTTTCGCCTATGCACCAGCGGACGGAATCAACGACATTGGACTTGCCGCACCCGTTCGGGCCAACTACGCAGGTGATCCCCCGCTCGAAAGACATGCGCACTTTTTCAGCGAAAGACTTAAAACCTACAATTTCAACCGCTTTGAGGTACATTTGGAACTCCGGTTAGGCATATTTGTAATTATCGTAATAATATCATTTTATACATGCCAATGAAAACACACCCTTCCTGATACAGCAGGAGAGCCGCGAAGCAAAAAAAATTATGCCTTAATACCGGATATTATAGGCCAGGCCGAGAGTGTGGCCCGTATAGTTGTACGGCATGTACATTTCAAAATGGTTATTGGATTCCGCAACGGTGAAAGTGTAGGAAAACCGCATGTCCGCCACTTCGTTTAGGTGCTTGCGCAGGCCGACGGTGAACCTGGTAAGGAAATCGTTCTGCGTGGAACCCAGCCTGTAGTTATTGTCAGAGTCGCGCGGCGGGCGGGAAAGATAGTTTTTTCGGATAAGCTCCACGGCTCCGCTGACCGCCCAGTTGGCGTCCACGCCCAGATTGATGTCAATGGGAACGCGCAGGGCCAGCTGATTATAACTGTAATCGTCGTTGACAAAGGTTACGGGCGCGGTCGGGTCGGTCAGATTGCCCACGGGCGCGCCGAAATATTTGTAACGCAGGAAATTCTGGTTGGAGCGGTAGAGCGAGTACTCCACGTTAGGATAAAACTCCAGAATCCACCACTTCGCGCTGAACCCGAAATCAAAATCAACGTCGGTATCCTTCTGCCTGGTGTCGCCATAGACGCCGGTATTGTCAATCACCGTCTGATTAAGGTAATTCATTTTCGCGTAGCTGATTCCGGCTGTGAAATTGTTCCAGTTCGAACGCAGGGTAAACTGTCCGAAATTCTGGTTTTGCAGGCCGCCCGACAGTTCCGAAGCGGAACCGGCCTGCTGGAATTCCCTTAACAGATCGGTGTAATTGGGGAACTCCACCGCGCGGAAAAGATATTTCGCGGTGATGACGCCGCTTTTTCCCCCCAGCTCATAAAGCCAGTCAACAGCCATAGCGGCACCCTGGGAATTCATGTTGTAAAGTCCGGTATCCCAGTCTTCATTCGAGCCGGTCCGGCGTTTGCCGATAGTCATTGCCACGCCCGGACGGAACCGGAACTCGCCCAGTTTAAGTCGGTATTCCAGATTCATGTAATGGCTTAAGCTGCGGTCATAGAACTGGCGGGTGTCCTGAGGATAAAAAGAAGGACCAAGGTAACGGAAATTATACAGCGCAAAAATGGAGTTGGTCTCGTTAATCGTGCCCAGCAGGCCGATATCCGCGTCCA
The DNA here is from genome assembly GCA_041667045.1 of Elusimicrobiaceae bacterium. GTDB lineage: Bacteria > Elusimicrobiota > Elusimicrobia > Elusimicrobiales > Elusimicrobiaceae > JAQVSV01. Next base: position 24,858 of record JBAYFS010000003.1, on the reverse strand, counting down.
TATTGCCGCCGGTAAAAAGATTGCCCTGCGACGGGAAATTCACCATTTCCGAAAGCGACATATTAAAATAAGGTGTCAACACCTTGGAATTTTCCGCGGGCGCGGAAAAAACCGGCACGGACGGACATAGCGCGCAGAACGCGGACAGAAACACGAGGCTTTTCAGTTTTTTCACTATGCGCCGCTCCCTTTAAAAATACACATGGAAATTCCACGTGGGGTGAATAACCAGCACGCCTTCCGGATAAACATTAAGGCCGAGATCGAAATATTGTCCGGACCAGCCCAATTTAGCCGAAATAAGTTCCTGGGTAAGCCCATAATTAAACTGCATTGTCCACCATTTGTTCAGGCCGGTGGGATATTCTATGCCGGCCACCAGAAAATGATCCTCAAGGCCGGACGAGAAACTGTCCACCTTCGTGCCGAATATGTCCTGCTGTTTCGAAAGCTGCAGATTGGCCCGCACCCTGGCGTATTTCCAACCGCCGAAAAGACGCACTTTCGGGCTGACGCTGGTGGTCAGCGTAAGCCCCACGTACTGACCGTGGAAATCGGCGGAAGTTATATCGTCGCTCTGCTTGACCGCCATATCCGCCAGAAGCATTTTCCAGTAGCCGCCATAAACGTCCACCTGCGGCATGCCGGGGAACCACCGCCCTTCGGGGTGAAGCCGCAGCTTGCCTGACAGATTGGCGTAGCCCATAGGCAGCAAAACCGGAAAAATACCCAGTTGCACGCCGCCCCAGCTGCCCGGAGGCAGGGGCGTAGTCCATTCCAGGTCCTGCTGGAATTCATAGAAAAACGCCGCGGGATTGGTCAGTATCTGCGCGACGATTTCCCCGCCTTTCGCTTCCAGCGAACCGGCGCGGACCGCGTTCTGGAACAAAAACGGAACAAGCGAAACGGCAAGAAGCGCGGCTGTGAATTTTCTCATTTCGAGTCCTTCTTAACGTCTTTGAATGCGGGCCACAGCTTGATGGCCATCGCCATGGCAATGTCGGGAATAACCACTATATCAATATTCTTTTTAAGCGGGTTGGTGAACCCACCGCTTATGGCATAATTGGTGTCGCCTCCGAGCGTATTGTCAGGCGCGCCGTTCACGTTGTTTTTGACATAAATTACCGCTTCGCCAGCGGTAGCCGAAGCAAGCTGGGTAATGCTGTTGCTCAAACTGTTGGTAAAATCGGTCACTTTTCTGGGGCTGCCGCTGTTGTTGATGACGAAATAATCAGCGGAAAGCCATACTTTTTTGCTGTTCACGGAGCAGTTCGCCCCTATGCAGTACGGCGTGGCTTCGTAACCGGCCATGATGTTATCCGGCGCGTCCCAGGTAATGACCGCCCGCAAATCCTGGCTGGTGGGATTGCGGTAATTCCAGCCGCCTTCATAATCGGGGCGCTGGGCCCATGCCAGGCCAGAGATGTCGTTATTGTTTGCGTCCAGCACCGCGCCGTTCGTGGAGGGGCTTAAAGACGTGTCGTCCGATTTCGCCGTGCCCTGCGCGAAAGCGTTATAGCCCGCCAGATCAACCGTGCCGAAATACATCTTCCCGTTATCGGTCAGTTCGTTGGCGGCGTTGGGGTTGGCCAGCTGCTTGTTTTCCGCGACAATGCCAGTCATGTAAATCTGGTTATTCTTGGTCTGGTTCGCCGCCACCATAATCATCTTGTTTACTTTAACGTTCTGGTTGGTGAAAAACGAGCCCCAGTCGCTTATGTTCTGAGGAACATTCATGTTAAACGTCATCCAGGTCTGGAAGGAGTCCAGCCGGTTGGAAACATCACTGCCGTAATAGCTGAAATGCCCATCCGAATTGGAATAGTCCGGTCTTTTGACCAGGTTGATAAGCTGCAGACTGCTGTTGTCGGGCCGCATGAGGCGCTGGTCAACGCGCACAAGATTGCCGTGCACGTCGCGCAGGGTGCGCCCGGCCTCGAAATCCGATTCCATCACCTGATTGGTAAGGCTTTCCACAACGCGCTGGGTCCTGTCCACCGCTCCGGCGAAGTTGCGCATATCCTGCCGCTGCTGCACTTTCGCCACCAGATCGCCGACCCGCTGGGCCGGCGAAAGGCCCGGGTCCCAGTTTTCAATGCCCGCCACTTCCTGCGAGCGGGTGAGCATGGCGGTGGTGCCTTTATAAACGGTACCGCGCCTTTGCGCTTCGTCCACAACAACGGTAACGCCCGTTTCCTGCCGGGTGCCGGCCGGTTCGGAAGTGACCGAATAGCGCACGCCCTGATTAATCTGCACGTCGGCGGAACCGTCTTCCGGCGGAACGGAGTAATGCAAATTGATTTCGCCGTACAGAACGTCCAGGTCCAGATTGCCGTCCTTGTCGGCACCCACGACAAACTCCGTGCCCCGCACCGCCAAAACGGCGGGATCGGTCCGCACTTCAAAAATTTCTTTCCACTTAAGATGCGGCACGCGCACCTTAACGTTGCCCGCGAAAACCGCTATTTTGCTGGCGAGGTTTTTCTGGACCTCTATTTCAAGGGTGCTCAGTTCCTTGAGCCAGACTTTCGTTTTGTTCGGGAAAAGCAGCATGGCGCGCCCGTCTTCGCCTGTGCGCAGGATTCCGCCCTGAGGAATGAACATGCCTCTCGCCGCAGGGGTCCACTGGCTGTCCCGCACGGGTTTATAATCCACGCGGCCGGATAGGGAAACGAGTTCCGCGCCGTCGCGTTCGCCCTCGGCAGAACTCGCGCCGCACAGCAGGAACAGACCGCAGACAGCCGTCAAAACCCGGATTTTCGCTAATACCCTCATTTATCTATTGTATTCTTACGGGGCGGGTTGTGTCAATGCCTTCAAAATGTGATAATTGTTATATGCCTGAAAGGAAAATCACCCGTTTACCCATAACCGCGTGCCTGGCGCTGGGCGCGGTTTTGATGTCCGGCTGCGTAACGTTCCGCAAACCGCCCGAAGTAGGGGAAAACAATTTCGCGCGGGCCGTGCCGGCGGACTATCCGCGTTTCGGTTCCATAGCGCATAAAAAATCGGCGCTGCTGGCGGCCCGCGAAAGCATAGATTACCTGGAAAACAAAACCGCCAACCCGAACTCCGACAAAGTGCTTTATAAAATAGGAGACCGCGAGGTCACACCGAAACTGCTTTTGGAAACCATCCGCGAATTCGTGAAAATATACAACGAAGCCAGGACCGACGAGGAACTGCAGCGGCTTATAGCCGAAAAGTTCGATATCTACCAGGCCGTAGGAACAGCCGGCGACGGGAAAATAACCTACAGTTCCTACTTCGAACCAATTTACGAGGCCAGTCCCGTCCAGACCGCGAAATTCAAATACCCGATCTACAGAAAACCGGACGACCTGGTGGAAGTGGATCTGGCAAAATTCGACGAAAAGCTGGGCGACAAGAAATTTTCAGGCCGCGTGGTTGACGGGAAACTCCAGCCCTATCCGGACCGGGAACAGATAGATCTGAAACACCTGCTCAAAGGCAAAAGCCTTGAAATAGCGTGGTTTAAGGATAAAGTGGAAATCATGGACCTGCAGATAGAGGGTTCGGCGCGGCTTAATTTTCCGGACGGCAGGCAGGTGCGCGCCCATTACGCGGGCACAAACTCGCTGGAGTTCAAAGGCTGGATAACCACGCTGGTGAAAGCGGGCGTGATGGAAAAGGAAGGCATAACGCACAGCAAGGCCAAACAGTATCTGCAAGACCATCCCGAAATAAAGGACTGGATTCTGGCCACCAACAAACGCTACACCTTCTTCGAACTGCTGCCCATCAACGATCCCGAGGAAGGGCCGCCCGGCACTTTCGGCAGGCAAGTTGTGGCCGAACATTCCATCGCGGTGGATCCGAAATTTTTTCCGCTCGGCGCACTGGGCCTGGTTGAAACCTCCATGCCGGACATCGGCGAAGATAACAGCCTGCTGGGCTCGTCACTTAAAACCCGGTTCGTTTTCTGCCAGGACACCGGCGGCGCGATTAAAGGGAAAAGCCGCATAGACTATTTCGCCGGCACCGGGCCGAAAGCAGGAGCGCTGGCGGGCAACATGTGGAGCGTGGGCAAGTTTTTCCTGCCAATTTTAAAAGTGCCGCAATAAACAGCTTGCCGAACCCGTTTTGTGAGAGTATAATAAAACTACCTGAAAACCCGGGAGGAAAGTATAATGAAAGAAGATAACAGCAGTTCAGTGATAGCCGCTTTTGTGCTTGGCGGAATTGTGGGCGCGGTGGCGGGCTTGCTTCTGGCTCCCAAATCCGGCAAAGAGACTCGCGAAGATTTAGGCAACTGGCTTGACGACGCGGTGTCCAAAGGAAAAGACACCATGCACGTGGTCGGCGGCAAACTGCGCGATCATATGGACGTGATGGGCGACGAAATCCGCTCGGCAAAACTCAAGATATCCAAGGCTTTCGCGAACGAAGGCACTTCCATGCCGAAGCCGCCTGCGGGCATTGAAAATGTCGCCGCGAACATAGACAAGATTGAAGGCTCGATGTAATCAAGCTTTCCGGAAACATAAAAAGCCCCGCTCCAAAAGCGGGGCTTTTCATTTTATCTAAGTGCTCAGTTTTCCCCTTGACAGGCGCGGAAACCGCTGGTAGAATATAATTAACCGATTGGTTAACATATGGCACGCACAGGCTCGGAAAAATCAAAAGCGGCAATACTTTCGGCGGCGGAACAGCTTTTCGCCGCAGAGGGGTTTAGCGCGACCAGCGTTGACGATATAGCCAAAGCGGCAGGCGTCAACAAGGCTCTGATTTACTATTATTTCAAAAGCAAGGAAAACCTGCTTTACTGCCTGTTCCGCACCATTTACGAAGACCTGACAGTGCGGCTGGCCCCGCAAAATGACGCGGCGCCTTCGGTTGCCTCGCTCAACGCGGACTTTGCGGTGGTTGAGAAGAAAAAAAATATCCTCACAGTGCTTTTGATGGAATCAATGCGCAGCGCCAAAGCCAGCGGCTTTCTGTTTGAAACCTGCGAAAAAATGGCCGGTCCGCAACTGAAAAACAAAAACCTGTCGCCCAAAGCGCGGAACAAAATACTCATCAGGGAGTTTTACAGCGGCATTATGCCCTATTTATCTTTCCTTATATTTCAGGAGAAATGGTGCACCCATTTCAAATGCAGTCCCAAACAGACGAAAGAGGATTTCGCCGATATTTTCCTGCGTATGCACGTGGAGGACGACAAATGAGCCATATCCAGACGGGCGCTTTTTTTTATGCCCGATTATTAACTATCCGGTTAGTTAACAAATTATCACCGCGGTGCGCGCGAAACGCGGCGCGTGTTTTGGCGGCGGGCGCGGTTTTGCTGCTTTGCCCGCTTGCCGCCGCGGACGGCGGCTGGGCGCTGTCACTGCGCGGATATCTCGAACAGGTAAGCGGCAGACAGCAGGCGCTGACCGCCGCGCGCCAGACCGCAAAAGCGGCGCGCCTTTTGCGGCAGGAAAAAGAAACCGAGATAACGCCGGTTCTTTTCAGCGAAGCGTCCGCCACGCTCGACAATACGCCTCAGCTTGAACCCGAGTACCAGGGCGACAGTACAAAAAACGCGGCCCTCACCGTGGGCGCTTCGCTCAAAACGCGGCACGGCGTGTCGGGAAAACTCTACTACTCGGTAGGGCGGGAAAGCATCAGCGGCACGGCATTCGGCGACATGGACAAATGGCGCGCCGGGCAGAATCTGGAAATATCGGCCTCGCTCTGGCGCGACCGGGGGGGCCGGGAAACCGACTCGAATCTCCGCGCCTTCACGCTCGGGCGCGACGCCGACGCCGAAACCGCGGCGTTTGAATCAGACTCCATAGAAACCCGGGCGGAAGAAGCATACTGGAACCTCTCGGCCGTAAAGGAAAGCCTGGTGGTGCTAAGCAACAATCTCAAACGTGCCCGAAAACTCGCCGACTGGAGCCGCACGCGCGCGGAAGCCGGCCTCGCCGACGAAACGGAATACCTGCAGGCGGAAGCCGCGGCCAAATTGCGCGAACAGGAACTGCTTGACGCCACAAGCCTGCTGCTCGCCGCCGCAAGGGAATTCAATTCTTTTTTGGGCGAAAACTCGGCGGAAACGCCGGCACTTGAAAACGCCGACGGACCGGTCAGCAAACCGAGCGCCGGCGTAAGGGCCGACGTGCGCGCCGCCGCCCTGCGCGCGCGGGCGGCAGGACTGGCGGCGGCAAGTTCGGCGGAACAGACTAAACCGACACTGAGCCTTTTTTCCATGCTGTCGTTTTCCGGCCTGGGCAATTACGCGGGCTCGGCGGCAAGCAACGCGTTTTCCACAACGGGGCCCGCCGCAACGCTGGGCCTGCGGCTGGGCGTGCCGCTGGCGGCGCGCCTTTTGGAAAACAACCGGCGCGGCTACGCCTTGCAGGCCGAAGCGGAAAACCTTAAATACCGCCAGACGCTTTTAGACAGCGAAGCGGACCGCGACGCTCTTGCCCAGGAGTTCGACCTGCTGCTGCGCCGCCTAACCCTCGCCCGGGAAATCGAGAAGGCGCAATGGGAGAAATACCAGGCCGAGGAACGCCGCCGCGCGAAAGGAAAAAGCACCGTATACTTCACCATCACTTTTCAGGACGATTACGCCCGGGCGCAAATTAGCCGGATAGAAACCGCCCTTAAACTGCGCATTCTTACCGCGCGGCTAAAGCTTTACAAGGAATAATCTATGACGCTGGCCGAACTGTCAATAAAAAGACCCGTTTTCATCACCTGCGCCCTGCTGCTGACGCTGATAACCGGCGTATATTTCATGCGCGGCCTCGGCGCGGACATGTATCCCGACGTACGCCTGCCGTTTGTGACCGTGCTCACCGCCTATCCGGGCGCGGGGCCGGCGGACATTGAAAACCGCGTAACCAAACCGCTGGAAGACAGCATCTGCGCCACGGCGGGCCTGAAAAAACTCACCTCGCAAAGCAAGGACGGGGTAAGCGTCATCACGGCGGAATTCACTCTGGAAACGGACCCCCCCTTCGCGCTGGCCCAGGTGCGCGACAAGGTCGCCGCCGTAAGGGCCGGCCTGCCGAAGGATATTTCGGAACCCACGGTAAGCCTGCTCAACATGGACGACACGCCGGTAATGACGCTGGCGCTTTCCGGCGATATGGGAGAAGCGGCGCTCTATGACCTGGCGCTCTACACAGTGCTGCCGCCCCTTGAGCAGGCGGCAAGCATGGGACGGGTGGAGATACTGGGCGGTCGGAAGCGCGAAATACAAATCGAGCTGGACCGAAAACGCCTCGCCGCCTATGAAATCAGCGCCACCGACGCCGCGAAAGCGGTGGCCGCCGGAGGGAAAGACGTGTCCGCCGGAAAGCTGGAGAACGGCGAGCTGGGGCGGCACATCCGCACGGCGGGCGAATTCAGCCAACCGGCACAGGCGGAGGAAGTGCTGGTGCGGTTCACGGGCAACGACGTGCCAGTGAGGATAAAAGACCTGGGCCGCGCAACGGAAAGCCTCAGCGAAGAAAAAACCCGCGCCTTCCGCAACGGACGGAAAACCCTGCTGATACTGCTCTACAAACAATCGCGCGCGAACACGGTGCGGGTGGCCGCGTCGGCGAAAAAAATAACGGCGCAACTGCAAAAAGAACTGGCGTCCATGCCGGGACGGGCGAGCCTCTCCGTCGTGCAGGACGGCACGCGGCCCATAGCCGCAAACTTAAACGACGTGAAGGAAAGCATTTTTTTCGCCATACTCCTGACGGTGGCGGTCGTGTTTTTATTCCTGCGCAACTGGCGCTCTACGGCGATAACCGCGCTGGCCATCCCCAATTCGCTCCTTGGCGCGACGGCGCTTATGTATTTCGCCGGGTTCACGCTTAACCTTATGAGCCTGCTGGCGCTAAGCCTTTCCGTGGGCCTTTTGGTGGACGACGCCATAGTGGTGCGCGAAAATATTTACCGCCGCATGCAAAACGGCGAACCGCCCGAGCGCGCGGCCCTCGAAGGCACGAACGAAGTGCGGCTTGCGGTGATAGCCACGTCCCTGACGGTGGCGGCGGTGTTTCTGCCGATAGCGTTCATGAAGGGGCTGGTGGGCCAGTATTTCAAGGAATTCGGGCTGACCGTCTGCTTCGTTCTGCTAATCAGCACGTTCGACTCGCTCACCATAGCGCCCATGCTTTCCGCTTATTTCGGCAGGCGCGCGGAGAAGGCGGACAGAGACAAAAAATCCGGCTCCGGCGCGCCGGAAAAACTCTACAGGAAACTCCTGTGCTTCTGCCTGCGCCGCCCGGTGGCGGTGCTGGGGCTGGCGGCCGCCGTATTCGCCGCCAGCGTGTGGACGGCGGCGAGCATTCCGGCGGTTTTCCTCCCGCCCGCCGAGAACGGGGAATTCTACGTCAATTTTGAAGGCCCCGCCGAATTAAACCTCGCCGGCATGTCGGCGCGCGCGCTGGAGGCCGACGAAACGCTACGCAAAAACCCGCTGGTGGCAAACACCCTGCTGCAAACCGGCGCGCGTGACGGGGAAAGCAACAAAGCCTCTATTTTCGTGGAATTAAAACCGGCGAAAAAAAGAAAAATATCCACCTCCCAGGCGCAGGAAATCCTGCGGCGGGAGCTGCGGAAATTCGCCCCGCTAAACCCGGTGATAAGCGATTCGGGCCAAAACGAGGCGGAACGAGCGGTGACCATCAACATCACAGGCGAAGATTTGCCCGCCCTGCGGGCTTTCGCCGCGAAGTTTTACGAACGTTTCAAACACCATCCCGCCATTACCGATCCCGATTTAAGCGAAAAACCCGGCAAGCCGGAAAGCAGAGTTATTCTGGACTCTGAAAAAGCGGCGCGAACCGGCCTCTCCCCGGCAACGGCGGGCGAAGAACTCCGCGTGCAGCTGGAAGGCACGAAAGTGGGGCTGTTGCGCGAAAACGGGCGCGAATACGATATCCGCGTGAAAATGGCCGGCCCTGACCGCGACCTTGCAAAAAACTTCAACGAAATACTTGCGCCCAATATAAACGGCAGGCTGATCAAGCTCAGCCGAGCCGCCAAACTGACGGAAAGCCGCGCGCCGCAAAGCGTCAACCGCGTAAACCGGGCACGCTATATAACATTCGCGGCGGGCCTCATGCCGAACGGGCCGGGCCTTCAGGCTTTCATGAACGACATGAATTCCGCGTTAAGCAGCGAATTAAAACCCCCGCCCGGCATAAAAATCACGGCGGCGGGCGACGCGGAGAATTATGCCGAACTGCTGGGCAGCGTTACCGTAGCGCTGCTGCTGGGCATCTGCTTCATATATCTGGTGCTGGCGAGTCTGTATGAAAGTTTCACCGCGCCGCTGGCTATCCTGCTGGCGCTGCCACTCGCCGCGTCTGGCGCGCTGTTCGCGCTCAAAGCCGGCGGGCTGAGTATCAACGTTTATTCCATTATCGGGTGCATACTGCTTTTGGGCGTGGCGGCAAAAAACTCCATTCTGTTAGTTGACCGCATCCGCTTTAACCTCATGGCGGGAACGACTCTGGCGGCGGCGGTGCTGCGGGCAGGGCGGCTGCGCCTGCGGCCCATCCTAATGACCTCCTGCGCCCTCGTGGCGGGCATGTTGCCCGTGGCGGCGCGGCTTAACGAAGCCTCGGCCCAGCGGGTAAGCATGGGCTGGGCGGTGATAGGCGGCATACTGTCTTCCACGCTCATGAGCCTGTTCGTGGTTCCGGCCGCTTACGCGCTGGTTTACGCCCTGCACAAGCGCCGCGCGAAAAAAACAGACGCGAAACAGCTTTTAAATCAAACGACGCAACAAGAGGCCAAATGAAAATAAAAAAAATAATAATACCCGTTCTTTTATGCGCCGCGCACGCCCTTGCGGCCGGCGCGCAGCCGCAACAGGAAAGGACGATAGTAGCCTATCCCCTCGCGCTTTATACGCCGGAAACCAGCCTGATGCTGGGCGGGGGCGCGGTGGCGGTGCTGCGCGGCGGCAACTCCGCCGCCCGGCCAGACAACATTACGCTAAACGCCATCTACACGCTCAAAAACCAAACGGTTCTGCAATTGCTGCCGGAGTTTTACTTCCGAGATGAACGCTTGAAACTACGCGCCACTATTGTTTACCAGGACATGCCGACAAGCTTTTTCGGCGTCGGCAACAGCGGCGATATCAGCCTGTCCGGCCTTACGGATAAGGAGGAAAAATACACGAACCGCGCCTTTGTTTTCCAGCCGCAGCTGACGCATACGGTCTGGGGCAGTCTGCGCGCCGGGCTTTCTTACGATTTCAAGAACACACGTCTGAGCGGATTTCCGGCCGGGAAAACTCTGGCTTCCGGCGCGGTGGAGGGAAGCGCGGGCGGCACGCTCAGCGGAGCCGGCCTCATGCTGGATTACGACACACGCGACAATCTGTTCTATCCCCGCGAAGGCGTTTTCGCGCAGGGCACAACCCGCTTTTACCGCAAAAGCCTCGGCAGCGATTATGAATACAACTATTACTCGCTTGATCTGCGCCGCTACCTGCCCGCCGGAAACGACAACGTTTTTGCCCTGCAGTTCCTGGGTGTGGTTACCGGACAGGAAACCCCGTTTTACGACCTGCCGCTTTACGAACTGCGCGGCATATACAACACCTATTTCACCAACCGCGCCAGCTGGTTTTTCCAGGCCGAATACCGGTTCCGCGCGGCGAAACGTTTTCACGGCGTGCTTTTCGCCGGGGCGGGCAACACGGCGCGGGATCTGGCGAGCCTGTCGCTGACAAAGCCGCAGTATAGCGGAGGAGGCGGACTCCGCTTCATTCTCGACGAAGCCGAAAAAATCAATCTGCGCCTCGACATCGGCGCCAGCCCCTGGGGCGTGGAACCGTATTTCGGAATAACGGAAGCATTTTAATTCCAAAAGAATCCGCCCGGAAGTAGTCTTCCGGGCGGAGAACATAACGGTTTATCGGAAAGTTTACGCGGTTTTTTGTTTTATCGGGATGAACGGGATTAGCAGCATGCCCGGTATGGTTATGAGAAACACGGCGTAAAAAAACATCTTATAACCAAGCATCGCCTGCAAATAGCCGCTCGCCATGCCGGGCAGCATCATGCCAAGCCCCATCAGGCCGGTTGAAATAGCGAAGTGCGAGGTTTTAAATTTCTCGGACCCCAAAGACATAAGAAAAACCGTGTAAGCCATGAAACCCAAGCCCGCGCCGAACTGCTCTGCCGCGATCAGCGGGTACAAAGCCCACGCGGGCAGGTGCACGGACGCGAGCAGGCAGTAAAACAAGTCCGGCAGATTAAGAGCCAGAGACATAGGCCAAATACATTTTCTAAGCCCGTATTTAGACAGAATCCAGCCGCCGAAAATTCCGCCCGTAATAAGAGCCAGCATGCCGACAGTGCCGTAAAGAATGCCGATTTCCGACGTGCTCACGCCCAGCCCGCCGCGCGCCGCCGCGTCCATAAGAAACGGGGAAGCCATCTTCATGAGCATGGCTTCGCCGAACCGGTAAAGCAGAATAAAAAACAGGATAAACAGGATTTTGTCCTGCTTGAAATAATCCTCAATGGCGTCGAAAAACCCCTGAAAGCGGTTGGCGCTCACGCCGGGCCGGTCAACAGCCGGATGCGGCAGCACGAAGCGGTGCCAAACCCACATAAGCAGAAACAGAACCGCCGGCACCAGCATCCCTGCGGCCCACGCCAGATTGGCGCTGCCCGTTTTTTCCGCTATCTGTCCGGACAGATAAACCAGCCCGCCCGAGCCGAAAATCATGGCCATGCGGTAAGCCACCACGCGGATGCCAACAAAAAACGCCTGTTCTTTTTCCGGCATGGCGAGCATGTAAAAACCGTCTATCGAAATATCGTGGGTGGCGGAGATGAACGCGCCCGCGGCGAACAGCGCGAGCGACGGGAAGAAGAAATTCCCGCCCGCCGCGGCTACGCCTGCGCCCATGAAAACAAGACCCAGCAGAAACTGCGTGCTCAAAAGCCAGCGGCGTTTGGTGCCGATAATGTCAAGCAGCGGGGCCCAGATCATCTTGAGCACCCAGGGCAGGTATAAAAGGCTGGTCCATAAACCGATCCGCTCGTTGCTTATGCCCAGATTTTTGTACATTATCACCGAAACGGTGTTGATTATTATATAAGGCAGTCCCTCCGCGAAATAGAGGGAGGGGACATAGAACCACGGGGTACGCTGTTTGTCGTTCATAGGCAGTATTCGAATTTTCCTTTTGGTTTTTCCAGGCCCATAAGCACACGGGCGCAGAAAGCTTGATATTCATCCAGCGCGCAGAAAGCGCACAGGCCGCAGTCCGGCTGGACGGACAAAGATTTGAAAATAAACGGGCTTCCGAACGAGACCATGAAAAACCGCTCCGCCCGGTCCGCCACGGTGTTGATTAACGCCGAATCCTTTTCCGACATGTTGATGGCGCCGGAAAATGCCCGCGGCCTGGAAAAAGACACTCCGCAGAAAATGCCCGGCTCGTCCAGAGGCTCGGAAATGTATTTCACTTTAACGCCGTATTCCCGGAGCGTCGCCACGAAAACGCTGTCGCCCTCGTTCGCCGTTTCCCGCTGCGCCGTGCCTGCGAAGAAAGGCGGCTTTCTGAGCCCGGTTTCAAAAAATGTGACGCTGTCGCCGCGCTCCAGCGGCTTGAAAGTGTCGGGGAAAGCGAAAGCGCAGGACATCTCCGCCGTTGACGAAACGAACCCGCGCACGCGCGGGCCGTTAAGTTCGTCGCCCCTTAATGCAGGCGCGTTTTCGCGCAGCAACGCGCCTTTCCGGCGCAGATGCGCCAGATTGCGCAAAGCACGGGCGGAAACTTCCTGCGGAATTTTCCCTTCGTCAAAATAAACCCTTAAATCCGCGCAAAGCTTTTCGGGATCGCCCGGCACGAGCAGAATATCCGCGCCGGCCAGCAAAGCGTCCACGGCGCAGCGCGTGCCGCCTTCCAAAGCGTTCATGGACAGCGCGTCCGTCACCACGCAGCCTTTAAAACCCAGTTTGCCGCGCAGGAAACCGGACACTATTTCCCGCGATAAGGAAGCCGGATTCTTCCCGTCCAGCGCGGGGACAAGCAGATGGCCCGGCATGACGGCGTCCACCGTCTCGAAAGTGGCGGAAAAGGGAATCACTTCCCGCTCCATCAGGCAATTCAAATCCTGATGAATAACCGGCAGATTCATATGCGAATCAACCGCCGTGTCGCCGTGGCCCGGAAAATGTTTTACGCAGCTTAAAACACCGCCGTCGCCAAGCCCTTTAACCAGCGACAGGCACAGTTCTCCCGCTTTTTCCGGCACGGCCGAAAAAGCGCGGGTGTTGACTATCGGACTGTCCGGCCTGGTGGCCAGATCCGCCACGGGAGCCAGCACCCAGTCCACGCCCAGATTGCGGGCCTGCAAAGCGGTGTAGTAACCCTTATCATAAACGGCGCAGTTTTTGCCGGACGCACCCATCGCCATATTAGACGGCAGTTCGGCGCAGCCTTCCACCCAGCGGCCCGCGCCGTCTTCATAGTCGGCGCAGAAAAGTATTTCGGGATTGATTGCGCGCACGGTTTTGACAAGCTCGCGTATTTTTTCGGGCGTCCCGCCGTAAAGACAGAAACCGCCCGCGCCGGCGCGGGCGAGCCGCACGGCGTAATCCGTGTCATTTTCCCAAAACCGGAAAGCCGGAAAAATTATATTCTCAATTCTCATCCTGTCCATAACTCCCCCCATGAAATCTGATCACCCGGGAATAATCTTGCCCAAGACTCTGGCGCCGCGCGCCCCGGTGGCCGCAGGGCAATGGTTAGAAACCCCGTCCAGAGCCAGCTTCGCCAGCACGGCGAAACAGGCGGGCTCGCGAGCGAGCTCGTCTAAGCCGTAAGCGGACGACACCGAAATCTTGTAACCGGGCAAAACCCGTTTTATATTTTCCCTCAAAACCGGATTGAGCGCGCCGCCGCCCGACAGAATAACTTCCCGCGCGAAACTCTTCAGCTTTTTAATCTGGCCCGCCGCGCTTTCCGCCGTGAAGAGATTTAGCAGGGCCAGCGTGTCGCAAATATTTTCCCGAGACGGTTTTATGCCGCGCGCACGCAGAAAATTCATGTCAAAATAGGCTCGGTCCAAAGACTTGGGAAACGGTTTTTTAAAATACGGATCACCCAGAAGAACTTTCAATTTATCCTCGTCGGCCCGCCCCCTTGCCGCCATAAGCCCGTTAAAATCGAACGTTTTCTTGCCGCGCGAAACCAGCGCCACAGCCGCGTCCATAAGGCAGTTGCCGGGCCCCGTGTCAAAACCCGCGGTTTTAACACCCCTGCCGGTAACGGTAACATTGGCTATGCCGCCGATATTTAAAAGAAGCCGCGGCGCGCCGCGCCCGAAAACATATTCATCAAAAAACGGAATAAGGGGAGCACCGCAGCCGCCCGCCGCCATATCGCGCGGACGGAAATCGCACACCACCGGCACGCCGGTTTTTTCCGCAAGAAAAGAGGCTTCGCCAATCTGCAGGGTATGGCCCGGCCTGTCGCCCGGCCAGTGCCCCACCGTCTGCCCGTGGGAGCCGATAACGGCGATATCCTTATAATTTATTTTAAATTCGCGGCAGAATTTTTCTACCCTGCCAGCGTAAAAAACGCCCAGCCGGAAACTGAGGCGGGAAAGCGCGCGCGCGTCCAGATTGCGCGCGTTTAAAATTTCATTCTGCATTTTCACGCCGAACGGATAGGTTTTGAAAGCCGCCACTTTGAAAGGCTTCACGCAAACGGCGGCGATGGAAAGCCCGTCCGCCGAAGTGCCGCTCATAAGGCCGAGAGAAAGTTTTTTCACTCTATCACCCGCCTCAAAAAACCTTCCGCTTCCGACAGCAGAACCCGCGCGGTTTCGGCGTCCACCCGGCGGCGCGCCATGATGATGGCTATTTTGACGCTGTAGCCGGATTTTTTGAAAAGATCAGCCGAATCCTTGTAAGACACTCCGCCGATTTTCGTTATAAGGCTCCTGGCGCGCGCCATAAGTTTTCTCGACACGGGCTGCACGTCCACCATGAAATTCTTATACACTTTTCCGTTTTGCACCATGGCGCAGGTGGTGATGGCGTTTAAGATCATTTTCGTGGCGGTGCCAGCCTTCATGCGGGTTGAGCCGCTTAAAGCCTCTGGCCCGGTTTCCGCTATCACCATAACGTCGGCGCAGAATTCCGCGACAAGAGGATTGCAGGTTATGAAAACCGTGCCGCAACCCAGCTTGCGGGCCGAGGAAAGCGCGCTGAGAGCGTAAAGAGTGACGCCGCTTGCGGCTATGCCGATGACGCAGTCGCCTTTCTTCGCCACGGACAGAATATCGGTGCGTCCCGCCTTGATATCGTCCTCCGCGCCTTCCTTGGCTTTGAAAACCGCGTTCTTGCCGCCCGCCATGATTCCGATAACGCGCGAAGCGTTGATCCCGAACGTGGGCGGGCATTCCGCCGCCTCCATAACACCAAGCCTGCCGCTGGTGCCGGCACCTATGAAAATTATCCTGCCGCCAGCCTTGTAGCTCTTGGCGCACAAAGAGGCCGCTCTTTCTATCTCCGGCGCGGCCCGGTCCACGGCGCGCGCGGCATTGTAATTTTCCGCGTTTATTTTTTGGACGACCTGCGCGGGCGGAATCCGGTCAAGGTATCCCGTTTCCGGATTGTCCTGCTCGGTAGGCAAAGCCGAGAAATCGCAGACATCGTGCTTTTGTTTGCGCATCAGCGCTCCGTTGTTTCGGCAGGGTCTTGCGGAGTCTGCGCGGCGACGGGTGCGGCTTCGTCGGACACGCTCAGGCCGGGCACTTCAACAGGCTCCGGCATATAAGGCCATTTCAGCCAGTTGATAAACGCCTGCGTTACATTCGGCTTGAGTATTTCCGTGTTGAACCCTTTTTTGACCGTTACGAACGTCACATAACGGCTGCCGGAATTAAGATACAAAATACCCCTTAAAATAGCCACTTCCCGGTAAAGCCTCTGGTTCTCGACCGAAGCGGCCATAAAAACCGGCCTGCTCCCGTATTCCTTAAGAGGATTGACGGTGAGCACGTCGTGATTGGCGTTTAGGGTCGGAGAAAAGAGAGCCATCATGCTTATCTCTTTATGCGCCGCCGCCGTTTTGATAGCGATATTGGCGCCCAGCCCCGCGCCGACCAGAATTATGCCGGTTTCCGGCACCATGGCGGTGGAGGAAATGTAAACCAGCGCGGCATCCGCATCGGCGGTCATGCGGTTATATTCGTTATCCGCGCCGCCTTTGTCAAAAGTTTCGTAAGTGGCGGACCCGGCCGGACCCGAAAGGCTTTTCCCGTGTCCCCGGAAATCCAGAAGGAAATACCCGTAGCCCAAATCGGCGGCGGAGCGGGCAAGCTTCTGCCAGCCTTCACTGTCCTCTTTATAGGCGTGCATAAACAGCAGCACCGGCATATCCGGCTGGGGAGGACGGAATGTGCCGGAAAGGGTCCACCCGTCTTCGGTTTTAAGAGTTACGCTCTGCGGTTCCGTTTTTATAAACCGCTTCTGCGCGGCTTTGCCGCCGTAAGACTGCGCGAAGGAACCCGCGCACAAAAGCGGCGTCAAAAAAACCAGAACTGTTAAAATTACGCGTTTCATAACGGTTATTGCGCGAAATCGGTCGGTTTCATCCAAAGCGCGATTTCATGTTCGACATCGGCGGAGGATTCCGAGGCGTGAATAACGTTTTCAATGGCGGATTTGGCGTTGCGCCCCAATGACCCGCGAATAGAGGCCGGATCCGCTTTTTCCGGATCGGTCGCTCCGGCGGCTTCCCGCACGCGGTGCACGGCGTCGACGCCCTCAAAAACCAGCGCGATCACTTTCCCCCCGCTGCCCGGATTGAATTTCCCGGTCATGAAATCAATAAGCGAGTCAAAAAAAGGACGATCCTTTAAATGACGGTAATGTTCCCTGGCCAGTTCCGGCGAAACATGCACCACCCTGGCCGCGATAAGGTCAAGACCGAGCCTTTCCAGCCGGTCCAGAGCGAGGCCCGCTATTCTCTTTGAAATAGCGTCCGGCTTTATAAGGACTAGAGTTCTCTCTTTCATAGCTAAATATTAGCATTTTTCAAACCGGACATTGTGCCCGCACTTTCTATTTATTAAAATGATAGTATGTAATATTAGCGAGAGGATATCATGGGAAAAAGAGTGCTGGTAATTGATGACGAAATGGATTTGGTGACCCTGCTCAAATTTATTCTCGAAAAATACGGACTGGAAGTCATAACGGCAGGCAACGGACAGGAAGCCATTGATTATCTTGAAGGCGAGCTGACGAAACCGGAACCCAAACTCCCTAACGTGATAGTCACCGACATCATGATGCCGGTGATGGACGGCTATTCCATGATCAACCGCCTGCGCGAGGAAAACGAATTCCGCAACATCCCCATAATCATCATGACAGCAAAAGGCCAGATACGCGACCTTTTCGCCGCCGTGCCCAACATTCCGGTTTTCATAGAAAAACCGTTCGAACCGAAACTGCTCAAAACGAAAATAGACGAAGTGCTTGGTTAAACTTATGGAAAACAACAACACACTCACCGAAATAATCGCAAGAAGATACACGGAGCTCCACGAGCTCAGAGCCGGCGGGAACGAACCCTATCCGCACCGGTTCGACGTTACGCATACAGCCGCAGAAGGGCTTGAAACAGCGGAAGACAGCGGCGTTGTCTGCGCAGGACGGCTTGTGCAGCTGCGCCTTATGGGCAAAGCCGCGTTCGCCCATATTCAAGACATGAGCGGCAGAATCCAGATTTACGTTAAAAACGACGCCGTGGGCCAGGACGCTTACGATTTTTTCAAAAAGCACATGCATATCGGCGACTTTATCGGAGTGGAAGGCAAGCTTTTCAAAACCAAAACCGGCGAGAAAACCATACACGCCGACAAACTAACCCTGCTCTCCAAAGCCATCCGGCCCCTGCCGGAAAAATGGCACGGCCTGCAGGACACCGAAATCCGGTTCCGCGCGCGCCATTTGGACCTGATTTCAAACGCCGACGTGAGAAAAATTTTCGAGGCGCGCTCCAAAATCGTTCGCGCCATCAGAAACACGCTGGACAACGAAGGCTTTCTTGAAGTGGAAACCCCCACCCTATGCCACAGCGCGGGCGGCGCGTCGGCTACGCCGTTTGAAACTTTCCACAACGCTTTGCATATGCCGCTGTTTATGCGCATAGCGACCGAGCTTTATTTAAAACGCCTCATCATCGGCGGCATGGAACGGGTGTATGAAATAGGAAAGATATTCCGCAACGAAGGCATAGACACCACCCACAACCCGGAATTCACCATGCTGGAAGCCTATCAGGCCTACACGGATTATAACGGCATGGCACGGCTTTTCGAAGCCATGATCGAAGCGTGCGCCAAAGCGCTTAACATCACGGAAGTGGAATATAAGGGCCACAAAATCAATCTCAAGCCGCCGTTTAGACGCCTGTACATGCCGGAACTGTGGAAAGAGCATTGCGGGGAAGATATACATAATATTCTGGACGGCAAACGCTTCAACCGCCCCAATCTGCTGAAACTGGCGAACAGGCTCGGCGTGGGCTGCGCGGAAGACACGCCCTCGGCAAAAGTGTTCGAACGGATTTTCGACGAGAAGATACTCCCGCTCCTCAACGAACCGGCCTTCGTCCTGGACCACCCCACCGCAATCACCCCGCTGGCCAAATGCAAGCCGGGCGACGAAGCCCTGGTGGAACGCTTCGAGTTCTACGCCGCCGGTTCCGAAATTGCGAACGCTTACACCGAACTTAACGATCCGGAAGACCAGTTCTCGCGCCTTGAAGAGCAGGCGCGCCAGCGCAAGGACGAGAAGAACAAGGACGTGGACACCATAGACAAGGATTTCATTGAAGCCATGGAAGCCGGCATGCCGCCCACCGGCGGCATCGGCGTGGGCGTTGACCGATTAACGATGTTCCTGACGGGCCAGCCCTCCATACGGGAAGTGGTGCTTTTCCCCACTTTGAAAACAGAAGTGAAATAACCGGATAACATTCAGGCGGCAGGGCGGATTAACCGCCCTGCCGCCTTTTAAACTGATGAATTTCGAATTTTTCATAGCGGAACGCTATCTCAAGGCAAAACGCAAAGGGCTGTTCGCCATAATCACCACGATAATCGCGGTGGCGGGCGTAGCCGTGGGCGTGGCGGCGATGATAACCACGCTGTCCGTTATGAACGGGTTTCAGGAAGACATACAGAAAAAAATAATCGGAGCGCAGTCGCACGTGGTGGTTTTCGGAAATATCTCCGCGCCCGCGCAGGAACGCCTGCTCGCGCAGCTCGGCGCGGACCCGGACGTGGAAAGCGTCTCGCCGCTTATTCTGGGCCAGGGCATTCTGACTTTCAACCGCCGTTCAACGGGCATAGTGCTGCGCGGACTGGACGTGGAGAAGGAAAAAAAAGTCAGCAAGCTTACTGGATCGCTGACGGAGGGAAGCTGGACCCCGCGCCTGCGGTACGGCGAGGCCAAAGCCCCGCCGCCCATTGTGCTGGGCGAGGAGCTGGCGAAAAATATCGCGGTCTGGATAGGCGACGACATCGTGCTGATTTCCCCCCAGTCCATAGCCACGGGCATGGGCATGCTGCCCAAAATGAAAAAATTCCGCATTTCGGGCGTGCTTAAAACCGGTTACTACGAATTCGACAACACCATGGGCTACGCCACCGTGGCCGATGCGGCCGATTTTTTCGGAATGGGCGGGTCCATCTCCGGCCTGGAAATAAAACTGCATGATCTGGACAAAGCGCCCCGCGCCGCCAAGCGCATCCGCCAGTATGCCGGATTCCCCTATGTGGTCAAAACTTTTTCGGAAATGAACAGCACGCTGTATTCCGCGCTGAAGCTGGAAAAATTCGTGATGTTCCTCATTTTAGGCCTGATAATTCTGGTGGCGGCGCTTAACATCTCGTCGAACCTGATACTTTTAAGCACGGAAAAAATGCGCGATATCGGCATACTGCGCGCCATAGGCGCGACACCGCGCAAAATCCGCAACATCTTCTGGTGGGAAGGCCTGCTGATAGGAACCACGGGCATAGCTCTGGGCATAATACTGGGGCTGGCCCTGTGCTGGATAATTTCCACTTATAACATCGTGGAGCTTCCGTCCGACGTGTACTACATAACCAAGGTGCCTGTTTCCGTGCGGCTTTCCGACCTGCTCATGATTGTGCTTGGCAGTTACGCGCTGTGCTTTGTGGCGATACTTTATCCGGCGATAAGAACCTCGCGCGTCAATCCGGTGGACGCTATACGCTATGGCTGACACTATTTTGAAACTTAACGGGATTTACAAAACCTACCCACAGGGCGCGCAAGTCATTCACGTGCTGGAAGATATCGCGCTGGAAATGAAGAAAGGCGAATTCGCCGTCCTGCTGGGCCCCAGCGGATCGGGCAAATCAACTCTTTTAAATATCATCGGCATGCTGGACACGCCAGACAGGGGAACCGTCGAGATCGCCGGAACGGGCGTTCTTAATCTTTCGGAAAACGATAAATCCGTTTTCCGGTCCGAAAAAACCGGTTTCGTTTTTCAGTTCGACTCCCTGCTGCCGGAATTCACCATGCTGGAAAACGTGGACATGCCGGCCCTCATAAGAGGCAAGGCCGACCGCGCGCAGGCCGCCGCCCTGCTTGAACACCTGGGTTTGAACGCGCTGAGCGAAAAATTCCCGTCCCAGCTTTCCGGCGGCGAGAAACAGCGCGCAGCTATAGCCCGCGCCCTGCGCAACAATCCCGTTTTAGTGCTGGCGGACGAGCCGACCGGAAATCTGGATTACGATAACGCGCGCGTGATTTACGAGGATTTCAGGAAACTTTCCCAAAAAGGCGTTGCCGTGCTCATGGTTACCCACAACCCCGAGGCCGCAAAATACGCCGACCGGGTGCTGCGGCTTGACCGCTCCAGACTTTCCGAAGACAAGGCGGACGCGTGAAGTGTTCGCTGTGCAGGCATAACGACGCGGTTTACGTCATTAAAACAGTCATCCGCAAAAAAATGACGGAACTGCGCCTGTGCGCGCACTGCATTGAAAAAAAAGAAAAGGAACTGGGTTTGAAAAAGGGCGCGCTTATGTATTATGCGGTCCCCATCGCGCTCACGAGGCTGGAACGGGATATTTTCCCAAAAGACGCGACGGGACTTTCCTGCCCCGAATGCGGCCTGCTCTACTCCGATTTCAAAGTGACGGGCCAGCTGGGCTGCCCGCAGTGTTATAAAGCGTTCGCGCCGCATCTGAAATTATTCTTCAAACTCACGCAGGGCGCGGAAACCTATTGCGGGAAGGATTATGTCCCTCCGGACGGGGGCCCGTATCTGAAATACGCCCTGCTGGACCGCAAAACGATCCAGTCGGAACTCCGCGAAGCGGTGAAAACCGAAGATTTTGAAAAAGCCGGCGCTCTTAAAAAAATACTGGAGGCAAAAGCCGAAACACCCGCGCCGCGCAAAAAGAAAAACAGCCATGAAGTTTAAAAATTTCATACAGCAGGAACCGGCTTGGGTGAAAAGCGAAGGCCAGTTTTCGCATATCATACTTTTCACCGCGGCCCGTTTCGCGCGCAATCTGGCGGGTTTCCGCTTCTGCGGCAAAGATGGCCAGCCGCAGGCCGCCGCCGCGGGCGTTGAACAGGGCGCGGCGCTGGAAGCACTGTCCGGCGGTTTCACGGTAACGGCAGAAAGCGCCGATTTCGGCACGAAACGCGCGCTGGCGGAACGCTATATCTTCGAGGGAGATCCGTATTCCTCCGCTCCGGCGACGGCCGTAATCGCCAAAGAAATGGCGCTCTCCGTTAACGACAGGGAACACATAAAAGTTTTTGCTTTCGAACCCGGCCTTGCGCCGGCGGCGGCCTTAGCCAAGGCAAAAAACGCGACGGATGAGCTGGGCCGGAAAATTCCCTACAGTTTCAGCCGTGATTTCGGCTTTCTGACCGCCGCGCCCAGAGAAGCGGGCACGGGCCTTAAAATATTCGCGCTAGCGAACCTGCCCGCGCTGGAACTGGCTGGCCGCACGGCGGACGTGCTGAAAACGCTGCCCAACCTGCGATTAAACCACACGCCGCTAAACGCGGAAACGTTCGCATTGTCCGGCCCTCTGCACATCATCTCGAACATGACGACGCTTTGCGCGGCCCCGGAAGAAATAGCCGCCGCGCTGGAACGCGGCCTTCGTTTTCTCATAACAGCAGAACAGACCACAAGAATAGAACTTGCGTCCGGCCCGGAAAGAATAAAAATGGAGGATTCCGCGTTCCGCGCCATGGCGCTGCTGCAAAACGCGCGCAGCATTTCTTACGAGGAAACGGCGGTTCTCCTGTCAAACGCCATGCTGGGTTTGGCTATGGGATATGATTTAAAGGTGAAACAGGACGCTTTGTCCTGGCTCCTGACAGCCTGCAAGCCCGGACACATAGCCCTCGCCTGCGCCACGGCGAAACATAAACCCACCCCGCAGGAGCGGGACGTCCTGCGCGCCGCTCTTTTAAGAAAAACCCTTACACTTCCCCAGGAAAGTATTTAGTGCGCATTTTCAGCGCCACGTTAACCAGCATAATGAGTATGGGCACTTCCAAAAGCGGGCCTATCACCGCCGCGAAAGCTTCCTGGGAATTTAAACCGAACACGGCGACGGCCACCGCTATCGCCAGTTCGAAGTTATTGCTGGCGGCGGTGAAAGACAGCGTAACCGTCTTTTTATAATCCACGCCCATTTTGCGCGACAGCCAGAAACTCACGAAAAACATCGCCAGGAAATATATCGCCAAAGGAACGGCAACGCGCAAAACATCAAACGGCAATTGCACGATATATTCGCCCTTAAGCGAGAACATCACCACAATGGTGAATAAAAGCGCGATAAGCGTTATTGGGCTTATCCGCCGGAGTATTTCGCGCTTATACCAGTCTTCGCCTTTCGCTTTGATTGCGGCATAACGCGTAATCATGCCCGCCAGAAACGGTATGCCCAGATAAATGAAAACGCTTTTCGCTATTTCGCCCATGGTAATATCCACCGCCACGCCTTTGGCGATGCCAAGCGCGGACGGCAAAACGGTTATGAATATCCACGCGTAGAACGAATACAGAAAGACCTGAAACAAGGAGTTAAGCCCGACTAAAGCGGCGCAATATTCCGTGTCGCCTTCCGCCAAATCGTTCCACACTATCACCATGGCGATACAGCGGGCAAGCCCTATCATTATCACGCCGAACATCAGGTGCGGCCTGTCGTGCAGGAAAATAACCGCCAGCGCAAACATTAAAACGGGGCCGATAAGCCAGTTTTGCACAAGCGAAAGCGTCAGCGTTTTTTTATCCTTGAAGACCTCGTGCAGTTCCTCGTAACGCACTTTGGCGAGCGGCGGATACATCATCAGTATCAAACCGACGGCTATCGGAATAGAGGTTGTGCCAACACTCATAGCCGATATGGCCGTGTTGACCGACGGAAAAAAATAACCTATCCCCACGCCAAGCGCCATGGCCCCGAAAATCAGGGCGGTTAAATATCTGTCCAGCACAGAGAGTTGTTTATGTCCTTCCATAGTGTCTCCCTACGAATCTATTTCGCTTTGTTCCGCAGCCAACTGTTCCTCAAAAAAATCCTTATGCCAATTGAGCTGTGTTCCGGCGGCCTGAAGAGCGGACAGCAGGACCGCCTCTTTTATCTCTTCCTTGCTCGCTCCGGCGGCGAGCGCATCTTTCATATGATGCTCGGTGCAGTGTTTGCATCTGAAAACCGAAGCCACCGCCAGCCTTATCAGTTCTTTGGTTTTAGCGTCCAGCACCGTCTTCTGCTTTGCCGTGTTGGAAAAATGCGCATAGCCCGCGCCTAACGACGATTGTTCCAAATACCAAGGTTTTTTATCCGACATATTATCCTCCTGCCAGCATTCCCGGCAGTATGTATTTAACGCAAAGCCATACACCTGCTGCGACAAATATTACGCCGGTAGCCAGGCGAACAACACGCTCAAGCTTCGCCATGCCGTTATAAAACCGGCCCGCCGTCTGAAGCCCCAAAGCCGCCAAAACGGCGAACGCCGCCACCGGCAAACCCGTTCCCACGCCGAACAAAGACGGCAGAACCAGCGCGGAAGATTCTCTTATGCCAAGCGGCACCAGAGTGCCGAAAAACAAAGCCGCCGACACCGGACAAAACGAAAGCGCGAACACCGCGCCCATAAAAAACGACGGAACGATTCCCTTTGAGTTTTTAAACCGGTCCGCCCCAGCCGAAAAACCCAGAAAATCAAGCTTTATAACATTCAGAAGGAACAGCCCCACTATCACCAGCAAGGGGCCCAAAAACTGATTGCCGTGCCTTTGCAGAAAAAACGAAAGCCTCGGCGCAGACACCACGCTTTTAACCAGCAAAAAACCCAGCGCGGTGTAAACCAAAGTGCGGCCCAGCACATAAGCGAGCCCGCACCACAGCACGGTTTTGGTGCGCGCAACAGACTTGCCGATATAAGACACCGCCGCGATATTCGTAGCCAGCGGGCACGGACTTATGGCGGTAAGAATACCCAGCCAGAACGCGCCCAGCGCGGGCCAGGACAAAACCGTCACTTCGCCTCCAGCTGTTTAAGCACACCGTTTTTTACATAGTCCTTAAACTTTTCTTTATCGCCCAAAAGCAGCCAGATCTGGTCCATGTTTTCCCATTTCCCGGCGACGCCGTTTTTTTCCGGCTGGAGTATCACGGCTTTGGCAACAAGCTGATAATCGTCCACAAAATGTTCGTTGGCTTTTTCGTCCACATCCAGCGCGGCGAACACAACTTTTCCGGCGTATGCGCCGGTGGAAAAATTCTGTTCCACGGCCTCTTTGGTGTACTGCTCAAGCTTACG
>JBAYFS010000002.1:0-27453 GCA_041667045.1 Elusimicrobiaceae bacterium | reverse complement strand
GTGGAGAAAGGTCTTACCCCGGATGAAATCGCCGGAAAAGGCTTCTCGAAACGGACGGCTTTGTCCCTGCTGGCGCGGATGGACCGCGCGGAATTTAAACGCAAGCAGGCTCCTCCGGTGATAAAAATAACGGAAAAAGCGTTCGGATCCGGACGGAGAATGCCCGTCGCGCGGGGCTATCACCGCTAAGACTCCGCCGCCGTATTTGGTAAAATTACTATCTATGACACGATATCCCCTGCTCGCATTGTCCCTGTTTCTGCTCGCTTCTCCGCACATCATGGCGCAGGACGCCGACGTCGGTCCGCAGGATTGCGATGAAAACAATCCGACGGGCTGCAAAGTGTCCGGCGACACGAACAAAAAAAAAGACGCTTTCTTCGGCCCTTTTGAAAAAAAGGCCGACAAAAAACGCGCCGCGAAAGCGGAAAAGGAGAACGCTTCCTCCGACGTGCAGCTTACGGATATTATCCTTGAGCCAATAAGAATGCTGCGGGAAGGGGAGCGGCTCACTCCGGACAAAACATCCCGCCGCTATGAAATGCAGAACGAAGACGAATGCAAACGCTCGGGCCTGGACGGCTGCACCGGCTTCCGCTACAGCACCCAGGATTACCGCGCCCGCATAACCAAACCTTTAACCCAGCCCACCGTTTCGCAGAAACCGGATTCAGAGCAGACCCTGCTGGACAGAGTACTGGATTATATAGTCTTCACTCCGGGTGACAACGCGCTGCTGATCCTGCCGATTCTTGACTCCAGCAAGGACCTGGGGCCCAACGTCGGAGTGATGCCTATTCTGGCCATGCGCAACCAGAAAACTAAAAGCATCAATTCGGTTATAGCGCCGTCGGTCAATTACAACAAATACCTTAAAACAACGCTGACCTACCGGCACTACTATTTTCCCGGCAACGACAATCTCATTGTGGGACGCGTCGCGATTTCGGAAGTGGTGCAGAAAGACCTGTTCTTCCGCTATTTCAACCCGAAACTGTTCGGCACGGATTACCGCCTTAACGCGGAACTGCGCTACTGGGTTAACGGCAAAGCCTCGTTTTACGGGGTCGGCCCCAACACTTCCGACGACAACAAGGCCACCTTCGCCCTGGACACCCTGGGCGAGGAAGTTTCGCTGGGCATTCCGCTAGTCAAAAACCTGTATGTGGAATTCATGCAGTCTTTCTACAGGAACAAAACCTCGAAAGGACCTCTGGACACCAGCCCCCAGCTACAAACCCTGTATCCCGACGTGTTCGACCAGACCAAGGTCGCGAAAAATTTCCAGCGGCAGAAACTATCCCTGTTTTACGACTCCACGGACCACCCGTTCATCCCGAAACTGGGCACTTACGCGGGCGCGTCGATCGCTGCGGGGGTTAACGGCTTCGGCTCGGACTATTCTTACGCGATCTACGGCGCGCAACTCAAACAGTATTACAACTATAAACAGGAGAACCGCTTCGTAACCGCGTTCAACACGGTTTTCCAGCAACAGGTGGGCAACAATCTTCCTTTCTACACCCTGCCGACACTGGGCGAAAAAACCGGCTTCCGCGCGGCGGGCGACGGCCGCTTTGTGGACCGGGGCAAGCTGGTGTTCAATCTGGAAGAACGGATCACTCTTTTCAGCATGCCGGTGCTGCAGTTTTTCACTGATATGGAAGTGACGCCCTTCGCCGAATACGGCACGGTTTTCTATTCGCCGGACCAGATGCAGGCCAACGAATTCCAGCTCGGCTACGGCCTGGCTTTTCGGGCCATTATCCGCCCGCAGGTTGTCTGCACGGCGGAATTCGCGTTCGGAAAAGAAGGCAACAACATAATCATCAACGTGGATTATCCCTTTTAATAAATAATCCGTAAAAACAAGCGCCCGCCGGGAAATCCCCGGCGGGCGCTTTTATTTTAACCGGAATCGCTACTGCAATTTCTCAAGGTCCGCCACGGAACGAAGCAGCGAATGGAGTTCGCCCAGCAGGGCGAGCCGGTTGTCGCGCACTTTTTCGTCTTTCACCATAACCATGATGTCGTCAAAAAACCGGTCCACGAACGGTTTGAGCGTCAGCATTTCCTTGAGCGCGGTTTCAAACTGCCCGCAGGTAGGCTCGGTGGTGCAGGCTATCAGGGGCGAAATGGAACCCTTCACCGTCACAAGCCGCAGATACAGTTCCTTTTCCGCGGTTTCCTCCGGAGAGAACAGGGTTTCGTCCACGCCGCCGCCGGTGCCGCGCCCGCTTTTTTTGATGATATTCGCCACGCGCTTAAACAACAGCGAGATGGCCTCAAAATCCGGGTCCTGGCGGACGGTGTGCAGAGCAGTCAGCCGCCGATAGATATCGCTCAGCGTCAGCGCGTTCACGGGCAAACCCGATTCGTCGTACTGCACGGAGAACACCGCGCGCACTTCGTCGAATTTAAAGCCTTTTTCGCCCAAAACGGTTTCGGCGCGGGCGCGGATGAAATCCTCCAACTGGGCCAGCACCGTGATCTTATCGGGCAGGCAGCCCCGGAAATCCTTGGCCACCAGCTCCCACGATTTTTCAAGCAGGGCGGGAATGGAGACGAGCAGATTCTTCTCAAGCAGTATCCTGACCGCGCCCAAAGCCTGCCGCCGCAGTGCGTTGGGATCCTCGCTGCCGGTGGGGATCATGCCCGCCGCGAAAGCCGCGACCAGAGTATCGATTTTTCCGGAAAGCGAAACAACCGCCCCTTCCACCGTCATGGGGATGGGCGACTTGGCCGACAGGGGATAATAAAATTCCTTCAGGGCGAGCGCCGCGGAGGAATTCTCCTTCGACGCCTGCACGTACTCCCCGCCCATATAACCCTGCAGTTCGGGGAATTCATAAACTACCGAACTGCCCAGATCGGCGTAAGCGTATCGCGCGGACAGGCGCACGGTTTCCTGATCCGGGCCAGTTTCGCCGCCCAGTTCGTCCGCCAGCCAAAGCGCCAGCCGTTCCACGCGTTCGGCTTTTTTGAGCATGCTGCCCACGCTTTCTATGAAAAGCAGATCGTCGAGCTTCCCGAGCATTTTATCAAGCGGTTTCTCCAGGTCGTTGTCGAAGAAAAACACCGCGTCGGACAGCCGCGCCACCACAACGGCCTCATAGCCGGTGCGGACTTCGTTCTGGTTCTCGGTCACGCCGTCGCGCACGGCGATAAAACCGGGCACCAGCTCGCCGGAATCATTGAGCACGGGAAAAAATTTCAGCTGTTTTTTCAGCACCGTGGTTATCAGTTCGCTGGGCAGGCGCAGAAAATCTTTGGAAAAACTGCCGGTGACGGGCACCGGATTTTCCGTCAGGAATACCGTTTCCATCACGAGACTATCGTCTAGTTCAACGCGGCTTTCAAGTATCTGGGAAGTGCGGGTCAGCGCGTCCAGAAGGGCTTTTTTGCGCTCCGCGATATCCACGATAACGAGATGGTTCCTTAAAGTTTCCGCGTAAGCGGCGGGTTCGGGTATGGAAATCATGTCCCCGCCCAGCGCCCACAAGGGCTGGGTTTTTCTGGACGACTTGACGCCCGCAAGCTCGAAATTCACCACTTTGGCGCCATACAGCGCGCAAAAGTTCTTAATGGGCCGCGCGAACCGAAATTTGCTTTCCTCCCAAATCATGTTCTTGGGAAACTGCAGCTGCCTTATGATTTCCGGAAAAACTTTTTCCAGGATTTTCTCCGCCTTCTCGCTTTTTATGCAGCGGTTGACGGCCAGATGGTCGCAGCCTCCTTTCTGGGCGATAATCAGCTTGTCCGGCGTAGTATCGTTTTTCCGGGCGAAGCCTTCGCTCTGTTTGGTATACTGCCCGTTCGCGTCCTTCCAGATTTTCGCGGGCGGTCCGAACACCAGTTCGGACATAGGCTCGCTCTTCTCCTCCAAGCCTTCCACGACGAGGGCAAGCCGGCGGAAGGTGCCGTAGGTCTTTACTCCTTTATAAACAAGGCGTTCGGCTCCCAGCAGTTTCGCGGCCAGAACCTGCATCTGCTCCAGGGCGGGCGCGATGAACCGCGCGGGCATATTCTCCGTTCCGATTTCAAGCAATGCGTCTTTCATTAGGATAAGCTCCCTTCGGGTTTTTCCTGAGGCTCAACCGCGCTGACATAGGCGGCGGCGCACAGTTTCGCCATACCGCGCACCCGGCCTATCAGGCGGGTGCGGTCCGTAACCGAAATCGCGCCGCGGGCGTCGAGCATATTGAAATAATGCGAACACTTCATCGCGCAGTCGTAGGCGGGGAGGTACAACCCCTTGCCCGCCAGGCGGCGGCATTCCTCCTCGTATTCGGAGAAATAACGGCGCAGATTCTCCGCGTTGGTTTCCTCGAAGTTATAATGCGAGAACTGGCGCTCCTGCTCATGAAACAGCGTGCCGTAGGTAACCTCGTCGTTCCACATGATGTCGTAGACATTATCTTTCTTCTGCGTGTACATGGCAAGCCGCTCAAGCCCGTAGGTAATTTCCGCAGTAACGGGGAAAAGAGGGAACCCCGCCATGTTCTGAAAATAAGTGAACTGGGTGATTTCCATGCCGTCAAGCCAGACTTCCCAGCCAACGCCCGACGCGCCGAGCGTGGGGGATTCCCAGTCGTCCTCAATCCAGCGCACGTCGTGCTGTTTCGGGTCGAGCCCGATGGCCTTGAGCGAACCAAGATAAGTTTTCTGGATATCCGCGGGGCAGGGTTTGATAATGACCTGGTACTGGAAATATTTGCCGAGCCGGTTCGGATTATCCCCGTAACGCCCGTCGGCGGGACGGCGGCACGGCTCAACATAGGCGGCTTTTTTATGTTTCGCGGTCAGCGCGCCGAAAAAAGTTTCCGGATTGAAGGTGCCGGCCCCTTTTTCGATATCATAAGGCTCAATCAGCGTGCAGCCTTCTTTTTTCCAGTAATTTTTCAGCTGCGCTATCATGTCCTGAAAATTCATTTTGTCTCCTCGCGGCAAGAAACTTATATATACAATTAAACCATATTTGGCGCACCCGTTTCACGGGGCGGTGATTGACGGCAGGGTTTTGAGGCCCTGAGCAAAAGTCCTGCTGAAAAAACGCGTCAGGACATACTCTGATTTCGCCAGTTCCTCTTTCTCCAGCGGGCTGGCGAAAGCAAGGGTTTCAAAAGCGGAGTGATGCAGTTTATCCCAAAATTCTCCGCTTATGCCAAGCACGGGTTCAGAAAGCCCGAAGCCTGCGGTCTGCATAAGCCGGAACGTGAACGCCGCGCGCGTGGAGGGAAGGGGGGAATTGTTATTTAAGAATCTGAGCGCGTGGAGCAGAAGCGTGAATTTGTCCTCGTTGGCCTGGAGTTCGGGGGTAAGGCGGAACATCAGTTCGCAGAAATGCAGGGCAAGCTGCGTTTTGCGCGCGTCGGCGCGGATGCCCGGGAAAACGCTCTGGATTTTTCCGCCGGTGCCGCAGCCGACCGCCGCGCCCTGCCTTATATAGATACGCATATCGGCCCAGACAAAAGGCTCCGTGAACGCTTTCAGGCGCGAACTGTGCTTGTTGACTCCGGGGAAACGGATATTCATCCGGCCCCGGTTTCTGGTGTAAACGGAGACGATCCGGTCGGACTCGCGAATGTCGCGTTTAATTAGGACTACTGCTGAATCCGTAAAATTCATATAATATATGGAGCCGCAAAAAATACCGCAAGGCAAAAACTGCTGCGCTAAAGTAATTTTAGCAATTTAAGCGGCAATTTATTATAATATAACAACTATGCTACCTACATACAGACCAAATAAAAGAAAAAGAGCAAAAAAAATCGGCTTCAGAGCCAGAATGGCAACCGCCGGCGGCAGGAAAGTCCTCAGCAGAAGGCGCGCCAAAGGCAGACACAACCTCATTCCCAAGGCGTGAAGTCAACGACGGGTTTTCCGCGCGAAGCAAGGCTGATCCTCAAAAAGGATTTTACAGCCGTTTTAGATACGGGACGCAAGACAGCGAACCGGGATTTTGTTTTGTGGTGGAAAGCCTCAGCTGCCGCCATCCCGCGACTGGGCGTGATGGCGACAAAAAAAACGGGCGGCGCAGTGCGCAGGAACCGCCTTAAGCGGCTTGTGCGGGAAGTGTTCAGGTTAAACAGCGGAAATATCGGCGGACCGGTGGATATGGTGCTCTGTCCGCGCCGGGGTAACAGGCTGGACGGATTGCGGACAGCCGAAAACTCGGTCAAAGATATTTGGCGAAAAGCCGGAATTATCGGAAATGACTAAAAGAATTTCCATTTTCACCTCTTGTTTTCTCCAAATGCTTGTGCGGGGATTCTCCTTGTTCAGGCCTCTCCTGGGCGGTCAGGTTTGCAGATTCCACCCCTCCTGCACACAGTACGCTTTGCAGTCACTGCAAAAACACGGCGCGGCGAAAGGTTCGTGGCTGGCGGCCAAACGGCTGGCGAAATGCCATCCTTTCAACCCCGGCGGGTGGGACCCCGTGCCCTGACACCCGCAGCCGCGCGGCGGATTTCCCGCCAGGCGGAGAATTTACTTTTTTAAGGATTTTCATAAATGAACAGAAATTTGATTTTGGCGTTTGCCCTTTCATTTTTAGTGTACATCGGCTGGTTCATGTGGGCCGAAAAGAACAAACCGGTCCCCGCGAAAGTTGCTGCGGAAGCAACCTCCGCGGCAAACCCCGCCGTAAATGAAATACCGGAAGCGGCGGCGACCAAAAGCCTTTCCCCGATGCCTTCCGCCCAGACGGCGAAGCTCGACCTGTCGCCGATTCCGTTCACCTGCGGCAAGGCGGAAATAGAATTAAACAGGATGGGCGCGGCCATCAGCAGTTTCAAGTACAACGGCCCGGTCAACCAGGCGGAACTGGTGCTCAAACCGGAACCCGGCTTTTTCGCGACCATGCCGGGCGTTTATTTCAATCTGGCGAAACAGGAAGGCAACATTTTCAGATTTGAGGCCGAACTCTCCAAAGGAGTCGGCATCAAAAAAACCTATGCCTTCGGCGAGAACGGGCTGGGCAGCATTGAAGTCACCGTAAAAAACAGCCTGGCGTCCGCAGTGGAAATTCCAGAATGGGGATTTAACTTCGGACCCGGCATAGGCACAGTGGAAAGTGAAGTCAAGGAAAACCCGAAAGAGTGGAAAACCGTTTACGCTTACAAAAAAGAGGGCAACAAGCACGCCACCGTGGAGCGGATCAAGAAAACCGACGACACTCCCAAAGGGCCGTGGCTGTGGGCCGGCATTGAAAACAGATATTTCCTCGCCGCGCTCATTCCGGACAAGTGGCCTTTCCGCGATTTGAAGTTTTCCGAAGAAAAGACAGCGAAGGAAGAAAGGCCGTCCCTTCTGGCCTACGCCAACCCCACCGTGATAAACGGCGGGGAGGAAAAAACGTGGACGTTCTCGTTTTACTTCGGGCCCAAGGATTACCGCACGCTGCAGGCATTGGGGCACGAGCTTGACCGGTCCGTGGAATTCGGCTTCTTCTCGGTTCTGGGCAAGCTGGCGATGAAGGTGCTGTATTTCAATTACGGCTTCACGAAAAACTACGGCTGGTCAATCGTTCTGCTGACCCTGCTGGTCCAGCTGATTCTTCTGCCGTTCACGATAAAGAGCGCGAAGTCCATGATGCTCATGAAGAAGATTCAGCCGGAGATGCAGCACCTCCAGCAGAAATACAAAAAGGATCCGCAGCGCCTTAACCAGGAGATGTTCGACCTCTACAAAAGGCACAAAGTCAATCCGCTGGGCGGCTGCATACCCATGCTGTTCCAGATACCGGTGTTCTTCGCGCTGTTCACGGCGTTGCGCAATTCCTGGTCTCTGCACGGCGCGCCGTGGATTTTCTGGATTCACGACCTGTCGTCGAAGGACCCGTATTACATCCTGCCCATATTAAACGGCGCGCTCATGTTTCTCCAGCAGAAACTGACCATGTCGTCCGACGAGAACAATCCGCAGATGGCGGTGCTTAAGTGGATGCCGCTTATTTTCACGTTTATGTTCCTGACCTTCCCGTCCGGACTGGTGGTATACTGGATAATCAGCAGCGTTATAAACATCGCCCAGCAGTATTGGATGAAGAAAACATTGAAGGCTTAAGACCTCCCCGTCCGGGAGGATAACCGGAGGATTTCAGAAAATGGCGAAAGAGTACAAGTTTGAAGGAAAGAACGTTCAGTCCGCGATAGAAACCGGACTGGGCAAACTGGGCCTGAGAAGAGACCAGGTGGAAGTGTCCGTTCTAGCGGAAGGAAGCCAGGGCTTTCTGGGCCTGGGCGCAAAACCGGCGGTGGTGAAAATCACCGAACGGATATGGAAAACCGCGCAGGACGATTCCCAGCCCGAACAGGACGACAGCAACCGCAGGCAGAAAAGCGGGAAAGGCGGCTCAGGCCGCTCGCGCGGATCGGACAGAAAACCCGCGCAGGCATCGGCGCAAAGGCCCGCCAGAACCGCGCAGGCCCAAAAACCAGCGCAGAAACAGAAGGAAAACCGGGGTTACAGCAAACCGGCTCCGCAAACGGACGATATCGAAAGCGCGCGCAAAGTAATCAGCGCCGTGAAGGAAATAGTAAGCGCGCCGCAGCCCCGTCCGGAACCGATCCCGGAACCGGAGCACTCCGGGCATTACAGCGAACAGACCACTCTCCGAGCGCTGGAACCCATTCCCGCGGCGCTCGAGCCGGCGGCGAAAAAAGCCGCGGAAACATTGACGGATATAGTCAAAGGGCTCGGCGTTTCCGTATCCAACGTGACAGCCGAATGGGATAATGTGCAGGAACGCATTTTCGTTAAATTCGACTGCGACAACGCGAATCTTGTCATCGGGCGGGACGGACAAACGCTGGAAGCGATACAGTATCTTGTCACCCTCATCGTCAGCCGGCACACCGAACACCACGCCGTGGTGCAGGCCGATACGGCTAATTACTGGAAGAATCAGGAAGACAAAATCATTTCAGACCTTAACTATGGCATAGACTCCGTGAGGAGATCTGGCCAGCTCTACCGCCTTGCGGCGATGAATCCGGCGCACAGGCGTTTCGTGCATAAACACCTGGCAGACCATCCCGACGTGGAAACGACAAGCGAAGGCGAAGGTAATTGGCGTAAAGTTGTTCTGCGTCCGAAGAAACACTGAGCTTTTTTCAAACAGGAGCATGATCGCGCACGGCGGACGCAAGTCTCCGTGCGCGCATTTATATAAAGGCAATATGGACAGAACACTGCCGCTGCACAACCTGCAGGACACGATAATCGCCGCCGCGACCGGCCCGGCGCCGGGCGCGCTTTCGCTCTTGCGCCTGTCGGGCCCGCGCGCGTCGGCAATCGCGGGCACACTGCTGCGCAGTCCGGGCGGCGGGTCATTCTCCATCCCGGAACCCAGACGGGCGGTTCTGGCGCGGGTGGAAGCGGACGGGAAACTAATTGACCGCGCGGTGGTGGTATATTTCAAGGCCCCGGCAAGTTTCACCGGCGACGACGTAATTGAAATCGCCTGCCACGGCTCCCCTTATATAACAGCCCGAGCGATTGCCGCCGCCATCGCCGCCGGCGCGCGGACAGCCGAGCCGGGCGAATTCAGCATGCGCGCTTTTTTCAAC
This sequence comes from Elusimicrobiaceae bacterium, assembly GCA_041667045.1. Taxonomy (GTDB): domain Bacteria; phylum Elusimicrobiota; class Elusimicrobia; order Elusimicrobiales; family Elusimicrobiaceae; genus JAQVSV01. The sequence continues at coordinate 17,881 of JBAYFS010000002.1, read as the reverse complement.
GGCAAAATGGATCTGGCGCAAGCGGAAGGACTATGCGATCTCATCCTGGCCAAAACCGAAGCGGCGCACCGGGCGGCTTTGCGGATAACCGAAGGCGCGCTTTCGGACCGGTTCCAGAGCATCAAGGACAAGATTCTGGCCCTGCTGGCGGAAACCGAAGCCCGCATTGACGACGCGGATGAAGAAATTCCGCCCATAAACAAAGCCGCCGTCGCCAGAACGCTGGAGTCCGTCAAAAACAATATGGCAAAGCTGGCCGCCACTTTTGAGCTGGGCCGGTTCATGAAAGAAGGAGTGCGGACCGCCATTGTGGGTTCGCCCAACTGCGGCAAATCAAGCCTGTTAAACGCGCTGCTGGGTTTTGACCGCGCCATTGTGGCCCCCACGCCCGGCACCACGCGGGACACCATCGAGGAAACCGCCGACATAAAAGGCTTTCAGGTTATTCTGACCGACACCGCCGGCATACGCGAAAAAGCGCTTGACCCCGCCGAGCAGGAAGGCATAAGGCGCACGCGCAGGGCTATCGATAAATCCGATCTGGTGCTGTTCGTGCAGGACGCGCAAAGCGGTTTTTCCGCGTCGGACAAGGAAGTCTGGGAACTGGTGGGGAAAGCGGGAAAACCGTTTCTGTGCGTCATAAACAAAACGGACACGGGCCCCGCCAAAACGCTCCCGCCCGGAATTAACGGGCAAGATCTGGTTTTCGTTTCCTGCGCCACGAGCCAGGGTTTGCCCGAACTGAAGAACAAAATAGCCGGGAAAATTCCCGTGGATGATATGGATGAGAACTCCGCGGTACTGACTTCCGCGCGGCATTTAAACGCCCTGCTGGCAGCCAAAACGGAAGTGGAAAACGCGGAAAGAATATTCGGTCAGGATGAACCCGCGCTGGAAATAGCCGCCCTGCACCTGAACGGCGCGCTGCGCGAACTGGAAGGCATTGTCGGCGTGACCGCAGCCGAGGACGTTTTGCGGGAAATTTTCAGCCGCTTCTGTGTGGGCAAGTAACGGAGACACCATGATAAAAACGCTTTACCGGCTTTTCATTTTTTTGCTGACGAACACGCGCGAGGCCTATGTCTGCATAGAGAAAAACGAAAAGGCGTTCGCCGCGTCCGCCGTTCTTTTCGCAGCGTGCATTCTGCTGGAATCGGCGTTCATGTTCTTCCTGCCGCAGGGCTATATGCCAGGCGCGGAAAAAATCACCCAGCCGTTCCACCTTTTTCTGCTGATCCAGTGCGGCACCGAAATAATCATCACCGCGCTGACTTTGCTGTTCGTCTTCATCTTCGGCTCCATAGCGCGCAAAAAACCCGGACTGACGTTTCTTTTCTTCGTCCTTGCGGCCCTGCTTGTTCCGCTCATGGCGGTGGTTTCTTTTCAAAACAACACGCCCGCCTCCACGGGCCTGCTGTTCGCCATTCTGGCTTTGGTTTTCGGAGGAATGGTGCAGTTCGCGGGAGACCGGAGCATACCCGTCAAACGCATACTGGCGGTTCTGATGCTCTCCAACGCGTTCACCATTCCGCTTATTCCCTGCCAGGCTTTAGCCGCGCTTACGGGCTCGGCTGTGGCCACGCAGGCGGTGCTGTTCGTTTTCTCGCTTTTGATGATACGCTTTATAATTCTGGGCTCGGCCTACTTCCTGCGCGTAAGCACGGCGAAAAGCGCGGCCGTGCTGATCGCCGGTTTTATGGGCGCGTTCGTGATTTTTCTGGCTTTCGCAAAAACCGGCGCGATCCCCGGTCTTGACCCCGGCGAAGTGCTGGCTTCGCCCACGGAAAACGCCGGAAAGGCGAACAAGTGATGTATACCCATCCTGTCGAATATGACGTTATCGTAGTCGGCGGCGGGCACGCGGGCTGCGAAGCCGCGCTCGCGCCTGCCAGAATGGGCCTTAAAACACTGCTTGTAACGCAGGATCTGGACACGATAGCGCAGATGTCGTGCAATCCCGCCATCGGCGGCATCGCCAAAGGCCAGATTGTGCGGGAAATTGACGCGCTGGGCGGTTCGATGGCGAAAGTCACGGACAGGGCCGCCGTCCACTACCACAAATTAAACACGGGACGGGGCGCTGCGGTGCAGTCGCCGCGCGCACAGTGCGACAAAAAAATCTACCAGCTGACTTTCAAGCACACGCTTGAAAAACAGGAAAACCTCGATCTGGCGCAGGATGAAATAACCGCGGTACGCACGTCGGACAAGGCGGTGTGCGGCGTTGAATCGGCGCGCGGAACCTTTTACCGCTCACGCGCGGTCATCATCACCGCCGGGACATTTTTAAACGGGCTTATTTACATCGGCAAAAAAACCTTCCGCGGTGGGCGGCTGAACCATTTTCCCAGCGATTTTCTGACAGCAAGCCTCCTTTCCCTTGGCCTGACTTCGGCGCGGCTTAAAACGGGCACGCCCGCGCGCATAGACGGCAGAACCATAGACTTTTCAAAATGCGCCGAACAGCCGTCCGACCTGCCGTATGAACCTTTTTCCCATTTCAACAGGCCGGAAAACCGCGAGTTCCTCTCCTGCTGGATAACCAGAACCACCGCGGAAACCCACCGGATTATACGCGAGAACATTTCGGAATCGCCGCTTTATTCCGGCATGATAAAATCAATAGGCCCGCGGTACTGCCCCTCCATAGAGGATAAGGTGGTAAAATTTCCCGACCGGGAACGGCATCCAATCTTTCTTGAGCCGGAAGGTTTCAACACTGTTGAATATTACGTAAACGGCCTGTCAACCAGCCTGCCGGAACACGTGCAGGCGGCTTTTTACAAAACCCTGCCCGGCCTGGAAAACGTGAAAATAATGCGTCCGGCCTACGCCATTGAATACGATTTTTTTGATCCCCAGAATATCTCTTTCACGCTGGAAAGCAAATTCACGCCGGGGCTGTATCTGGCGGGCCAGGTAAACGGCACCACCGGGTATGAGGAGGCCGCGGGCCAGGGCCTTATGGCGGGCATAAACGCCGCGCTTAAAATAAAAGGCGAAGCGCCTTTCGTGCTTAAGAGGGAAGAAGCCTATATCGGCGTTCTGATTGACGATCTGGTAACCAAAGGCGTGACTGAACCGTACCGCATGTTCACCTCGCGCGCCGAATACCGCATGCTGCTGCGGGCGGACAACGCCGACGTCCGGCTCACGCCACACGCGCTGCGGCTGGGCACGCTGCCCGGCGATTACGCGAAACCGTTCGGGAATTATCTGAAAGCCATAGACGAGTTCAAAAAAGAAGAAAAAACGAAAGGAAAACACACCGCCCGCACGGACGATCTGGACACCGGCCCGTGGAATCCCGCCAACGCGCGCGCCCACGCCGGCATTGAACTGAAATACGCGTGTTACATGGACCGGCACATAAAAGACGCAGAGCGGCTTTCGCTGGCCGAAAAAATACGCATTCCGGAAGATTTCGATATCGCGCCGCTGACCGGCCTTTTAACCGAATCCAAGCAAAAACTTTTAAAGGTGCGCCCTGACAATCTGGGGCAGGCCTCGCGGATACCGGGCGTAACTCCGGCGGACATCCAGCTGCTGGCGGTTTATATCGAGCGACACCGGCTGGCAAAAGCGCGGGGGGGAAAATGAAAAAACTTATCGCGTTCGCGCAGGGACTGGGCGTTAATATAAGCCCGGAGCAGGCGTCCGCCTTTGAGAAATATGCCGGACTTATCATGCAGAAACGGGATTTTTTAAACGTCACGAACGTGTCCGGCAAAACCGAAATTTTCAACCGCCACCTGGCGGACGGCGTATACGCCTGGTCCGTGCTGGGCAAATACCTGCCGGAAAACCCCGTCATCGCGGACGCCGGAGCAGGCGGCGGCTATATAGGCGTCACCATTAAAATACTCGCGCCGCGGGCAAAGATGTATATGTTTGAAAGCGTGCGGAAAAAATGCTCTTTTCTCGACTGGGCGGGCGCGGAACTGGGGCTTGCGGATTTCGAGGTCCGAGCGGAAAGGCTAGAAAAAAACACTCCGTCAGTCAACGCCGACTGCGTGATAGAACGCGCCATGGGCCAGCTTGCGGATATAGCGCAAAACTGCCTGGCGCAGGTAAAACCGGACGGTATTTTCGCGGCTTATCAGGGCGGCGAGGCGACAAAACAGGCGGCGCAGGCGTCCGTGCCGACGGCTTTGATGGAGTTCACGGAATATACGCTTCCGAGCGGAAAAGAAAAACGGCATTTCGCCGTGTTTAAAAATGGACATTCTGCATAAATTACGGCTGCTTTTCTGGACACTGGTAACCCTGCTGTGGGGGATTACCATGTTCCAGTTTTACTCAAATGACCTGCCTTTTAAAGACAATAATTTTTTCGGGCCGCTCATAAAACGCTTCACGCCAAAAAAAGAAAAAAAGGTCATCATCATAAAGCCGAAGCCGGAGGAGGAGACGCCTCCGGCGCCCGCCCCTGACGTAGCCACCGTTGCGCCGCGCACGGGCATCGGCCAGCCGATAACAACCGTGCCGCGAGTACTTGTGCCGGAAGAAACCGGAGTGCCCGACGTTTCAACGCGGAAAGAACGCGTGTTGCGCGGACAGGCGGAACCGAACAAACACTTTCAGGCGCCGGCCCCGCCGCCGGGCTTTTCGGTGCGGGAAACGGAGCATTTTCTTCTCTATATCCAAAGCGGCATAGCGCAAAGCGCGGGCGAGCTAGAGCAAGCCTCGGAGGGTCTGCACAAACGCCTCATGAACAGCCTCAGCGTTTACACCGCCGACGAGAACCAGAAAGTGCTTATATATCTCTACGCGGACTCCGCTTCCTATACCGCCGCCACGGGCCGGCCCGAATGGTCCGCCGCCACCAGTTCTAAAAGCAAACGGAGCATATACACGGTGCAGGGCCCGGACACCATGAACCTGCTGGCGCACGAACTGACGCATATCTATTTTGACAGCTTTTTCGACGCCGGCTCACCCAGCCCGCTCTGGCTTTCCGAAGGCATGGCGATTCTGGCCCAAACCGAAGAAACGGGGTTCGCGCCCGCCTGGATCGAGGATGGAGACGCGCAGATACGGCGGGGGAAATTCTTCCCACTCGCGGAAATAACCGAATACGACAACTTCGACGGGATGGACTCCGCCCAGATAAAACTCTGGTACGCGCAATCCTTCAGCCTGGTGAGATTCCTGCGAGACGAGATAAACAGGACCGACAATTTTTACGCGTTCTGCAAAAACCTCAAAAACGGGGTTCCAGTCGCGCAAAGCCTCTACCGCGCCTACGGCCTGCCTTTCAACAGCCTCAAACACCTGGAATACGCCTGGAAGGAATCCGTGGCGCGCGCCGCGCCTTCCGCGAAAAAAGCCCAGACGGAAGACCGGACGCAAACTGAAAACCAGCTTTAAAACAACCCACCAAACAAGCAAAACGCGGCCCCGGAGCCGCGTTTTTTTCTTTGCTCGCGCCGGGAAAAAGCACCCGGAAAAATCGTGTTGACATTGCCCGCGCGGTTGTATATACTATTCCTATGTGGAGCAAAGTGGGAGATAGTGTCATAGAAGCGTAAAAATGACTTTCTCCGACGGAAAGGCGGGACCTGTTTTCAGGAAAAACACCATGTCAGTATTTTACGGCATATCGGAATATAAACTTGACGCAAAATACAGGCTTTTTCTGCCCTCCAGTTTCCGCTCGGCCCTAAAAAAGGAAAAAGGCGGACACTTCATGCTGACCACCGGTTTAGGCGGATGCCTTTACCTGTTTCTGCCCTCGCAGTGGGAAGCGCTGCTCGCCAACAACATGCAGCCCTTCAAAAACGCGGACAAAGAGCAGGAACGCGCTTTCAAGCGGTTCTTTTTCGGAAACGCGCAGGAAGCGCCGGTTGATTCGGCGGGACGGATACTCGTGGGATCCGCGCAGCGCGAATACGCCGGACTGGAAAAAGAGGCCGCCGTCATAGGCGTGGGCAACAAAGCCGAAATATGGGCTTTGCACCGCTGGAAAAAATACAGCGCGCAGGCCATAACGCCGAACGCCGGCAGCTTCGCGAAAGTTTACGATATATGACAACATGGTCCCACGAACCGGTTCTTTTGCGGGAAACAGCGGAACTGCTGCTGACCAACCCGGACGGGACGTATCTTGACGCGACCCTGGGCCTGGGCGGACACAGCAGATATTTTATCGAGCATAAACTCTCGAAAAAAGGCCGCGTTATAGGAATAGATTTGGATTGCGAAGCAGCGGAGCTGGCGAGTTCTGCGCTCGCCGGCTTCGCCCCCAGATTTACCGCCGTGCGCGGCAGCTACACCGACGCGCGCAAAATCCTGACTTCGCTCGGCGCGGGCATGGTGGACGGCGCGCTGTTCGATTTGGGGTTGAGTTCGTACCAGCTGGATAATCCGGCCAAGGGGTTTTCGTTTCAGCGGGAAGGTCCGCTGGACATGCGTTTCGATTCTGGAAATCCCCTGACCGCTAATGATATAATTAACGGAGAATCCTACGACGAGCTTGAACGCATACTGCGGGTTTACGGCGAAGAATTTTTTTCGCGCAGGATAGCGGAAGCCGTCGTCGAGCGCAGGGCGGAAACCCGGTTCGAAACCACCGCGCAGCTCGCCGGATTCATTGAAAAAATCGTGCGCAGGCACGGCAGAACGCACCCGGCCACAAAAACGTTTCAGGCTTTGCGCGTCGCCGTGAACCATGAATTTGAAAACGTTGAAAAAGCGATCGCCACGCTCGACCAGATACTTAAACCGGGCGGCAGGGCGGCCTTTATAACTTTCCATTCGCTTGAGGACAGGATCATAAAGCAGGCGTTTCGGAAAATGGCGGACGAAGGGAACTGGGCGCTGGTGGTAAAAAAACCGGTCCAGCCGTCACGCGAGGAAATTTTGAAAAATCCGCGCTCAAGAAGCGCGAAACTGCGGGTGATTGAAAAAATCCCGCAAATATAAAAATTTGTTCGGCGGGGATATCCTCCTCTTCCCGCACAAACCCGCCGGACAATACATTTTTGGTGGCTAAGATGAAAAGAACAAAAGTAGTGGCTCTCGTTATTTACGCAAGCGTGTTTTCCATGGCGCTGGTGCAGACCAGGGTGAAAGCCGTGAAAACCGGCTATGACATTTCTAAAATCCGGGGCCAGATAAGCCAGAAAAACGCGCGCAACCGCCATTTACGCTTTAAAATGCAGGAACTGAAATCCCCGGCGAATCTGGAAATGCTGGCGAAAACCCGACTTAACATGGTGCACCCGTCACCGTGCATGACCGCGAAGCTGGAGCCGCTCTCCGAAAGCACGCCCGCGCGCGGCAATCTGCTGGCAAGCTCCCGCTGAACCGCGCCCAGCGCGCCCGCGCTGGCAACACCGTCCGCATTAATGCTAATATTAATATTACGCGACGCGGAAACCGCGGCTTATGATCAACACCACAAAACAGCGTCTTAAAGCCGTCAGCATAATTGCGCTTTTGCCTGCGCTGCCTTTGGCCGCGCGGCTTTTTTATATGCAGACTTTCCGCCACACCGAACTGGCCGGAAAAGCCGAAAGCACCACCAGCGCGCCCACCGCCGAAATCCGCCTGCGCGGAACTATTTACGACCGGCAGGGGAATATTCTCGCCGAATCGCTGCCGACCTACACTTGCTCCATTTCGAAACGGGACGTTAACTCACAGGCGGCGGTAATCGCCGTTTTGTCCAAAGAGCTGGCCATCCCCGAACCGAAAATCAGGGAAAAGTGGAACAAAGCCCGCAATTTTTTCTATCTGAAAAAAGAAATAGACCCGACGGTTTACGAGAATCTCAGCAAAAAACTGCAGGAGAAAAAACTCACCGGCGTTATTCTGGCGCGCGTTTACACGCGCTTCCACCCGAACGGCGAACTGGCGAAGGATTTTCTCGGCACGGTTTCTTACGACCACTCCGGACTCTCCGGCCTGGAACTCATGTATGACGAAACCCTGCGCGGCACTATAGCCAGACACCAGACATATAAAGACCGCCACGGGCAGATAATCTACAATCCCGACCTAAAAACCGAAGTGGACCTGAAAAACATCACGCTGACGCTGGACTCCCGCATCCAGTATTACGCGGAAAAAGCGCTCGACGGCACCGTTGAAAAAACTCACGCGAAAGGCGGCTTCGCCATCGTGCAGGACCCCAATACCGGCGAGATTCTGGCCGCCGCCAGCAATCCCCGGCACGGCGGGCAGTCCCTCCCGTTCCAGATGACTTATGAACCAGGCTCCACGTTCAAAGGCATTTCCGTGGCCTCCGCGCTGGAAGATAAAGTCATCCAGCCCAAAGACACCATAGACTGCCACGCGAGCGGGAAATGGGAAATCATTCCCGGCATAGTGATAGGCGACGACCATAAAACCGGCGTGCTGGATATCGGCGGCATACTCGCCCAGTCATCTAACATCTGCGCGGCGAAAATCGCGCTCAAGCTCGGCAAGAAAGCGTTTTACTCGCATATCCGCGCGTTCGGGTTCGGAACGAAGACCACTCTGAATTTCCCCGGCGAATCAAAAGGCATAATCCGCCCCTTCGAAACATGGAAGGACCTCGACCTCGCCGTCGCGGCCTACGGGCACGGCCTGTCCTCCACGGGCATCCAGCTTATAACGGCCTACAGCGCGATAGCAAACGGCGGCACGCTTATGGAGCCGATAATAATAAAAGAAGTGACCGACTCGTACGGCAAAGTGCTCTCGTCCGAAAAACCGCGCGAAATAAGGCGCGTGCTTTCCCCCGAAACTATCGCTAAAATAGAACCCATGCTCGAACGCGTCATCACCGAAGGAACGGGCTGGCGCGCCAAACTGCGGGGCTACAGCATAGCGGGAAAAACCGGCACCTCCAAAAAACTGGTGGACGGGCGCTATTCTTCGTCGAAATACATTTCCTCTTTCGCGGGGTTCCTGCCCGCCAAAAAGCCAAGATTCACCATTTTAGCCGCTATTGACGAGCCGGGCGGCGGGCTTTCCGGCGGCGAGGCGGCGGCGCCCATTTTCGCGGAAATCGCGCAGGGCCTTCTGGCTGACAACACCATAGAGCCGGACCTGCCGGAAGAACTCAATTCCAAAGACTATCTTGTGACAAACCCGCAGGACGCGCTCCGCAACAAGTATCCGCCCGCGCACAAGACTTTGGCCGCGGCCGAGGAAAAACAGGCCGCCGAAAACCATATAACAACCGTTTTGCAGAAAATCCCGGTAACCACGCCGCTGGAAAAAATACCCGAGGAAGATGAAAACGCGATCGCGGACCAGTATGACCCGGAAGACGGCGTGAGCCGCCCCGGACCGGGAAAGGCAAGCAGAAACGCTAAGCGCGGGCGCGCCGCGCAAGGACACTGATTTATGAAGCTGGGCATAACATGGGAACAAACAGCCAAAGCCTGCGGCGGAACGCTCGTTCACGGCCGCGGCTCGGATATTTTCGACAGTTTTGAAACGGACAGCCGCCTGGTCAAACCCGGCGTGATTTTCTGGGGCCTTAAAGGCAAGGTGCACGGCGCGAACGAGTTTCTGGCAGAAGTGACCGCCAAGGGCGCGGAAGGCATAATCGCCGAAACCGGCGCGGCGGAAAAACTGGCGGCGAAACCTCCGCACATAATCGAGGCGGCGGACACCTTGAAGGCTTTGCAGAAACTGGCCGCCTGGCACCGGAACCGCTGGCAGATCCCGGTGGCGGCGGTTACCGGCTCGAACGGCAAAAGCACCACGAAAGAAATGCTGCGCTCGATTTTTTCGGTGCGGGCGAAAACCTGCGCCAATAAAGGCAATTTCAACAACCAGTACGGCACGCCGCTTTCCCTTCTCGAACTGGGCCCCGACGACAGATACGCGGTGTTTGAACTGGGCGCCTCGCAGAAAGGGGACATTGAGGAGATAGGCGTTCTGGTCCGCCCCGATGTCGGCGTCATAACAAACGTTTCTCCGGCTCACCTGGAATTTTTCGGAGATATCGAAACCATTTACAAAACCAAAACGGAAATAGCAAAATGCATCAAGCCGGGCGGCGCGCTGGTTTATAATCTGGACAACGAATACCTGCGCAGGCTCAAAACGGAGTATAAAGATACAACCGTTACCTTCGGGCGCGGAAACGAAAGCGCGGTGTCGCCGGTCGAAAAACCCGGCTACTTCGGAATAAAAGGACCTTTCGGAGAATTTGAGGTTGAACGGGCCATGACCCCGCACAACAGGCTTAACGCCTGCGGAGCCGCGGCGGCGGCGTGGTTTCTGGGATTTAAGCCGGAAGAAATAAAGCGGGGTCTGGAAAATTTCACGCCCATGCCCATGCGCCTGCAGGCGGAGGAGAAAAAAGGCGTGCACTTCATACTGGACGCGTATAACGCCAACCCCGCGTCCGTCCGGGCGGCAATAGACACGCTGCTGGAAAGCGGACAGGCCAAACCGTTAGTGGCCGTGCTGGGCGACATGAAGGAACTGGGCAAATTTTCAGAACCCCTGCACCGGGAACTGGGCGCCTGGCTTGCGGCGAAACGGCTGGACGCGGTTTTCCTGGCGGGACCGGAAATCGAACCCGCGTATGAACCGCTGAAAAACTCCGGCGTAAAAACGGAATACCGCGCGGCGTACGGCGAATTTATGGACGAACTCCGCAAAACCCTTTCCGGCGGGGGCACGTGCCTTATAAAAGCGTCCCGCGCCATGAATTTCGAAAACGTCTTCAAGGAATTTTAGGAGAGTTATGCTTTACTATCTGCACCTGTTCAGGGAATCATTCGGACCGCTCAACGTTTTCCAGTACATCACCTTCCGCGCGGGCGGCGCGATGGTAACGGCTTTTCTGTTTTCGCTTATCACCGGCCCGTGGCTGATAGAAAAACTGAGGCAGTACAAGATAAAACAGATTCAAAGGCAGTGCGGCCCGCAAACCCACCTCGCCAAGCACGGCACGCCCACGATGGGCGGCCTGCTGATCCTGGCCTCGCTGCTGGCGGCGGTGTTTTTGTGGGCGCGGCCCGATTCCCGGTTCATATGGCTGCTGGTGTGGACTACGGGCCTGCTCGCCTTCGTGGGCATTTACGACGATTACACGAAACTGGTCAAAAAAAACCCGCTGGGCGCGCCGTCGTGGATAAAACTGATAATACAGCTGCTGGTCGCGCTCACCGTAGTGGGCTATCTGGCGGTCAGCCCTCCGAACGGGGCCTACGCCACAGCGCTGGCCATCCCTTACACAAAAGGCATTGCGGTGGGGCTGGGCGCGCTTTATTTCGCGCTGGCGATGCTACTGATAGTAGGCTCCTCCAACGCCGTTAACCTGACCGACGGACTCGACGGACTGGCCGCGGGGAACATGCTTTTCTGCGCCGCCGCCTACGCCGTTTTCGCCTATCTGGCGGGTAACGTGAAATTCGCCGCGTACCTTAAGATCATGCATGTGCCGGGCGCGGGGGAACTCGCGGTTTTCATGGGCGCACTGATGGGCGCGTGCCTGGGATTCCTGTGGTTCAATTCCCATCCGGCTGAAGTTTTCATGGGCGACACCAGCTCGCTGTCTCTGGGCGGCATTCTGGGCGTGACGGCTATCTGCGTTAAACAGGAGCTGCTGCTGCCGGTGGTGGGCGGGATTTTCGTGGCGGAAACGATGTCGGTCATCCTGCAGATGGCGTATTTCAAACTGACGGGGGGCAAACGCATCTTCCGCATGGCGCCGCTGCACCATCATTTCGAGCTGAAGGGCTGGGCGGAAACGAAAGTCACCGTCCGGTTCTGGATAATAGGCATCATGCTCATGCTGGCGGCGCTGGCCTCGCTGAAACTCAGGTAAAGAAATGTTTTTCTGGAAAACGAAAAAACCCGGGCGGAAAAGACCGCAGAAAGCAGCCCCAGCCGCCGCCGTGCAGTCCAAGGCGCGGCAGGTGGATATAGATTTTCAGTTGTTCATGGCGGCTATGATCCTGGTGGTGCTGGGCCTTATTTTCATGTATTCGTCCAGCGCGTTCTGGGGCGACTTTTACAAAAAAGACTCCATGTATTTCTTCAAGCGCCAGTGCCTGTTCGCGGGCGCCGGCTTTGTTATAATGACGTTCCTGGCGCGGACCTACCGCCGCCTGTCCGGCCTCATCAATCCCACGGGCCTGCTCGTTTTCACGTGGGCGCTGCTGGTGACGGTGCTGCTCTGCCCGCCGGTGGCGAACGTGCACCGGTGGATACCGCTTAAAATAATGAATCTCCAGCCTTCGGAATTCGCGAAAATAAGCCTTATTTTTTTCATCGCGAAATATCTGGACGCGAACAAAAGCAGGATAGAAAGGTCCGTCAAATCGCTTACTTACCCGGCGATAATGATTGTCATCACCCTGGGGCTCATCGCGGCGGAACCGGATCTGGGCACGCCGTTTCTGCTGTTTCTGGTTTCCCTCTGCCTTCTGTTCGTGGGCGGCATGAGCCTGCGCGTACTGCTCATCGGAGTAGCCGCCGCGGTTCCCGTGCTGGCATACCAGGTGATGAAGTACCAGTACCGCATAAAACGGCTTATGGTGTTCATGTCGCCGGAGGCCAACGCAAGCGCGGCCGGTTACCAGCTGAACCAGAGCTTCATAGCCATCGGCGCGGGGGGGCTTTTCGGAGCGGGGCTGGGCGCATCCAAAATGAAACTGCTTTACCTGCCGGAACCGCACACCGATTTCATTTTCGCCATACTCGCCGAGGAGCTGGGCCTTATCCGGGTGCTGTGCGTCATCGCGCTGTTCTGCTTCGTGATTTACCGCGGCCTTAAAATAGCGCGGGAAGCGGATTCGCTTTCCCATTCCATGATGGCGCTGGGCATAACGCTGCAGCTGGGCTTTCAGTCGTTTTATAACATGGGCATGTCCGCCGGGCTGGTGCCGACGAAGGGCATTCCGCTGCCGTTTTTCTCTTACGGCGGCTCGTCCATCTGGTCCACCATGTTCATGATAGGAATTCTGCTGGGCATATCGGCCCGTCCGGTCGGCCAGGCAAAAGGCAGGAGAAGATGATTTATGGCTAAAACAACGCAGCGCCTTCTGGTGGCCTGTTCAGGCACGGGCGGGCATTTTTACCCCGGTTTCGCGCTGGCCCGCGAAATGAAAAAACGCGGCTGGGAACCCCTGTTTCTGGTCAGGACCGGCGACCCCGCGAAAAGCGTGCTGGACAAAGCCGGCCTGCCCTGGGCCGAAATTCCGCTTTCCGGCCTGCCGCGCGGGAAAAATCCGCTTAAACTTTTCTCCTTCGGGCTGCAGGTTTTAAAAGCGCTAAAACACACGTCGTGGCTGTTCACCGATTTCAAGCCGGACGCGGTAATCGGGTTCGGCGGCTATGTTTCCTTTCCCGCCCTTTACTGCGCGAAAAAATTCAAAGTCCCCTCGATAATACACGAATCCAACGCCGTCATGGGCCTGGCCAACCGCTGGAGCGCGAAATACGCCACCATCGTGGCCCTGGGCCTGACCGACCCGGCTAAAAACACGCCGAAAGGAACCGTAACGCCGGGCACGCCGGTCCGCAGCGAATTCGCCGAAGAAACCGACCCGAAAACCGCGCGCGTCGAGCTGGGCCTCAAACCGGACCTGACCACGGTAACCATGTTCGGCGGCAGCCAGGGCGCGAAAAAGCTCAATATGGCGGCGGCGGAAAGCGCATTAAAACTCACCCGCCTAAGGCAGGATATCCAGTTTCTGCACATTACGGGCCGCCGCGATTACGCCGAGATGAAAAACATTTACGGCTCGGAAACGCCCAATATCGTGGTCATGGAGTATTGCGACAGGATGAATCTGGCCCTGCGCGCGGCGGACCTCGCCGTGACACGGGCAGGGGCAAGCACGATAGCGGAACTGATAGCTTTGCGCAAACCCGCCATACTCATCCCTTTTCCGTACGCCACAAACGCGCATCAGGACGCGAACGCCGAAATTCTGCAAAGAACCGGCTGCGCCGCCCTGGTGAAGGAAGACGGGCCCTTCACAGAAAACCTCTATCTCGAGATAATCCGCATGCTGGACGTGGCGGGCACGCTCGACATGATGAGCCATGCGTACAAAAAAACCATGTTCCCCAATCCGTTCGACGCGGCAAACAAGCTGGCCTACGCGATAGAGGAGCTGGTCTGCGATCGTTAAACACAATTTGAATATGGTAAAATTTACCAAACTGAGCGGAGGCGGGTATGACTGTTAAATATCTAAAAAAAGTGTCATTTTTCAAGGACTTGAAGATCACCGAACTTAAGCGGATTCTGGACATAGCGAAAAATGTGTCTTTCAAAGCAGGCGACAGGATTTTTTCCAAGGAAGACGTGGGCCGCAATTTTTTCATCGTGCTGGCGGGCAAGGTCAAAATTTACACTTCGACCGGCGAGAAACGGAGCAAAACCCTCGCCTATATGGTGGAAGGCGATTTCTTCGGCGAGATGGCGCTGCTGGGCGGGAAAACCCGGTCCGCTTCCGCGCAAGCCGAAACCGACTGCCAGCTCATGGTGGTGGACAAGGAAAGTTTTTACGAGCTTATCGAAACCGACGTCAACTTCACGCTTTGCCTCCTGCGCACCATGTCCGAACGGCTCAGGAAATCGAATCAGGACGTGGAATCCCTGCTTTTCCACAACATGCTGGGCCGGCTGGCTTTCACCATACTGCGCCTGTCAAAAGAGCACGGCATAAAAAAGGACCGTTCCCACATAAACCTGACGCTGCACGACCTGGCGGATCTGCTGGGCACGACGCGGGAACCGCTGTCCCGTTCGCTTTCGGTCATGAAGAAAGCCGGCATCCTCGACTATGAGGACAAACAAATTGTAATCAAGGACCGCAAACGCCTTGAAAGCATGGCCCCGACCTACCCATGATAACATCCATACGCGGATTCAGAGATATTTTCGAGCCGGAATCAAAACTGTTCGCCAGCCTGGAAAGCATAGCGCGGCGCGCGTTCGGGACTTACTCCTACTCCGAACTGCGCATTCCCGCCGTTGAAATGCACGAGCTGTTCGTAAAATCCACCGGCGAAACGACTGACGTGGTGGAAAAGGAAATGTATTCCTTTCAGGACGCGGGGGAACGCCGGCTGGCGCTCCGCCCCGAAGGCACGCCGGGCGTGGCGCGCGCCTACATCCAGCATAATTTGAACTCGGTGAACCCGCGCCAGAAGCTTTTTTACATAGGCGGCATGTACCGGGCGGAACGCCCGCAAAAAGGCCGCTACCGCGAGTTCGAGCAGATCGGCGTGGAATACATAGGCAACGCCGCCCCGTCGGCGGACGCCGAGACCATTATCCTGCTTTCCGATATTTTGAAGGAAGCGGGCCTCGCCCGTTTTTCCGTGGAATTAAACAGCCTGGGCTGCGGCAAATGCCGCCCCGCTTACCGGGAAAGCCTCATAAATTTCCTGCATAAATGCGAAGACACGCTTTGCGAGCACTGCCGCGGCAGGATAGACAAAAACCCGCTGCGCGCGCTGGACTGCAAAATAGACGGCCCCGCCGTGGGGCAGAACGCGCCGGTGCAGGAACTCTGCCCGGAATGCGCGGACCACTTCGCCGCGGTCCAGAAATATCTGGATGACGCCGGCGTGCGCTACGCCGTCAACCGCAACATGGTGCGCGGGCTGGATTATTACACGAAAACCGTTTTTGAATTTAAAACCGACCTGCTGGGCAGCCAGGATTCCATAGCGGGCGGCGGCCGTTACGATTCGCTCATAAAATCCATGGGCGGGCCGGATGTGCCGGCAGTCGGCTGGGCGTTCGGCGCGGACCGCGTGGTTTCCATGATGCCGCCCGCGGCCGGCGCCGCGGAACCGCTTAAAGCGTTCGTCATCAGCATGGGCGGCACGGCGGACCTGCCCGCTTTCAGGCTGCTGAGCGGCCTGCGCCGCGCGGGCGTCAAGGCGGACGGCGGAGATTTCGCGAAAAGCTTTAAAGCACAGCTGCGCGCGGCTGACAAATCGGGTGCGGAAAAACTCGTCATCATCGGCGAGAACGAAGTCCTGAAAAGCACCTGCATGGTCAAAGACCTTAAAACGGGCGGGCAGACGGAAATACCCGCGCTCGAAATCACAACATTCCTCGGGAAATGACTTTTATGAAAAGAACACATTATTGCGGACAACTGCGTACGGAAGACATCGGCAAAACAGTAACCCTTTGCGGCTGGGCCCACTCGGCGCGCAACCACGGCGGCGTACTTTTTATAGATTTGCGCGACCGGACCGGCCTGACCCAGACCGTCATCGAGCCGGAAAACAAGGAACTTTTCGCGACCGGCGAAAAAATTAAAGGCGAATACGTTATCGAACTGCGCGGCACGGTGCGCGCACGGCCCGCCGGCTACGCCAACGGCGCCATGCCTACGGGCGGCATAGAAGTAGCCGCTTCCGGCATAACCGTTTTAAACGAAAGCAAAACCCCGCCCTTCGAACTGGGCGAGCACGTGAACGTGACGGAGGAAATACGCCTTAAATACCGCTATGTGGACCTGCGCCGCCAGAAAATGGCCGCCAACCTCATGCGCCGGCACACGGTGGCGCAGCTCATGCGCGCCTATTTAAACAAGCGCGAGTTCATGGAAGTGGAAACCCCCATTTTAACCCGCTCGACGCCCGAAGGCGCGCGGGATTATCTGGTGCCATCCCGGGTAAGCGCGGGGAATTTTTACGCTTTGCCGCAGTCGCCCCAGATGTTTAAGCAGATTCTCATGGTTTCCGGCATTGACCGTTATTACCAGTTGGCGCGCGCGTTCCGGGACGAAGATCTCCGCGCCGACCGCCAGCCGGAATTCACACAGCTGGACCTTGAGATGTCCTTCGCCAAGGAAGACGACGTGTTCCCGCTCATGGAAGGTCTCATGAAGGAAATTTTCGACGCCATGGGCCAGGAACTGCCCGTTCCCTTTCCGCGCATGACTTACCAAACCGTCATGGAAAAATACGGCTCGGACAAGCCGGACCTGCGCTACGGGCTGGAACTGGCCGACTGTACGGACGTTTTCAAAAGCACGGGCTTTAAGGTGTTCTCCTCAGTCGTAGAAACAGGTGGCGCGATACGCGCGCTCAAGGCGGAAGGCGGCGCGAAACTCACGCGCGGCGATATGGACAAGCTTACCGAAACCGCCAAGAAAGCGGGCGCGAAAGGCCTTGTGTGGATGCGGGTGAAGGACGGTGCGGTTGAATCGCCCGCGGCGAAATTCTTCACGCCCGAAGAACTGGCCGCGCTGAAAACGAAACTTTCCGCCAAAGACGGGGACGCGATTTTCATGGCGTCCGACGAGCCGATGAAAGCCTCCCTCATCATGGGCGAAATACGCAAAGACCTCATAACCCGGCTCGAACTCAAACCCGCGCGGCCCTGGGCGGCTTTTTGGGTGACGAACTTCCCGCTGCTCGAATGGCGGCCCGAGGAAAAACGCTATGACGCCACCCACAACCCGTTCACGGCGCCGCTTGAGGAGGAAATCCCGCTCTTAGACACCAATCCCGGCAACATGGGTTCGCACCAGTACGATATGGTGCTCAACGGCGTGGAGCTGGCTTCCGGTTCGGTGCGCAACCACCGCAGCGGCATCCAGCGCAAAATAATGGGCCTGATGGGCTACAACGAAGAAGCCATACAGGAACGGTTCGGCATGCTGGTCAACGCGCTTGATTACGGTGCGCCTCCGCACGCCGGCATCGCGATAGGGTTCGACCGGCTGGTAGCCCTGTTATCCGGCGAAACCTCGATACGGGAAGTCATCGCGTTCCCGAAAACCACCACGGCGGCCTGCCCCTTAAGCGGCGCGCCCGACCGGGTGGACACGCGCCAGCTGGAAGACCTCCATCTGCGTATTGTGGAAACTGAAAAAGTTTTAGGCGAGAAAAACTGAACTGAAGAATTGCAAACCACAGGCGGGCCGCCGGAAAGCGGCCCGCC
>JBAYFS010000001.1:0-33389 GCA_041667045.1 Elusimicrobiaceae bacterium | reverse complement strand
TTTTTCGTGCGCAGGAATTCTTCTCCGGCATGCAGGAAGGGAATTCCCTGCGAGGTCAGGATTATCCCGTTTGCCAGCATGGTCATTTTCGTTTTCTCTTCGGGCGTGGCTTTCATATCCTCGGTCCGGTCAATGCGGTCGAACAGGGTGTGGTTGTCGTGGCAGCTGACGTAATTGATGCTTTCCAGAGGCGAGGCCGCGAATGCGTCAATGCTTCCTCTTATTCCGGACACTACCTCTTTCCGGTAAAGCCCGGCCTGCACATAACCCGGCTTAAGATCGAAAACGCTGCCTTTGACGGCGTTGCGGAAATCGTCGTTGAAAACGGAAAAGTTTTTCCCGCGCTGGCTGCCCTTGGTGATTTTTTCAATGGGTGTTTCGCCTGCAGTCCAGGGTTCGCCGTATATGAAGATATCGGGATTGGTTTTTTTCAGTTCCGCTATAGCCTGTTCGACGGTATCAATGTCTATAAGCCCCATTAAATCAAAGCGGAAGCCGTCCACCTTGTATTCCTTTACCCAGTATTTCAGGCTGTCCACGATGAACTTGCGGCCCATTTTGGATTCGCTGCGGAACTCATTGCCGCAACCGGAGCCATTCCAGTAGGAGCCGTCGTCTTTCGTTCTGTAATAATAATTTTCGGCAAGCGCGTTAAACCCGAAGGTCACGTTCGGCCCGCCTTCTGCCGTGTGGTTGTAAACCACGTCCATTACAACTTTCATGCCGTTCTTGTGCAGGGTGTCAATGAGCGTTTTAAGTTCTGCGACGCGGCTGGCGTCTTCCGTTTTCGAGGCGTACCAGCCGTCCGGGGAATTGAAGTGGACCGGCATATAGCCCCAGCCGTAGGTGCTGGAGCTTTCGTCGTTTTCAAAATCCTGCACGGGCATGATATGCACGGTGTTTACGCCCAGTTCCTTTAAATGCGCGAGTCCTGTCGCTATCTCTGGGAATTGCGGATTTTTTGTTCCGGTTTCGGCAAGGCCCAGATACTTTCCTTTGTGTTTGACTCCGGAGAATTCGTCGATAGTCATGTCCCGCAGATGAATTTCGTAGATGATATCTTGGGAATTGTCGAAAACCGGAGCGTCCGACACGGGCGTGGTGTCTTTAAAAATAATGCCCCAGCCGTCATGGCCGGTGTTGGCGCGCGAATAGGGGTCTATGCCTTCCACGGTGCGTCCGTTGCGGGTCGTTTTTATTTTGTAATACTGGCCCGCGATGTTTTCATTTACATGCGCTTCCCACAAACCGTTGCCGGTGTTTGCCATGGGCAGTTCGCGCACGGCGGAGGACGAGGTTTTGTCGGCAAGCAGCAGGGCCACGGCGGTTGAGGCGGGCGAAAAAACCCTAACGATCCAGGTGTCGTTTTCTTCGAAAGCGCCCAGTTCCTTATCGGCGTAGAAATATTCCGAGTCCAGTATCCTGCCGGGGTAAATACTGCGTTTACCGAGGCCTTCTATTGCCACGGCGCAGTTGCCCGCGTTCACTTCGCCCAAAATGTCGCCGGACAGTTTTTTGTCCAGCGTAAGCACTATGACCCTGCCGTTTTCTTTTTTTGGCAGGAATTCAAATCCGGAAACTTTCACGGGAGTGTTGGCGAATGTAACGGAAATCGGGTGTTTGGTGAAATAGTTCCAGGCGAGGGTGCTGTTAAGCACTACGCGTATTTTATTTTCGCCGTCTAAATATGCGGCTTTGATTTCCGGCACCACTTCTGGCGGATTCGTATACACTCCTGGGTCTCCTTCGAAAATATATACTTCTTTCGGCATGGTGGGTTCGTAAAAGCGGTCCGGCGCGTCCTTGTCCACCCATTTGCCGAGCCTGGGTAGCATGCCGATTTTTTTGTCGGAGAGCTGAAGTTTGTCCGTGTCAATCTCGAAGACGAGGCCGAAATCGTCGCGTCCTGATGACGCCACGTCCGTTCCGTCCGCGGAATCGGTCGCGTTCCAGGTCCAGAGGTTCCAGTTGTCATAGTTTCCGCTGAAGCGGTTGTAATGCACTTTCAGCGTTTTTGCGTCAGCGTGCCAGCCGAAAGCTAGCGCTGCGGCTATCATAATCCGGACCAGGCGTTTCATATGCTCTCCTGAAAATGGAAAAGGCGCGGACGGGGGAACCGTCCGCGCCTTTAAACTTTAGGCTTTTTTATCTTTTTTAACTGCCGGCTGCGGTTTGCCTTTCTTGACTTCAGCCGGGGCCGCGGTTTTCTTCTCGGCGGGTTCGGGTTTCGCTATGTCCACAAGTTCGACGTCAAAAGTCAGCGTCGCTCCGCCGGGGATGACGGGCGGCATGCCCATGTCGCCGTAGGCGGTGTCGGACGGGCAGACCAGTTTGGCTTTTCCACCTTTCTTGATTTTCTGGATGCCTTCCGTCCAGCAGGGGATAACGCGGGAGAGCGGGAATTTGACGGGGTAGTCGACGCGCGAGGAATCGTCGAAAACCGTTCCGTCGGTGAGCGTGCCCCTATATTTCACTTCCACCGTGTCGGTCGCGGCGGGATAGGCGCCCGTTCCGTCCGCTACGGAGATCATGATGATGCCCGACGGCAGGGTGACGGCTTTCGTTTCGGCTTTCATCTTCGCGAGGTAATCGCCGGATTTCTTTTTTTCCACTTCGGCTTTCGCGGCCATGCGCTCGTGGGCCATGGCTTCAAGCTTGGGCATATAGGTTTTTGTGTCGATTCTGGCCTTTTCGCCCAGCGCGGCGTCCTGGATGCCCGGCGCTATCAGCTTCATTTCGTCGGCCGTGACGCTGAAGTTTTTAAGGCCTTCGCCCATAACGAAACCCAGCGTGTAAAACGTATTCGCCTTTTCCGTGTCGGCTGATTCGGCGGGGGCCGGCACTGTGGCGGTGGACATATCCTGCGCCGCGGCGAAACTTCCCGCAAGCGCGACTACGCAAGCAACAAGCAGAACTTTTTTCATTTAGTATCCTCTTTGTTAATATAATCCCTGCCGTGAAGGAAGGGTTTTACTGCATTTTCCCAAAATAGTTCCTGATACCCGCCTCAATACCCTGCGCGGTTTTAACGCCTGCGCCTGAGAGGGCGCGGCTTATCGCCGTGTCAAGATCGGAGGACGCTTCGCGGTCCGAAACGTCAAACCGCAGGAATACGTTTCCGCTACGCGCTTCCGAAACGGAAACCGTGACGCCGGCCTGCGCCCATTTCCATTTGCCGATATCGTCTTTTCGTATCTGGCCGCAATCAACTTTCGCGGAAACCACTATGTCCGAGCCGGCGTCCGCCGGACCCGCCTTGGCGGTGAGCCCCATCGAATTTAAGGCTTTGATTATGCCAGTTTCCACCTCGGTGGACCGGTCGCCGTCAATGGTGACCTGTATGTTGAGCGCCGCGAGGGCTTTTTGGTAATCTGCCGTCATGCCGGCGGCCAGTTCGTTTTCCGACCCCGCGCTTGCCAGCACGCGCAGATCGGAGTTTATGGCGGTTCGCTCCTTTAATAGTGCCAGCGCTTTGGCGGCGGCTTTGGCTTTGCCGAACTTATCCTGCGCGGCGTTGAAATCGCTTTCGAAACTGGTCAGCTGCATATCGAGTTCGGCCATTTTCTGGCGTATGGCGGAAGCGGCGTTCGCGCGGTTTAAAATCGCAAGCGCGTAGTTCTGTTTGGTCTGCGGGTCGGTGTAAACCTGCACTATTTCAACGCCTTCCAGCATTTTTTCGGAAGTGGATTTTACGTTTTCACTCACGTCGCTGTTATAGGAAGTGCTGGATTTGTCGCCGAGCGTGTCGGTTTTTTCGCGCGCCGACATCTCGCTCGTAACCTGGATGAGCGACGAAAAAACCTGCGCTATCTGCGCGCGGGCACGGTCTTGCGCGGAGTCGCGGTCGTCGGCCAGGCCGACCCCGATCACATATTTGTCGCGCGGGTATTCGGCGCTTTCCCCGTTTATCCAGTCCGGCCTGTCCTTAACCGAAACAACCGAGGCTTTATTAGCCGCGCAGCCTGCCAGCATAATAACAGCCGTGGCGGCGGAAAGCAAAAATTTCTTTTTCATGTTCCCTCCCTAATAATACTGTTCCTTAATCAGCGGTCCGGTAATGCACGAAAGTCTTTTGGCCCGGAGTTACTTCTATATCCTTTAAAACCGCATCACCAGCGGAGCTGCCGTCTGCGGTTTTGAAAGTCAGATGCAGGTTGTGCCGGCCCGGCGGCAGCTGGATGCGGGCCATGCGAAGCTGGTCCGGCAGGGTAACCCAGGACCGGGTGTCAGCCACTTCGGTTCCCGCCGCGGCCGCGCTGGTCACCACTTTGGCGAGCAGGCCCAGGGCGTCGCCCTGATTTTCCTGCACCTGGTTGGAAATCATCTCGCCCAGCACATATTTGAGCATGGCGCGGGCGGACGCGCGCAGCGTTATCGCGGTCAGATTCTGCGCCAGCAGTTTTTTCTCTATCATGCCGATATCTTCCATAAGAACGGTCGGGTAAGTCTGGCTGTCCACAAAGACCTCTGAACCTTTTATGGCGTAGGGTATATCCTCAAATCCCGGCAAAGCCACGGTTATGGCGTTGGTGTAAACCCCGGCGACAATCGCGTTTTCAAATTTGGCGGAGTCTTCCTTCCCGATACTATCGCTGGCGCGAACGGCGAAAACGGCTTCGTTCCACGCTACCTGTATGGTGTGCGAAACCATGATGGGGGAAACGCCGTTATAGTGAAGGAAAATCACTTCTCCGCAGTTGGCGCAGGCCGCCGCGGTGCTCACTGGCGGCGGGGATACCTTGTAATCGCGCTGGTACCATTTGTAGGCGTCCGCCGCGGCGTTAAACGAAATGCGGGCGTCATCTGTGTTTCCGTTGGCCTGATAGAGCAGGCCGCCAAGATATTCGGCGAACGCGTCGTCGCGGTAGCCCGACGAGTTCTTGTCGCGCAGGCCGCGGAAAAACAGATTCAGTTTTCTGACTTCCACCAGCCCGCCCTGGATATCGCCCGTGTAGGCGTAGTTCAGCGCGCGGAAAACGTGCATCAGCGATTTGTCGTAAGGTTTGCCGTAATAGGGGGCGGTGTTGTCGTTTATGAACAGCGTGCCGGCCGCGCCGGTGAGGCTTTTCGTGTAAAGTTCGTCGTAGAGTATTTCAGCGTCGTCAAAACTCTTGTCGCTTTCCTTGTACTGGCCCGCTTCATGGAGCAGCAGGCCGCGGTCCAGGTGGTAAAGGAGCATGTTTTTCGAGCCGTATTGTTTGCTCTTGCTTTCATCAACTTTTTTCAGGGCTGCGGTATAGTTCTGCGCCGCAATGTCCTGCACGAGGCTTTTTTTATAGGAAAATGAAGGGCCGGCGCATCCGCCGGCGGCAATTGCAAGAGCCGCCGGCAGAATGAGCCGTACTAGTTTTTTCAGATTTAACGGTGAAGGAATCATTTCCGGTAGCTTACAGGCCTACGGATGACCGCTTCACGAATTTCTTGATTTTCTTCTCGCCGTTCCAGACTATCATGTTCGACTGCATGTCAACGAGCTTGAGGTTGACCTGATAGTAAACAATTTTCTTGCCGCCTTCCTGGTCTTCAATGGAAGTGATGTTGCCGGTGAGAATATAGTCGGAGCCAGTTTCCTGGCCGTGCGCTTTGCGGGTGTCGTCCGTGGCGTTGGTGTCCTGGTCAAGCCGTTCCTGGCGCATCTGGCCGCGTTCTGACGAGTTCGCAACGAAGGCGACTTTGCCGGAGTTGATCAGCGAGCGCTGAAGGTTTTCCACAAACGCGTCGGTTGCGATATGTTCGCTGCTGCTGTTGGCTACCGCGCCCACAATGACCACGGGAATCCGCGAAAGCTTCGCCTGCGCCTGGGCGTACCAGGGGCGGGAAAGCGAATCGTTGATCATTTCATCGGCTACGAGCCGGGAGTCCGTGTCGTTCCAGCGGCCGCTGAGGTCTTTGACTTCATTGGTGTCCATGCGTTCTACGCTGGTGCCGCAGCCGCAGGACAGGACCGGCAGCAGGCCTGCCAAAAGGATAAGAGCCATTTTTTTCATAATTGAGGTTTCCTTTAAAATACAGCGTGTTAGTGTTTTGCTTCTTCCGCGGCGAGCGCGTCGAACGATTTGTCGGCGTTGGCTCTCACGAAATCGCGCATTTTGGCGTCAAGTTCTTTGGCGTCGTTAAGCGTCTGCTGGACGGCGGCCATGTCGAGTTTGGCGAGGGAGCAAACCGTTCCGTCGGAAGGATCGCGCCAGTGGTCTACGATAACCGCGCCCTGGAGCGTGAATTTGGTGAAACCTTTGAGGGTGGTCGAAATGTCCTGTTCTTCGCTGGATTTGTCCATATTCCCGGCGGTGGTGGAGGCCATGTAATCCTTGGTGAGGACCGCGACATAATTGTCCAGCGATTTCGCTATTTCGGAGCGGGCGCGCTGGTCGGCGGCCTGAATCGCGAGAGCGCGGTTGCGTACTCCTGAAACCATGCCTACCCCGTAAAACACTTTCTGCCCGTTCGCGTCGGTGAACGCGCCGGTCCCTTTGTTAACCCATTCGGGCGCGTTGGGCACCATCGGCTCAGACGCGATTTCCTTTTTTCCTCCTCCGCAGCCGGCCACGAAAACCACAGTCATCGCGACAAGCGCGGAAAACATAAGCTTTTTCATATTATCCTCCGTTTATTTCGGCAAGACCCCGTTCAAAATACCCTTTTCCACTGGAAAAACCGAATCTTGAATAGACCCTAACGCCGTAAAGCATCCTCTATATTTCTACCATAGTACTTCAAAGCTGTCAATTGCGGGCCGCTCGTTAGGCCCTGCGCAGATTGCTCAAATCCCAGACATTAAGATTTTGCTGCGGAACGATAACATTCAGCATGCCCGGCTTGACCGAAAAAACCAGTTCGTTCGGTCCGGAGCGGGATTCCCCGTCCAGGTGATAGAGTATCGGCTCTGACCCTACCACAAGAACGGACTGCACCCTGCGGCTGTCGGCGTATTCCAGTTCCGCGATCCTGCCGGTGAAGAATTTGTAAAGGGCTTTGGGCAGGGAAAAAAAGCGGATATGTTTTACGGCCACGAAATCAAGCAAACCGTCGCTCATGTCGGCGCCGGGCGCTATTTCCGCCCCGCTGCCGAATTGTTTGCCGTTGGCGAAGGTAAGGGTGCACGGTTTTATCCGCCCGGAGAACTTGTCGCTCTGGACATAATACTCAAGCGGCCTGTAAAACAGGAAATGCGGTATCCCCACCAGAAAGTATTTCATCATTCCGCGCCTGCCCCGCGCGCCGGCGCGGTTGAAAGCGGTTCCGATTTTCTCGTCAATGCCTATGCCGGCGACATTCGCGAAATATTCGCCGTTAACCATGCCGAGGTCTATTTTCCTCACACACCCGTTTAAAAGCATTCTGCAGGCGCTGCTCAGCGTGAGCGGGATGTCCAGTGAACGCGCCAGTCCGTTGCCGGAGCCCAGCGGGATAATGCCCAGCGCTACGGGGGTGCCGGCGAGAACCTGCACGATTTCGTTTATCGTGCCGTCGCCTCCGGCTGCGATAACGCAGTCGAACCCCTTTTCCAGCGCCATTCGGGCGGTCTGCGCCGCATGGCCCGGCGCCATGGTCATATAAACTTCATATTTGGCGGCGGAGCCGGAAAATACCTTTTTGATGTTTCCCAGCAGCGTTTTCTGTTTGCTTTTTGAACCGGAATTGGGGTTTATTACAAAACAATAGCTTCGGAATGTCATAGTTTACCGTTAACACAGCTTCCATTATAATATACAAAATTAGGCGGCGGTATTGTTTTTTGCGGTATTCTCATGTTATGATAAAAGTGTCAGCTGTGGAGTGTTGGGAAGGAGGGGAGATGAAAGGGATTTGCAATGCGGCGGACAGGCGCGGTTTTACCCTGGTTGAATTGATGATAGTTGTGGCGGTCGTGGCTGTTTTGGCGGCGGTCGGGATTCCGAAATTCGCTTCGCTCATAAACAATTCCAGGGAGGGCGCCACAAAGGGCGGCCTGGGTTCGGTGCGCAGCGCGCTGGTCGTGTATTTTGGCGAAACTGAAGGAACTTACCCAACGGACGAACTGGCTTGTCTGGCTCCGCGTTATTTAAATGAAATGCCCACGGCAAAAATCCCTCAGCACGCGACGGACAGCAATGCCGTGCACGGCGATTCAACCTCCACTTTCGTAAACGGTTCCGGCGGATGGGCTTACGCCAACGTCTCGTCTGAGACCGGCTGGGGCACTTTTGTGGTAAACTGCACGAAAAACGATTCCAAGGGTATCGTCTGGTCAACCGAATAGAAATGGTTTTTACGGAAAGTCCGGGCTCCGCCTAAGGCGGGGCCCGTGTTTTTTACGGCGCCGGGTTTTTTGATATACTTCTATATTATGAACGGAAAAGATATACGCAACAGTTATACCGGTTTTTTCAAAAGCAAAGAGCATCCGATACTGCCGTCCAGTTCGCTGATCCCGCAGAGCGATCCCACTCTGCTTTTCACCGCCGCGGGCATGGTTCCGCTCAAGCCATATTTCCTCGGCCTTAAAAGAGAGCTTACCCGCGCCGCCAGCGTGCAGAAATGTTTCCGCACAACGGATATCGAGCGCGTGGGCACCACGGTGCGCCACCTCACATTTTTTGAAATGCTGGGCAATTTTTCGTTTGGCGATTACTTTAAGGAAGACGCCATCGCCTGGGCCTGGGAATATCTGACCAAATGCGTGCATATTGATCCTGCCCGGCTTTATGTGACCGTTTTTGACGGTAAAAGCGCGCCGAAAGATGAAGAGGCGGCGGAAATATGGCGCAAAGTGCTGCCTGCCAATTTGCGCGAAGGCCGGATAAAATTCATGGGCGACAAGGATAATTTCTGGACCATGGGCCCTACCGGTCCCTGCGGACCTTCCTCGGAAATTTATT
The DNA here is from genome assembly GCA_041667045.1 of Elusimicrobiaceae bacterium. Lineage (GTDB taxonomy): Bacteria > Elusimicrobiota > Elusimicrobia > Elusimicrobiales > Elusimicrobiaceae > JAQVSV01. The sequence continues at coordinate 24,531 of JBAYFS010000001.1, read as the reverse complement.
ACGATTTCGGGCCGGACATGGCGTCTCATGACAATTGTTCCGGTGTCGGCTGCGACTGTGACAGGTATATTGAAATATGGAACCTTGTGTTCACCCAGTTTGACCGGCAGGAAGACGGCAGCCTGATCGCCCTTCCGCGCAAGAATATAGACACCGGCATGGGCCTTGAGCGGTTAACCACCGTGATTCAGGGTAAAAAATCCCCGTTCGCCACCGATTTGTTCGCGCCCATATCCGCCGCGGCGGCCGAACTGCTTAAAACCAGCTCGGAGCGGGACGCGCTTTCAAGGCTCGCTTTGCGCGTGGCGGCCGACCACTCGCGTGCGGCCGCTTTTCTGATAGCGGAAGGGATAACCCCGTCCAACGAAGGGCGCGGCTACGTTCTGCGCCGCATTATCCGCCGCACCGTCCGCTACGGCAAGCTGCTGGGCCGGAAAGATCCGTTCATGCACGAGCTTATTGCGCCGGTCAATGATTTGTTCGGCGATATTTACCCGGAAATCCGCAAAAATATGGCGCACATCTCCGAAACGGTGAAAGCCGAAGAGGAGCGGTTTATGGAAACTCTGGAAAGCGGAGAAGGCAAACTCGCCGAACTGCTGGAAAAATATTCCGGCACGATCCCCGGCGCGGAGGCGTTCAACCTCTATGAAACCTACGGTTTTCCGCTGGAGCTTACCCGCGAAATAGCCTCCTCGAAAGGTTTTGCCGTTGATGAACGCGAGTTCGAGGACGCGCGAAAAAAAGCGCAGGAACTGGCTAAATCGGGCTGGAAAGGCTCCGGCGATTCCGGCTCCTTTTCCTTTCACTCCGCCGACGAAAAGTTCGGTGTCACTCCGTTCACCGGTTATTACGGGTCTTTGCGCGCTAAAACGCGCGTAGCGGGCCTTTTGAACGATAAAGGGGAAATGGTTTCCGCTTTGCCGTCCCACTCGAAAGGCTACGCCGTTTTGGAAAGCACGCCTTTTTACGCCGAATCGGGCGGGCAGGTGGGCGATACCGGAGTTCTTTGCGATTCCGCCGGTGTGGTGATTGCCCGCGTGCTGGACACGCAGAAACCGGCGGGGAAAGCTTTTTTTCATGAAATAGAAACGTCGGCAAGAATCTGCGAAGGCGACGAAATTCTGGCCGAAGTAAACAAAAACGCGCGTTCTGCCATTGCGGCGAACCATACCGCCGTTCACTTGGTTAACGCTGCTTTGCGCCAGGTTCTGGGCGACTCTGTCAGGCAGGCCGGTTCCTACGTGGGGCCGGACCGGTTCCGTTTTGACTATACGATAAGCCGTTCTCCCTCGAAAGAGGAGATAGCGCAGGTTGAAGCGATCTCCAATACGGCGATAAGCGAGGACTATACCGTTTATAAAGAGGAACGGCCGCTTAAAGACGCCGAACAGCTTGGCGCCGTTACGCTTCTGGGCGAAAAATATTCCGATCCGGCGCGCTTCATTTTGATTAATGAAGAAGGCTGGGAAGACGCGCTTAACCGCTACAGCCTTGAACTTTGCGGCGGCATACACGTTGACAGGACAAGACAGCTGATGACGCTTAAAATATTGAAAGATTCCGCCCTGTCCTCCGGCGTGCGCAGAATAGAGGGCGTGGCGGGTCCCGCGGCGATAGCGTATTACAAATCCGTGTCGGATAAAGCGGAGAGCGCCGCCAAAAAGCTTTTGTCCACCGTGGACGAACTTGACGCGCGGGTAGGCCAGTTGCTCGATAAAGAGCGGGAATTTAAACAGGAAATTGCGAAACTTCGGCAGAAGCTAGCGAGCGGTTCCGCCGGTTCCAAAAACAAAGAAATCGCGGCGGGCAACGGCATAAAGCTGGTCTGGAGCGATGTTGAGGAAGGGGATAAGGATTCTCTCCGCGCGGTTTCCGACAAGCTGCGCTCGTCTTCCCAGAAAACCGTGGTGCTGGCGACTTCGGCGGCGGACGGGAAATACTCGTTCGCGCTTGGAATAAGCGGCGATTTGAAAGGCGTGGTGAATGTTTCCGCTTTGGTGCGCAAGTGGGGCGGTTTGGTGGGCGCGCGCGGCGGCGGGCGCGACGATTTCGCGCAGGGCGGCGGCGATAACGCGCAAAGCCTTCAGAGCCATGCCGAAAAACTCGCGGCATTGCTCGGCGAGTGCAAATAAACGGCCGAAAAAAGCTTCTTTTGCGGCTGGAAATCAGGTAGAATATCTAAAGCGGCTTTAAAATTGCCGGGATGCTGGAATTGGTAGACAGGATGGTCTCAAAAACCATTGTCCCTTAAAGGCGTGTGGGTTCGAGTCCCACTCCCGGTAAAAAATTTAAAGCCCGTAAGGGCTTCAAATTTTTGGGAAGCAAGCCAATAGTTTGGCTTGCGTGTGGACTCGAAAGCCGGAGCGATGTTTCGCCAGCAGGCGAAACCGCGAGGCAGGGCCGGAAGGACAAGCGAGCGGCGGCGAGCTTGGAACTTATGGCCGAGACCCACTTCCGTAGATTTAAAAAAGGGCTCACAGAAATGTGGGGCCTTTTTTCATGTTGGGAAGCAAGCCAATAGTTTGGCTTGCGTGTGGACTTGAAAAAACTGTTAAAAGACGCGCATAAAATCTCTTGCCCGGGGTTAAGCCTAGTTTGTATAATAAATGTGTAATGGGAAACCGTTAAGATGTTTTACGCGCAGGTGGCGGAATTGGTATACGCGCACGTTTGAGGGGCGTGTGCCGAAAGGCTTAAGGGTTCAAGTCCCTTCCTGCGCACCACACTATAGAAACGATAACCACCGACGATAATTCGCCGGTGGTTTTCTTTTGGGACAATGTTTCAAAGCGTTCCATAGGATTTCAAATTGTTCCACACTTTGCCCCCACCCTGCCCCCAAAAAAGTTTTACCAGTTCCGCGAGATTGCCGCGGCGCAATGGAATTGCTTAAATATTCAAAAGGGGGAATTATGAAAATAACGTTTGAACCAGCAGGAAAATTCTCTAAAACAGAAGCGCTCTTGGTTTCAAAAATTAACACCAAAATAACAGAACCGTCTTGTGGTTGCTCTCAAAAAGATAAGTGGGTATTAATTGAGCTTGTTGATGGCGGTTGGTGCGTTTCTGATGGTTGTTGCGAAACCTTAAAGAATTTAGTGCGAAATGCGATCGGGCTTTTCCCAAAATTCCGACAAAAATAGTCAATATCAAAAAGAAAAGCCCCGCCAAAAGCGGGGCTTTTTATTTAACGGAATCGACGCGGGCGACGTGGATAAAAGAAAAACCCCGGCTCACGGGGAACCGGGGTTACATATATCTTTATCGCAAAGATTACGCTGGCGTGTCGCCACCCGGCGGCGCGTACTTTTTCAGCGCGGCCTCCGCCTCTGCATTCATCGTCTTTACTGCGTCGTCAATCAGGTCCCCGGCAAGGCCGACTATCGCTTCTGGCAAGCCAAAGGCCGCCAGCTTGTCCATGACGCGCTTTTTCTTCTCCGGTCCTAAGCCGCCATCAGGGATGAGTATTTCTTCAAGGCGGACCATATTTTGCACGATGTCCTTAACGCAAGCCCGCGCCTCATCCTGCCGGTCTGCCGGCATGAGGCTGTAATCCAGCGACAGCGGCATGGTTGCAAACAGCCACGCGTACCCGCGTTGCGCCAGCCCGCCAAGAGCAGCACTCAATTTGCGACGGACCACCGGCGAGAATAACGCCACTGCGCCGGTTAAAGCTCCACCGATAATCCACTCTTTTAAATGTTCCATATAACCTCCTTTTATTCCGAAAATCGCACGGCCAGGTTAACGCCGAGCGTCCAAGTATGTTCCGGCGCATACCACATGCCGGCAGCCGCAAACTCAATCGGCGGCAGTTCGGCGGTAGTAATGTGCGTTTTGGCCCATTCCCCAGCCGTACTCTTTTTCAGCATACCATCCAGCCGGCAACCAATGGACGCAAGCGGACTACCTTTCCCGTCCGCAACGTTAATTGCAGCGCCGGCGTTCAGCGTTATAAGCTCTGTGCCGTCGTTGGCATGGAAAGACACGATCGGCGCGTAAAGCGTGCCCAGCGTCATACCCTGCGGCACAAACGTGTACAGCGTTCCACCGCGAAGCTTGCCGAACACACTGGACAGGTTAATCCCTACCGGATCCACCACCACGGATGATGAAACAACCGCGGTAAGCCCGGTACTTGCAGCAGTCGCGTCCTCTGCGATCGCCGGACTCGTTGCGACCATCGCAACAACCAACATCAATAACCATATTTTTAATTTCATACCACTCTCCTATAAGTTTTCCCGTCAAAGCGTAGAGCTTCGCGGCATTTGTCCGCCAGGCGGTAAGGAAGCCCCAACGAAATATGTATCCAGCCGGGTTCTCTTATGACCTGGCCGAAGGGGATTTCGCTTGTGCGAATCCAGTTAAAGACATCGTCAAGCGATTTGCCCGGTACGTGAAAGTCCGCGGCTTCCGCTTTCGCGTGCTGCGAGTCCGGAACCCCGCCAACTGTCTTATTTAAAGCTTCGCACCTGTATCCGGACAGAATTTGCACCGGGCCGAAGTGTGTCCGGACGGGCTCAAGCAACACCTCGCAGACCTCTTTAAGTTTGTCCACGAAGGCGGACGCTTCCAGCCGGTTTTTGTCCTGCAAGTCCGGATGCTTTTCAGTCGCGGTAATTTCCGCAAATGAGAAATGCGGGCTTAACAATAAATTGTCTTTTTGCATACTATCCCCCTATCCTCTTGAGTAAAATAGCCATGACCCCGCTGCCTATGGCTGAGCCAAGAACTGAATACAAGGCAATCTTGGTATTAATAACAGCGACATCTTTTTTTAGGTCGGCAACGTCGCACTTAACCCCAGGCTTACCATTGCCGTTAAGGTCTTTGTGATGCTCACCGAGCGTTGCTTCCGCCGATTTAAGCCGTGCGTTAATTTCGATGATGTCTTTGTGATGGTCCATGTTCCCTCGCTAGTATTTCACGCATTTTAAAACTGCGATGTTTTTGGGGCGGGTTTCGCCCGTTGTGTAACTCGCCACTCCATCGGTATTAAGTGGAGGCCGGGCAGTATAATCGTTAGAGGCGTAAGCGTCTATGGCGCCCAGGCTCACACGCGTAATCCCATGCGTGTGGTCTTTAACGGAGTCCGTCTGCGTCGAGCCGAACACGCGGCCCGAATCCACCCCGGCTCCATTATCCCAGCCGCGCGTAAACTGGCCGCGGAAGTCTGGCGTTTTAAAAACAGCAGAAGACGTGTAGGTGTCGTAGGTGTGCCCGTAAAGCGCGAAGAGGTCGGAATACGTCGTAGTGCTTATGTCTGCGCCGTCTGACGCGATATAGCCGGCGGGGCAAGTGTTCGATGAGTAATCAATCAGCGTGCCCGTGGGGGCATAACTGCCCGTCGGCGCAGAAATGCTTTGCCAATACAAAGTAGTCCCGTCGTCGCGGATTGAAAGAACTGTGTCCGGTGCGCCGGCCGCAGAGGGCCATATATACGGAACCCCGTTAAGTGTGGTCGTAGTGGCGATGAGGCCATAGGACGCCTTTATATTTCCCACTACATCCAGTTTTTCCGTGGGGGCAGTTGTTCCCACTCCAAACTTAGTTGCATAGCGAGCAATGTATGAATCTACTCCACCCGATATCCGGCCAGACGGACTACCTCCGGTTTCCACAAAGAGTTCCCCATAACCAGCTGAAGTCTCCTGATATAGTCTAAGTGTTGACACTCCTCCGGGGGTCTTCATCTGGAATCCATTACCGAGGCCAGTCGTAACTATTAACGGTGTTGAAACCGCTACGCCTGGAAACCCGCTAATGGCTGTAAGCGTAGATATTTTTATCAGGCCCGTTATCGTAATGCCAGTCGCACCTCCACTCGCCGAGCCTAGACTATCGGTAAGTATCTTCCCTTGAAAGAAAGACTCTCCCCCGACTTGCAGTTTGTATGCACCACCTGCTACCACCCCTATGCCAACTTGTCCGTTCTGAATAACTAACGTTGACCCACCGACGCTAAATCCAGAGTTTTGAAAAGTGACGGACGAAGGGGCGGTAAGTGGAGTTGTGAGATTTCCGCCAAGCGCGAAGTCGCCGGAGCTATACAGTTTCCCGAAAACTGAAAGCACCGTTCCGTTTATCGGAGTCGGTGAGGCTCCGAACGCGGAATAACCATTTGTGGAAATAACCAGTTCAGACGGTCCGGAGCCTGCGTTAAGTGTTATTGGCCCAGTGACAGAATTGGAAATAACCAATCCTGTCCCCGCGCTTTCTGATATTGACGCAATATTCGGAGCAAAACCGAGCCCTAAAGTTCCCTGTCTGAATGTTGCCGAAGACGCAAACGTCACCGGTGCCGTTGTGTTGAGCGTTCCGTCCCGCCGGAAATAATTCGTGGCTTCGCCCTGCAGGCCGGAAAGCAGAATACCATGCGCCGCCGTGGACACGGCAAGCGCGTTATCCGCCGCGGACCGCGTGTTTGACTCCGCGGTTAAATCAGTGCGGAGAGTACCCGTAGAAGAAGCCAGCGCGTCGGCCTGCGCCTTTAGATTTCCAGTGGAAACAATAACATCTGCGACATCGGCGGTCAGCGTCGCTAAGTCCCCGGCAGTGGTCGAAGTCGAAGCGTCCAGCGCGGTTAAGAAGTCCTCGTCGTATGCAGAATTTTTAACCGTGTCGGTGCCGGCGAACATAAGCAGGCGGTTGGGGATTCCGTCTTCGGTGGTCGTTACCGTCCGCGTTGAGGGGGAAACTGTCAGCCAGTTGGGGATACAGACCCCGGCTAGGCAGAAGCTTTGCCCGGAGATTACGCCGCCAGAGCCGATTAGCGTTATCGTGGGGGTGCTGGCGGTGGCAGAGGAGGCGGCGATGCGGATTTCTCCAGAGATGGTTTCCAAGGACTTCCCGGTTGTGCTCGATTTGGTCAGAGCGTAATAAGGGTCTACCGCAAAAGCGACTGAGGTGTAGATAAAAAACATTCCCAAAAGTGTAAGTATTTTTTTCATAATTCTCCTATGCGGCCATCTTCCATTCGATGCCGTTGTATACCATCAAATTTCCATTATCGGTATCCATAAAAAGCATATACGTCGAAGGCGCTTCCGGCATTGAACTTACGGGGCCTGCTCCAAAAGAGAACCCGCCCAGAAAGTTAGCGACAGATATTTTTTTGGTTTCTGTCGCGGTAGCGATCGGTAACAAGTCCGAGGCGGCCGCCGCCGTGAGTTCTGTCAGTTCGGATATTTTTTTATTTGCCATATTTATTCCCACCACCAAACTTCGCAATATCCCGAACCGCCCGCGCCTCCGGCGTGGTCGTCAGTACTAGTGTCGTAAGCTCCGGCTCCACCACATCCGCTGTTAGCCGCGGCCGCCGCGCCTTGCCCGTCGGTTGCGCCTTCTGCTCCGGCTGCGCCGGTTATAAGGGAGCTTCCGCCGCTTCCGCCAGTAAAAACCCTTCCATCCATCCCTGGAACCGAGCCGAAGCCTCCAGAGAATTTCCCGGCGGCTCCGGCACCCTCTCCACCGCCCCCACCTGCAGCAGAATAGGCACCGAACGATGTCGCAGTTCCTGCCACGCCCGGAAGCCCGGCATTAGATCCGCCGGCACCCCCGCCGCCAATAGTTACGGATACGTTTCCGACCACGGGAACAACGCCTTGAAAAATACATCCGGCTCCGCCCCCACCTGCCGCTTTGGGCCCCGAGCCGCCGTTAGCCACCCCGCCTCCGCCGCCACCTCCGCCAACCAGAATAAGGTGGACGAAATCAACGCCGGCAGGGCGTGTCCAAGTTCCGCTGGAGGTAAATCTTTGACTTTTTAACCGACCGATCATATTTCTTATCGTCACAGACATAAATTCTCCTTAAACCGCTAAAGATGTTAAAACCCAAATATCAACACTGCCCTGGCTTGCTGTGTCCAAATTTGCGCCAACGCTGCGCGCTGTCACCTTAACTGCCGTGCCGGAAGCGTTATTCTCTCCGAATAGGCCCAGGTTAATGTCAAATGTGTCGTCCGCAACGGCTGCATGGCCGGCATATTCCGGCGCGTATTTGGACGTATTTCCGACCAACCCGACACTGATGTAATATTCCGTGATGGCTCCGCCGGCGAACTGCGCACTATGCTTAATTTTTACGGCGTGGATTATCTGCCCGGCCGCTAGCGTAAAAAGGTCAGCGCTGTTTACAAGTGCGGCCGCAGAGAGCGTTGCGTATCCAAGCGTATATTTCGTCCACGTCAGGCCGCCGCCTGCAGGGTCGAAGGTGCTGACCACCGTGTGCGTGATGGGATCAACCATCTTTATTTTTCCTGTATTTTTTAAATACAGGTCTCCCCACGGAGTCGCGGCTTTTCCGATATCGACACTGCCATCAACAACCTGCTGCTTTCCTGAATCGTAAGGAACCGATGATTCGACGTTGCCGAGGTCGGTAAGACTCTGGTTTAAATCCGCCGCTTCAAGCACTTCGCTATCTACAAAAACTTTTGCGTTTATCTGTTTTGCCATTACGCCTCCAACAAAATTCTGTAACCATCTTCGGACAATAAATATTCTTCATCTTCGGTAAGCAGCGCCGGGGCTTCGTAAGCCAGTTTCCTAACGAGAATAGTGGTTTTCTGCTTATCGTGTTTAACTTCCCAAATAATAAAATCATCGGCGTATGATATTTTCACCGCACCGACAGCAAGGCGTAGTCGGTCAATACCGAGCCTGCCTATCCCCAGGATGAAAGCGTCTTCCGGCGCATAGCCGAACCGTTGCACTTTTATGCGGTCAAGAATATTTAAAAAAGGGGAGTATGGAAGATCAATTTTGAAGCTGATTAATTTCTGCTCGGTTTTTGCGCCGATATAATTAATAAGATTCTGCCGTTCCGTCGAGTCTGTTATACATGAAATACTTATCTCTTCCGAGGTTTTAAAAAGCGTCGAAGTGGTGCTGTTGTATTTAATCGCCGGAGTTGTATCCGACCAGTACCAATTTTCAATGATATTATTTGAGCCGCTACGGTAGTCGTAAACTTTTATCTTGCGCTCGGGATTCATCAGAAATTCTTGCTTCGTCGCGGGCGTGGGTTCTGCGGCCTTAAAATAGAACACCTCGTCGTCGACATAAAAAATGCTATGCCCGTAAGCCAAATCTTTTAAGACATCCATGACCTTCATTCCACTGTCCCACTGCGTCGTGTCTATGCTTGAGGTGTTGTACCCGGCCGAGACGTTTTCAGGAAGGACCTGAAAGTATTTGGTAAAGTAGCCCCGGCTCATTATTTCATAAACAAGACCATTGACTGTGGTTGCCGTCAGCGCACCGATGTCGCTTATGGTTTTATCTTCAAGCAGAGTAAGCAAGTCTTTGGCGGTTACTTTTTCCGTGTTGTTCTCGGTCGTGACTGCTGTCGTATCGTCAATGAGCCCGTGGAAAGAGATATCCTCTACTTCTATCTGGTTGTCCGGGTCAGTATATTTATCAACGTAGCCTTCAACGATTTTGAGTTGCGAATAATGACGTATGTATCCATGAAAAAAGCTATTAGGATTCGACTCGTCCGACATTTCTCCGTGCAGGTTTATAAATTCGATATTAGCGTTACCGACCGTCACTCCACCGAATGAATAGCTGTCGCTGGGCAGGCTTTTTGAAATTGAACCGACACCGTCGCCTTTCAGATAAGATGATATATCCTGCCAATCGTCTTCGTAGTCAAAAATTTCGGTTGCCGATACACTGTCTATGTCGCCGGCAAATGTTGCATTGGCGGCCAGATACAGCACGCCGTCCCCCACGCATATCAGATCCTGCGTATACGTGCCGTCGCCGGCAACCGCTGCGCCGATTCCGTCGGAACCTATCTGTGGAGTAATGGCGCCCGTTGCATAGTTGCTGATGGTGAAGGCTATCCGATAGCGACGGCCCACAATCATGTTAATGTCTTGTTGCAGATTACTGGCCGTGCCGCTGACTTTGCTTGCTTTGCCTCCGGCGATACTCCATCCGGCGCCCTCTAGCCAATCAGTATCCGCACCAAAGGAACCGTTTAAAACGGCTTCCGCGCCATAAGAAGGATTAGCCAGGAAGCGTTTAACATAAACGCGCCGGAACCATTCTATCTGCGAGTAGCGAGCGAATATCTGTTTATTGGTCAACGTCATTAATCAACCTCAACCATTTTCAGCGTGTCGTTAAGTCCGGCTCGGTAATAGTTGCCAGTATATTCCGGTGAAAACTTATCAACCAGGCAGACTTTGTATAAATCTTTAAAGCGATAGGGCGCAAAACTGTAAGTAAACTGGCTTTCATCCGCACCGTTTGGCCAAATATAAAACTCGGCCTTCCGTTCTTTCAGCGCCTCGAGCAGGTCTATGTCAGCCTGATTGATGTGCGATTTTATTTTCAAACTGAACTCGGCGGCCTCGCCCTTGTCGATTATGAAATACTTGGCGTTGTCCAGTTTATGCTTTACCTGTTCAAGATTGCGCGTAGGATTTAACGCTATGGGGTAAGCCAGCGCGCCCAACAATTTAAACGAATGGAAAAGGCCGATGTATTTTTCCTGATTCGCCGTAAGCGTCGCGCTGCCGGTTATTTTTATCTTGGCCGTCGTAATGTTCGCCGCGGCTTCCACGTAAATATGCTTATAGTCAGTGGACTTAATAATTTCGCAATTCACACCGTCCTGGAACTCCACATACGCGGTTCCATTCCAATAATAAAAAGCGATGTCTGAAATGTTTGTATCGTATACAAATAGACAGCGCACAACTCTGTTTGTTTGAAAATCACGCTCAATGCTGACCGCGTCGCCGTCCGTGGCTTCGCCACTGGTTATCCAACGGGTGCGCTTATTCCCGTCGAAGGCGTACCATTTCTTGGTATCGTTGGATGAAGCAATAACGGCGCCGCCGAATGCTTGCAGAGCGTAATTATAATCAAAGAATTTCGTCCCGCTCATCAGAAGGCTCCCGACGGCAGAGGATTAAGCATTCTTCCGCCTATCTTTTCGGTCAGGACTTCGTGTACTTTAATTGCGAACTCTTCGGCGGTTGTGCCGATAATATTTCCCTCAACCACCACGCTGACATTGACGGCAGAATTGCTATTATTCGTCGTGCTATCATGCGAGCCGCCGGAAAGAGAAAGGGCGCCGCTGCGGATTGCGTCCGAGAACGTTGCCGGAACGATAATTTCACCTCTGTGGATATTGGCCGGCATATCTTCCGGGACGAAGTCTGTGCCGACGGCGAACGAAACCCCGGCGATGTTAGCAAGTTGAACTGCGCCCGCCGCGCCCACGAGTGCAGCGAGCGCAATATTTACCGGGAAAGGATACCAAGCTATTGTTTGAGTGATTCCTTGCGCTATATTGATCGTGGCAGCGGCCATAGCGGCAGCTTTACCTATGGAAACAAGTGTCTGGCTATTTGATTGCTGAAGTCCCGCTATAACTCCCATCGTGTCAGAGAAATTTTTAACCTTCTGTTGGTTTAGAGTTGCATTCAGCTTTGCCATTCTCCCTCCAAAGGTCTGCTCACTCTGAAGCTGTGCGTTCTTTCTCGCATCTTCACGGGCGTCATAATCTGTATTTATGGCGTCTATCTCCAGCCGAATTTCTTGCGCTTTGTCTTTAGATAAAATGCCTTTTTGCTCCAAAAACTCACGCTCAGACTCAAGTTTGGAAACCTTATCCTCGCGTTCATTTGCAAACTGAAGTTGCATCGCGGCAAGTTCTTGCGCTCTCGCGTTTGTGTCTATGTTGCCCAGTTCGTCTTGCCCTGCACGCTTGATTGTAATAAGCGCCTGCTGATGTTCCGTGGCAAGCTGTTCCTCGTATTTCAAGGCAGCGCGGTCAGCATCGGACATGCCGCCGCCATTATCATTGCCCGGATTGGATGCTTTATCTTTTATTTTGGCGATTTTTAGTCCGGCTTCATTCCATACGCCTACGATGTGATTTGCAAGACTCGTCCATGCTGCCTTAATGTCTATGGGGTCCTTGCCGAGAGCGGCTAACCCTAGATTTATAAGCTCAATCCAACCTTTTATGGGATATGTAAGGATATCGAGCAGACCGGAGGCGAAAACTTTTCCTTTCTCCCAAATGTACCCGAAAACGGTCGCAGTATCGTTGCCGAGCTTTACAAACCAACTTCCAATAGCGTTAAGTGTTCCGCCGAACTCCAATTTGAGAAATTCCACAAGCTGTTGTGTCTTTTCCTGTATCCCGCCAACGTTGGTCACCCAAATAGTGCCCAGGATAGCCACAAGCGCGGCGATGGCCGCGATAGTAATCATGACGGCGCTAAGGTGAGGAGAAAGAATTAAAACGGCCTGTATGTCTTTAAAGGCCTTTATCAGTGACGGAATAGTAGTCACGATCAAGGTGTTCATTCCTATAACAAGTCCGGCGACAGCAACCGTCGTGCCGGAAAGTGCCGCGGTGGCCGTCAGTGCCATCGTAGCCAGCTTCACGAGAAACGGATTGCTCTGAATTAGATAAACCAGGTTGTTTAAGGTATTGGTTATACGCACGACCACCGGCTGAAGCTGTAGACCGATAGCCTCTATGAGTTCGCCGATATTTCCTTTAAGTAAGGTGATAGAGCCGTATCCCTTTGTAGCGGCTTCGGCCTGTCCTTCAAACTTCTGTCCGAGCGCGTCCGTAACCATCGCGGCGCGAGTTTCTGTGTCTGTAATGCTATCCAGGTTCAATTTAAAGCCGCGTATCTTGTTGGTAGCTCCTTCAATCGCCGCGCCGACAACCATAGACGCTGTTTCGATATTTTTGCCAGTGGCCGCCGCATAATCCAACGTGGCCTTAGTCAGGTCGTCGAGAGCTTTTCCCTGTAATCCGTATGCAAGGTAAGTAGCTTCGATTTGTTTTATCTGTTCGTCGTCGACGCCACTTTTCTGCATAAGGTTGGCTGCATAGGCTTCAAGGTGCGGCAAAACCTTAGCCACTTCAAGGCCTTGGTTTTGTATGGCCTGGGCGAGAACGCGGGTGCTCCGCTCAGCTTCTTGCCCTGCTTTTATTGCGAGTCCGAGACCCAGACCAGACGCGGCAAAGGCCACGCCTGCAATCTGTCCTACTTTTTTAAACGCGTCGCTGACGTTATTAAGTTCAGACTTAAGCGCCGCGGCGTCACCTAAAACTCGGAATACAATTTCATTGTCGGCCATAATTACCATTCCTGGAACTGATCTTCAATCGTAGGAGCTTCGCTCTTTTCTTCTACGTCGGAGAGTTGTTGCATATAGCGCGCCATAGCATCGCCGTCCCCGCACTGTGCCACGTTTACAGATTTCGCCATATACATGGCATTGGCTCTCATTTCTTGGTCTTTGAGCCGGCCATACATGGTTAGAATTGCTTCAATTTCCCGCCACGTTAGTTGCTCAATTTCGTGTATTTTATAGCCGGCGCAAAGGACCAGCAGTCCAACGATTTCCTCAAAACCTATTTTTTTTTACTCTTTCCGACCTTCTCCGGGTTCTGGTCAGGCAGGCCATGATTGATAGCGGAGTCTGCTATCTTCGACATTTCGCCGATCTGCGTCATGTCAATTCCTTCGCAGAATTTGTCCATGCTTATCGTTTCCCGGACTTCGCTCGGCACGCCGAAGTAAAGTAATATGGCAAGCGTACCCATGGGCTCCGTCGCCATCTTGCTTTCGATGTTGGACGGGGTTATGCCCTTGCTTTCCATAAGCCGCCAACTCTGCAGGTTGTATTTCAGCTTGTGTTTGGCGCCGTTTATTTCTACTTCAAAATCTTTAAAAAATTCGTTCGATTCCATAGAATCTCCTCGCGTTTATTCCCGGGCGGGTTTTTGTGCCCGCCCGGTTGCCTTTAAATTAGGCGTTGGGGTACGTCTGACACAGGCGATACAGTTTGTCGCTATTGGCCGTGTCAACCAGCACCTTTCCGTTAAGAGTCCATTCGGACCACTCGCGCATTTTTGCGGACCACGGCACGCCGAATGCCTTAACCCGGAAAATGTCTATGTAGAATATCGCGCCGTCGGATTTCTGCGGGAACACGACCATCGCGCCAAACTCGCTCATCGTGGCAGTTACGCCTCCGACATCAACAGACATACTGCCGCTGTTGACCGGGCGCACATCCACGTAGGCAGTGTCGTCGGCCGTGAATGCAACAGTGCCGGACCCCGCCGTAATGGTTAAGCCCAGATCGTCAACGTCAACCGTTCCGCTCGAACTGGGAATGGTTATCTCGGCGGAAGCTATTTCACCTCCGATGTTCTGGAACGCGGCGTCGCCTTTAGGCAAGCCAAGCAAGTATATGCGAATTTTGTTCGCGGCAGTGGCTTTTAAAAGAAGACGGCCAGCCGGGAGGTTGGCTATCTTTGCGGATTTTACTGCGATTGAGGCAATGCCCGTTGTTGCCTTGATAACAGAGGTCCCGACTTTATTGGTCGGAGTTCCGATATACCCTGCGGCTTCTGCCGCGTTTTCGGTGGGAGTGTTCCCCTCAAACAACGAGAAGACGAAATTGGGATACTCTTTCAGTTTAACGGACAGACTGTTTTCGGGCTGTCCAAGCTCGGTATCCCAAGCACCTTGAGCGTCACCGCCGGTGAGGTCCTTGAAGTCCACCTTACGCTCAAAATTTATTTCCTGCAGGACGCGGAATACTCCGAACGGCAGACCAGTAGTTCTGCTGTAGGGGATGAGGAATTTCGCGCCGTAGAAGTCTTTGACTTTTTCTATTGCCATTTTTATGTCTCCTTATTCAAAATCACTGTCTTCGAAGTGAATAGCGTATTTCAAATCGGCCGCTATATCCGCCCAGCCTGTGCCGGCCGGAATATGCTGTTGAATCCCGCCTCTCACTATTGATTTACTGACCCTGAGCTTTTTCCCGGAGAAGTCTTTTACCTCAACCGATCCGCCGTCAGGGCGTTGAAACGTTACCGAGGGTCTGCGTATTTTGTCGCCATTGTCGGCGACGTCAATCGCTTTAACCGCGCGGTTGTTTAGAACTTTTTCCAGCATCTCTGCGTCTTTCTCTGCCATGATTACTCGCTCCTATGCGAATGAAATTGAGGCCTTGACCCCACCGACCAAAATAGACACGCCACCAGTGTCAACTGTGACGGGAATCAATTCTTCCAGCGTTAAGCCAAGCTCCAATGCCTGACTTTCAAGCGCTTCTTTTATTGCTCGCGTATACCTCAAAGATTTTAAATACTCGTTACCCTTATTTTTGTCCCTGAAAACGAGTTCAACTACAACGGTTGCCATGACGGCCGAACAGTCTCCGTTTGCGTCGCTTCGCAACTTTTCCAGTGCGATGTTTACGAACGGGTCCTTGTTCGGTAGTTCTGATATGGAAAACCGGAAGTGATCCGCGATGTTCTGCGCAGTGGCGCATGGCACCTGATCTAACGCGCTATCACCCTTCTCCGTGTTAATGGCGACTATCCGAGCGTTCAGGCTATCAACTAAAACGTCACGTATAGCAAGTAACAATTCTTCCGTGTCTCGAATCATACGATGTCCCCTTTCACGTCAATGCCGTTGCGTTTAAACATCTTCACGAAGTAGTTGTTGATTATTCTGCGCCAGCGACGAAACTGTACTTCGTCATGGGTAATCAACTGACGTTGAGCCATGCGCCGTGTGCCGTACTCGTGAAAGCTCGCGTAGTAGACGCCTGTTCCGAACTCCGCGGCGGTTTCTGTTACACGATTGACATTCTCGGCGTGGGCCTTGTTGTAAAAACTCTCAGCCAACCGCCCGGAACCTACCATAATGGGATAGACTCTTCCGAAAAGGTGCTGCTTTTGCTTCTTCGTAGAATCTTTCAAATCGTCCCAGCGGCTCGTTCCGGGCGTTGAGAAGAAACCCTTCATGCTCTGCCTGAAATCGTTGCCAATACCTTCGAGCACATTCCGTAAGCGAATCAAATCAACATCGCCAAGACGCTTTAGAAGGTCTTTGCTTTCTGGCGATAGTTCGATGTTGATATTTTTCGCGTCCATGATTAATACTCCGTGCTCCGCTTAAATACCGGTACCGCGTCCGAGGCGTTGTTATAGGACACTAAGTTTCTGGCTTCGTCTCGAACTGTTTTCAGGTACTCAAAAAGCGTGTTAAGTTTCTCGTTGGCTTCTTTCCCCAGGTCCCTAGTTTTCTCTACGGAATTGCTTTTCCCGACGGAGTTTCCTCTGTCGCGGAGAATATTGTCAATGTCATTCGCAACGAACTTAACTTGAACTTCTTTAACCACTTTCGAAATCACCGAGTCAGTAACCGGTGTCGCGCAGACAAGGGATAGCCGCATGTTTATCATGGCTTCCCAGCTGTCGAGCATGAACTGCACCTTTGTGGACGAGATAGGGTCACTCGTCCCGAAGGTTGCATTTTGAAAATAGTTTTGAACTTCAGCTACTGTTGCGTATGCCATTTTCGTAATCCTTAATACAACGTTAGCCCCATCGAGTCGCCGAAGTTTCCGGCACTAGTTCCGGTGGCAACCGCTATGCGCGCGGGAGTCGTATCGGAGCAAAAATACACGTCCCCGACGGCGGGCGTTATGAGCGCCAGCTCAGCTTTTGTTTTTACCGCCAAGCCTAGTTTGCCCGTCATGGTTCCACCGGTGGTATACAAACCGTTCGTAACAGTGGCGGCGTTGCCAGATATGCTTCCGGCAATCGTGTTGCCAAACGTGCAAACCCCGGCGGTGCAGGACAATGTCGAAGTGGCGAGCGAGAACGAGCTTCCGGTAATAGTTAGCGACGTTCCTTTTAAGTTTCCGGTTGAGCCGTCAAAGACAATCGGGTATGTGCTCGGCGTGTTTGAGCTGGCGGCAATGCTCAATGAGCCGGACAGCGTCATTGCCGCTTTGCCGGTTGTCGTGTCCTTAACAACTCCGTAGTAATCCGTTTTACTGTCGAAGTGTCCGACGTAGTAGTCCATTTTTCCAGTGAACGGATTGAGTATATACTGGCCGTTTGATTCCGCGGCTATGCCGGGAAGCACCAGTGCGATCAACAGAAATACGAGTAGGTATATTTTTTTCATTTTATATCTCCGTTAATATGTGTAACCGGCGCGATCGTCCCAAACCTTGTCAAAATTGACAGAGTCGGAAGCAAACCGCTTGGATATGACGTTTCCTGTTTTCAAAACTTCAACGATAAGCCATTTGGCTTCGGTTGCAAGCGCGCCGGGCACGGCATATCCGTAATAGGATTTGTTTTCGTCTACTACGTCCTGCTTGGTCTGCATGAAAAGTGTTGCGTCAGCCGACAACGGGGTCATTTGTAGGGGGTTCATTTTGCTTTCTCCTTGTTCTGATTTTTGGGACCAACCTGCGGCGCGGACTTGGCCACCATGAGCATAGGTTCTGCTTCTATCTGGCGTTTCTGTTCTTCGGATACTTCAATTTCCGTCGCCGTTTCGGTGAACAGAAATCCTGCTCGGCGGAATTGTGATATTCCTTTTTTTGTCATTACCGATATTTTCATAATCGCTCCATTTTGAGAATGTTAGGAGAGGGCGAGCAAAAGCCCGCCCTCCCTCTGCCGGACTAGTTCACGGTCTTAATGGCGTACTGCCACAAGCCGTAGCCCACGTTATAGCGGGCATATGTGCCGTACAGGAACTCGTCGCGCATGAACGCGGCTTCGTTTGTCTGCGGGTTGTCGAGCGCCACAAACTCAACGGGGACTTCTTCCTGGTTAATGAAGGGCTTCAGGTCTCCGCCAGTATAAATCAGGTACCAGTCGGTGGAATCCGCAGCGGTAAGTCTGGACGACGCGATTACTTTCGCTTCACCTCTAAGGGTGTTGGTAGAACCGGACAGCGTTTCTGCCGTAAGAACAGCTTTTGCAACGGCCTCAAGGCCGAGCGGAACCACAACAAGAAGGTTGCCCTCAAGCTCCAGGCCTTCGCCGAAGAACGGTTCGCCCTGGTCGTCCTTAAACGCTTTCATCGCAGCTTTCGCGGCGAGATAATCGGTCTGAAACTGGCTTATGTTCGTGCCGGACCCGGACAGCTTGTTTGACTGATTTCCGCTGTTGCCTTCTGCGTGGTCGGTGTCAAAGAAATACTGTCCGTCGTAGCAGAGCCCGTAAGCCGCCGTGTCGCCCGCGCTGAGCATGGAAATCAGCAGTTCGAGCGGGTGCATTTTGGCTTTGCTCGCCATCTCTTTGACGCGGGCAGTATACATACCGAGATGATCTCGTTCGATATCTTCGCGCTTCACCGACATGGTGCTTTCCCATTTCTTGTTGAGAATGGTATAGATTTTTCCGAGCAGCTGTTTTACTTTCCGCTCGTCGGTAAACTCCGATATCTTCGGTACAGCGTTGAGCCCGGTATAAGTTTCACCGCTGCTGGTTGACGGAGATTTCATCGCCAGCTGTTCAAGTAGCGGCAATGTTATCGTGCTGAGTTTTTTCTGAAACGCCGCTTTTAAAATCACCGAAGCGTCATTTATCTGTTTAAGTGTGTTCTGAAGTGCCATTGTATTTGTCTCCTTTTGATTATTTCGCGTAGCCGTCTATGCGGACATACACTTCGCTGGCGGAAACATACTTCGTGAGGATTCCGCATTTAACGTAGCAGGCCGACGCGTTTCCGCTGGCTTTGCCTACGGTGCCACTGTCTTCGATATAGACTTCGCATCCGACATCTGAGGCAGATACCGCGACTGGACCATTGCTGGTAGAACCGCCAGTAGCGTAGGGGAAAATGCCTGTCTTCCAGGTCTGGATTTCTTCCGTCCCTATAGCGTCAGAGCCTGCGGCTCCGGCTTTGTATTCATGGGCCACGCCGGCGAACTGCTCGCCCGTAGTGTTGGCGGCCGGCTGAACGCCTTTATAGGTCGCACCGCGGTTAACGAGCGAGCCCCTGTAGATGATCTTGGCTACGGATGCAACATTGATAAGCTCCGAAACCAGCTGGCCGTCTTTTCTTGAATAATCGAATTTGTTTTCGCTTAAAGCTGTCATGCTTTTTCTCCTTTGGTTATTTCTGCGCCGCCAGAATGTCCTCTTTGGACAATCCGTGCGTTTTTGCTTTTGCTTCGAGCTCGCTGTCTATGGCGGGCGCGTCGTTAGCGCCGGCGTCACCCTTGGGCGCGACATTGAGCAGCGCCGGGATATCCGCGTAAAAACTTTTCAGCTCATCGGCGGTTGCAAACTTAGCGAAAATCTTTTCGCGGTTCGCTTCAACGACCTTGCCGACTCTCTTAAGATCTTCAAAGCAGACCGCTTTAGCATCTGCTTCTATCTTCCCGGAAAGCTCGCTCACCTTTTCCGTGAGAGTTTTGTTTTCGGCTTCAATCTTCGTAGACTTTGCAGAAACGGTTTCAAGCTCTTTTGTTTTTTGCTGGTTTTCCGCTGTGAGCTTGGAGAGGTTTTCAGTCAAAGCCATGACGTTGACGCCGTGCTCCGAGAGCTTAGCTATCAATTCTTCTTTGTTCATGGTGTGTTTCTCCTTGTTTGCCGCAGGCTCAGACAGCTTGATGGCCGACATGCCCTTGATAAAGGGCCTATTCGTAAGCGTCCCACCCAGCAGCACATTTTTGAATATTTCTCCCTTTTCGTTTTTGTAACTGAAAAGGAACTCGGGGCTAAAGTATTTAAACCGCTTCTCTGCAATAAGCTGTCGCCCTTGCGCGGTAAATTCTACCCATGCCCACAGTTCTGATTGATTTCGTATTTCAACAGATTGTATCCATCCCTCGGCGGCGCGCTCTCCGTTGTCGTTATCGTGCGTTGCGTCTACGGAAATATCAATGCCGCGTACCCGCTCGTCGAAGTGAGCTTTAAAGAGGCCCAGGTCTGCGGAGCTTATTTCAAAATCACCGTATTGGATGTGTTTAAATTTTCCGGTTTTAAGTATTTGTATTTCACTGAGCTTTTCGCCGAGCGTTACTTCGGACTGCCCGAAGGAAACCGGGTCCGATAATTTATAGATATCTTTGGATTCAGCATTCAGAACCTCATCGGCGATTCCGTATTCAACGGCTTCGCTGGCCGTCATATAATAGTCTTGCTTTTTAACGTCGTTGCGGATTTTTCCCGCAGGTTGTTTCGTGTTCTTGGCCAGTATTTCTATAAGCCGGCTATTCATAGCGGCGGCCTGCGCCAACTGTTCCTGCATATCGGTGTTTGTGCCTATCGCCAGCGAAGACACCTCGTGAATCATAACCCTGGTGTTTGACGTTACAAATCGTCTTGCCCCGGCCGACAGCAGCCACGCCGCCGCCGAGTCTGCTTCTCCGATTGCGATGGTATAGACCGGGCTTTTGAGCAAAGCCATCGTGTCCAGTATCGAGAATAACGCAGTGACGTCCCCGCCATAACTGTTTATGTAAACCTTTATAGGGTCCTTGCCCTGCCTGTCGAAGTCCAACATCTGTTTGATTGTGGACTGCGCCATATCCTGGCAGAATCGGTCAAAAATATATATTTCTCTTTCCATATTCTCTCCTAAAATTGTTTTAGCGCCATAATGCTGGGCGGCGGAAGTTCGTTGTCGATTACAATGTCTTTTGCGTCCGGGTCGTCTGCGTAAATAGGCTCTAGAATTGTGCGGCAACCATAATGCAACGGGGGCTGCACTTTCGCCAGCTCTACGCTTCCGGGTGCGTAAACATGCCCGTTAAGCCATGCGCAAATTTTTGTAGTGTCGGCATCAATTACGGCGCTGACCCTATACGCAATAATCTGGTCGCTGGCCACATTTGTGAAAAAAAACATACTTCCGTTATTGATGCTTTCCGCGACTACGTTATCCGCGCCGGCGGATACTTTGCTGCCGTCCGTAAAATCAGCCAGGACAAGATTAACTTCCGCGATGGACTGTTTTATACTCAGCCCGCTATCAATTGCCTTTTGCGCAGTGTATATGGCCTTTAGGCGCATGTTTAGCGTCTGCCCGTCTACGATGGCGTCGATCTTGTTAATAACGTAAGCCTTAAGCGATTTAGGCAGGTCTTTAGGGTTAATTTCCTTATCTTCCGCCAACTTCTTCGCCATGTGTGAGCGCGCGTCTTGTTTGGCAAGGTTGTACCCTTCTTTTGCCAGATAGGCTATCTTGCGCGCCAGGCCATCTTTATACTTCGCCACATAGCCGAGCTCTATATTCTTAAGACCCTGAGTTTCAACACTGCCACGATTAAGTGTCGCTTCTATATCTGCGACGAGTTTGTCTTTTATCGTGAGCAAATTCGCACGCATGAAGTCATAGACGCGCTCGGCTTCTACGTCAATCATTTGCGCGTGCTTCTTCGCTTTCGCCAGAGAAGCTTCGGACATTTTTTTAACCGGTTCCGTTATTATGGGCTCCGTGGGGCTCGGCTCAACAGGCACAGCGGACGGCGTGTTGACCTTTTCCCGCCCGGCTATTTCCTCGTCAGAAAGAGGCCGTATTTTAAGCCGCTTGCGAAGGTCCTGTTCGTCCTCAACACCGAACTTTACCGCGCCGGCTTTAATTAGCCGCTCGCAGTAATCAATAAATTCTTTTACTTTGGCTTTGTTTAGGTTCAGCCCGCGCAGCGTGGGATAGACTTTCTGCGGTCCGAAGTTTACGTCAATCATCTGACGTATAACATACCGGCTGAAAATCTCTTCGATGTATCCGACAACAAACTGTAAGCCGTCAATAAATATCTGGCTCTGGTCCGCGCCCAGCGAGTAGGAACCGCCGTTCCCATTCTGCCCCAGCTCAAGGAACTGCGTAAGAGTGCTCCCGGCTATCTTGGAGTCGTAAGAATCAATCGTACTTTGGACCGCTGCGCTGTCGAACTTGCCCGCGATTATTTCAAACTTATAAGTTTCTGGGATTATGACGTAGGAGTTTTCGTGCGTGACCATATTCTTCGCCATAGTCTTTACTGCGATATACTCTGGGCTGGAAGGGTCTACGCCCTTGGGCACGGTGACAACCGGAGTGCCGACAGCCATGCGCTCAATGCCGATGGCCTGTACCTTCATGACTTCTTTTTTGAAATCCCACAGCATATACGAGTTGCGCAGAAGAGAGTTTCCGTGCATATCGTCGCCTTCCTGCGCCAGAACAAAGAAAACCAGGTCGTCAAACGGTATATCAACCTTCGCACCGTCTGATTTTATTTGCGTCATGAGATTCGTCAGCGGGTCTATGGCTTCAATGGATTTCTGTAAGCGCATCTTAAGCGCCACGCCATGATAGAGCTTGCCCTGATACTCCCACTCGCCCCAGACCTTTTCAAACACGCTGAAGCCAAATTCAAAGCAGGTCAACACCTGTTGAAGTAGTAAACCGAACGGCATCTTGTTTGCTTTAAAAAAATATTCACGGCAAAAATCGGCATGCAACTTGCTTGAGTCTTCCTCGTCACCCGGAAGGAAGTCCCATTCGCAAGAGAGAATCGGGTTCTTTATCATTCGCAGAACTTTTCCTATCTGCGCGTCAGAGCGGCGCATTTTGTCATAAATAATCGCGCCAGCCTGGCCCTGCAAGGCCGTAAGGTATTCGTCTGTGAAAATGCCATTAAAAAACTGGTTCCCACTGTCCCCGGTCGGGATCGCTTTAAGCGCTATTTTTTCAGCCATGTATTTTCACCAAGATATTCATGTCGTTGTTCACGTCCATGAGTATGTTTCTGCCAGACACATGCGGATTTTTGAAATGCGTATAAACCGCATAACGTAATGCGTCCATCGCGTGGTCCTTAATCTTCGCCGGCTCGTCGAGAATATCGCCAGAGCGGGAAACCTTGTACTTGTATTCTTGGATTTCCTCAGTCAAAAGCTCTGATGATTTCAGGATGTGAAGCGGATAAGTTCTGACAGCATCAATGCCGTCAGAAACGGACTTGTCGGCGGAATGAATATTGAACCCGGACTGCTCAATATCGGCAATGCGTGCAGGCTCTGCAGCGTCGGCGTATATTGGCCGACGCCGCGCTTCCGCCTGAATTATCTCAGTTAGTTTTACAATCAGGTCTGCATTCGTAAGCCGTGTCTCGTAAAAACCCTCCGACAGGTACAGCTCACCATCTTTGATATCGACACGGATAAGCACGGAGGGATTGTTGTATCCGAAGTCTAACCCATAAATTGTCTCGTCTGGGTGTTCCGGTAACGTGTCCACGAAATCGAATCTGTTATAAATCCGCGCGCCGGTCTTGCCCCATTCGCCGAGCGCGTAAATCTGATAGCTGACGGGGTCGGTTTCTTTCAGGCCTTCGAGGAAATTTATATAGTCCTGCGGCAAAAACGGATTATCGAGATAAGAAGAACGAATCACCCGCACGTCGGGCTGAATCATCAGCTTTTTAGGTATCCAGCCGTTGGCCTCGGAAGGGTTGAGGCTTAAAAACATCTGATTGCGCCGGCCCGGAACAGGCGGAGTAGATAGCCGCGTTCCCAAAATTGTGAAATCCTCGAAGGTGAACTCGTTGGCTTCTTCCATCCAAATGAAATTAAAATCCGCGGACTTAACCTTTTGCGGCTCATCAAGGCCCATGAAATCTATGGTGCTTCCGCCGAGGCGTAAAATGTCGGAACTTTTGTTATGGTTTTCAGAGGAATACAACCCGTAAGTTTTCAGCGCGTCAATAAACGCTCGATAACTTGTGCGGCGCAGTGCCGGCATGGTCTTACGGAGAACGCCTATTTTGCAAGGCGCGTTGTTGGCAAGCATTATTAAAAGCTGAATGACGCTGAATGATTTAGAAGAGCGTGCGCCGCCGATATTGATTACGACACGCTCGGTTGCGTCGTGGGTGCGTTCAAAAACGCTGGTAACCTCAAAGCGTTTCATTCTTGCCCCCTGCTTTCCCGCCGTACAAAAACTATTTTTTCAGTCACCGCGCCGGAATGTTCCACTTCGGACTTTAGGGAGAACTCGTCACGACGTTTGCGTTCCAGATATTTGAGTGCTAAATCTGCATCAGCGAGGATACCAGACGTTGCGTCCCCGGCGATGGCACGATAAACTGCGCGCCGAGCGGCTAACACTGGTTTTAGCTTGAGCTGCTCTTTTCGTTGCGATACTTCGGGGTGGGATTTTAAATACCGCGAAAGACTGGAGGCAGAGATATTGGCGTAAGCCGCGGCCTCCGCGTCCGAACAATCAAGCGCCCACGCTTGCTCAAGTTTCGCAAGCACAGATTCAACAGTTTTTCCATCGAATTGCGGACGGCCGCCGGGGTTTTTAGCCATTCTTTCCCCCGCGCAAAAGAGCTTCGGCGGCAACTGTCCGGGAAGAATATTTTTGTGTGCCCGCGTTGCCGCCAAAAGAAAGCCCCGCCGCTTTACGCACGGCAGAGCAAGGACTGTTAAAGTTGTGAAAGGACGCGCCACTTGTGAGTGGTGCGGATACGTCGTGGGAGGGGGAATAAAAAAATGACCCAGGCAAAGGAATATCCTTTGAACGGGTCGTTTCACAAATTTAAACTATACAACTATTATAGCGGTTTATGCGGGTTTGTCAAGCGGAGGATTTTCCGGAGGGCGCTTGTTTTTTAATTCGGCGGATTGTTTTTCTTTGTTGTACAGAAAAGCCGAAACAATGCTAACTAAAGGGGTTCCGGCAATAATCGCGCCTGCGAC